>JAGWMJ010000001.1:358529-717058 GCA_028871815.1 Armatimonadota bacterium | reverse complement strand
ACCACCACCTCCACGCAGTACGCCGGCGGCGCGCCGGTAACGGAAACGCAGGGGAGCACCTTTACTGCCGCGTACACCATAGGTAACGACCTGCTCCGGCGCAACGGCGAGTACCCCGCATTCGATGGCCTCGGCTCTGCCCGCGCCGAAACCAACAGTTCCGGCACAGCCACCGCCACGCAGGATTTCGATGCGTTTGGCAACACGATCGCTAGCAGCGGCTCAACTTCGAGCCCGTACAACTTCGCCGGCGACTGGGCCTACCAGAGCGACGGCGATGCCGGACTGCAGCACGTCGGGGCACGCTACTACGACCCGCAGGTTGGGAGGTTCGCCAGCCGCGACAGCATGCTGGACCAGATACCGTACGCGTATTGTGGTGGCGAACCGAACGATTTCGTGGATCCGAGCGGACGGAAGGCGACTGACTGGACCGCTAATTTTCAGGGCGCGTTTGAAGCCGGCACCACCTTCATCACCGGCGGCTGGGGGGCTTCCGTCGGCGCAACGATCGGAGGGAGGATTTGGTTCCCAGGTCGGCCGTTGTGGAGACCGCTCAATCCCAAGGCCGGCCCAAGACCTCCCGCGGCGGACGACCCGGGTCCCGAAATAGGTGTCGGTACAGAGGTAGGGATCGGGGAGGGCGGAGAGGTTATAGGCGGCGTCGTCGGTGGGGCAGAGGAGGGCGCGGAGGTAGGCGTATTCCTCGGACCGGAGGGCCTCCTAATAGGCGGAGCCATCGGCGCTGGTGTCGGGCTTATCGCGGCGGCCGCCGTCTGGGATTGGACCCATTGACCGGTGCGGAGCCCCGTCGCCGGAGCCGGTTCCCGGCTCCGGCCGCTGGCGCACCGCGCAGCCGTCGAGAACGCTTGCGATCGGCACTAGCCGTCGCATTCTATTGGATGCCGATGGTGGGTGTAATGAGCGGGCTGGACGCGTGGATGCATCGCAGCCAACGTTCATTTGCCGGAGTTGAGGGGAGAATAGGAGTTTTGTGGTTGGTCGGTACACCAATGGCGATTGTCCTGGGTTACGTTTATCATAGGTTTAATCCTGACGTGATGGGGTACTTTGTGCCGCCGATTCGATTACTGGTACGACGCTGGCCCGGTATCCCGGCTTGGAACGCGTTCATCCGCACGCTGATGGTGGGGTGCCTCGTCTTTCACGTCGCCTGCATCGTCTTCTGGCTTATTACCATCGGCGGACTTTTGGTTCGGTGAAGAACGCAGCGCGCTGGCCGGGGTCTGAGCGTCTGAAGGGGCCAGTGACATCCACCCCCGATCTCGGCTCGGGTCGCTCCGCCCGCGTCGAAACCAACAGCTCCGGCACGGCCACGGCGACGCAGGATTATGATGCGTTCGGCAACACCATCGCCAGCAGCGGCTCAACATCGAGTCCGTACAACTTCGCTGGAGATTGGGCCTACCAGAGCGACGGCGACGCGGGGTTACAGCATGTAGGCGCCAGGTATTACGACCCGCAGGTCGGGCGGTTCGCCAGTCGCGACAGCATGCTGGACCAGATACCGTACGCGTATTGCGGTGGCGAACCGAACGGTTTCGTGGATCCGAGCGGACGGTCGGTTCAAGAATGGGAGCCCTTCCTCCAGTGGATCTGGATCGGTCTTTGGGGTGGTCTGGGCAACGTTGCGTTCCCCGGCGTGCCTGGGACCGTCATCGGCGCTGTAGCCGGTCAGGGCTCTTGGCACCTGTGGGTACAGCCTCGGTTCTTTCCTAAGATTCCAGCGCCGCCCGCCATTGAAGGACCGACGCCCGAGCCGGCGATTGAGGGGGCCAGTGGGGGAGACACCGCCGCCTTGGCTGGCGATGCTGCGGAAGTCGCTGCCGGGGCCGCAGAGGCGGCCGAGCTCGAAGAGGCCGGCGAGATAGTCATCGTCGTGATACTGTTGTAATGGCGAGCCCCAAGATCGGCGCCGCTTTAGCAGCTGCTGGGCGGCGCACTGCCCGGCTCGGCCCGCGGCTCGCGACCCCGATACTACTCGCGGTTATCGCTCGTGTCCTTTCTGGGTCTGGCTACCGCCTCGGAGACAGCTTGGGCCCCGCGGCGGCTGGGCTTGCCGCTGGCTGCGGGATCGCGCCGCTTATGTCCTCGGCTATTGATCGGATGCAGGCCGCGCGCGAGCGCTTCCTATTCGGTTTGGTGTCCACCATTCTTACCGTCGCGTTGGTGGTCGGGTATTCCGCCCTGGCAGCCACTGCCCGCGCGAGTCCGGAACGGTGGCTGGATACGACGTTCTTGTTGTGCTTGTGCATTTGGTTGACGGCACCGTCCGTCGAGGCGACCCGGTGAGACCGAGTCCCGGCGACCTCCGACACCAACTCGAGACACGTCGCGCACCCGAAAACGGCACCGCGGTGACCGGATTCGGCTATGACGCTCTCGGCCGCCGTGTGAGCCGTGCCGCTTCGGGCACCACCACCTCCACGCAGTACGCCGGCGGCGCGCCGGTAACCGAAATGCAGGGCAGCACGTTCACGGCAGCTTACACCGTCGGCAACGACCTGCTCCGGCGTAACGGCGAGTATCCCGCATTCGATGGCCTCGGCTCCGCACGCGCCGAAACCAACAGCTCCGGCACAGCCACGGCCACACAGGACTTCGATGCGTTTGGCAACACGATCGCGAGCAGCGGCTCAACTTCGAGCCCATACAACTTCGCCGGCGACTGGGCCTACCAGAGCGACGGCGACGCCGGGCTGCAGCATGTAGGCGCTCGGTATTACGATCCGCAGTTCGGCCGGTTCGCCAGTCGCGACAGCATGCTGGACCAGATTCCGTATGCGTATTGTGGGGGCGAACCGGTGGGCTGGGTGGATCCGAGCGGGCGGTCCGCTCAAAACGCCGAGTGGCTCGCAGAGTTCTTATGGACGACCGGTTGGGCTATTGGGGGCGTCGCCGGATTTGGTGGAGCGGCGGGGGCCGTCATCGGTGGAATAGCCGGTCGGGGCTCGTGGCACATGTGGCTAAAGCCGAAGTTCTTTCCTGATATTCCACCGCCGCCGAGTGTTTAAGCGCCGACGCCCGAGCCGGCGATTGAGGGGGCCGGTGGCGGAGACACTGCCGCCTTAGCTGGAGACGCTGCGGAGGTCGCTGCTGGAGCAGCAGAGGCGGCTGAGTTTGAGGAGGTTGGTGAAATCGTCGTCGTCGTGATACTCCTATAATGGCGCGCCTCGCGGCCAGGGGCGTTCTGGCAGCGGCCGCGCGGCGTACGGCGTGGCTAGGGCCGCGGCTCATCGCCCCACTGGTCCTCGCGGCCATCGCTTTCGTGCTTTCCTCGCGCGGCTACCGTTTCGGAGGCATCCTTGCCCCCGCGGGGCTCGGTCTTGCCGTGGGGTGCTGGGCGGTGCCGCGCATGCGTCCGCACGTAACCCTGCTCGGTATCGCGTCCGTCGCCGTTGTTGTCGTAATTGTGGTCATGTTTTGCTGGGTCGCCGTGGCCCACCAGGGGACGCCGGCGCGCTGGCTAAGCGCCGCGTTCGGCGTGTGCTGGTGCATGTGGTTAACGGAGGATCCGCCTGACGGAGGAACTCAATGAGGCCGTGCGCGTCCAGCCGCGCTGTGCTCACTTTGGCTGTGGATTTGGGCCGGCGCGTGAGCCGTACCGCTTCAGGCACCACCACCTCCACGCAGTACGCCGGCGGCGCGCCGGTAACCGAAATGCAGGGCAGCACGTTCACGGCAGCGTACACCCTTGGTAACGACCTGCTGCGCCGCAACAGGGAATACCCGGCATTCGACGCGCTGGGATCCACCCGCGCCGAAACCAACAGCTCCGGCACAGCCACGGCCACACAGGACTTCGATGCGTTTGGCAACACGATCGCGAGCAGCGGCTCAACTTCCAGCCCATACAACTTCGCCGGCGACTGGGCCTACCAGAGCGACGGCGACGCCGGGCTGCAGCACGTTGGCGCGCGGTATTACGACCCGCAGGTTGGGCGGTTCGCCAGCCGCGACAGCATGCTGGACCAGATTCCGTATGCGTATTGCGCGGGTGAGCCAATGGACGGCGCCGACCCCACCGGGCGACCCCCCGAATGACTCAAATACCTGGTCGATTCCGCCGGCGATGGCATGCGCGAGATTTGGACCGGGCCTGTCCGGTGGATCGGCGTGGTGACCGTGGCGCCCACGGTTGTGGCAGCCGTCGTCGACTGGCAGGGCGCCAACACGGCGATGGAGGGCGTCTGTCGCGGGCAAGATCGTTAGAATGAGTGGACCGCACGTGGCGGGAACCATCCAGATGGCCGCGTCGGCCTCATTATACAGCAGCACAAGGTCGAGGCAGCATGCGGCGTTGCCAGGTTGATCGAGGACACCTTCGGGATACTGTACAATGGCTTCTAACACTTGGCGGCGCTTCATGCGGGCGTATGGAGCCTTCGCCGCCGCAGCGGTCCTGGTCACTGCCGGCTACATCGCAGCATCGATGTTCCTGATGCGCCTACACTGGCAGCGTACTCTCGAAGCGGACAGGGCTGCATGTTATCGAGATCCAACCGACGCCGGACGAATTACGATGGTGGTCGGCGACCTGAGCGTGCTCGGCGAGCATCGCGCGGCCGCTGCGTTCGCGGCGGCGCACCTGAGCGGCGGCCCAGGTGACGATGCGATCAGGCTGGCCATGGCGGACGAGGAGTGGGCCGAAGGCGACCGTGCCGCCGCACATGCTCAACGCGTGGTTGTTGCAAGAAGCAAATCTTACTGGTTCGCAGCGGAGGCACGTTACGATTTGGCGCACCCAGATTCCGGGCGATGACTGTCAGGGCAAGGGAAGCCGCCTGACGTCGGAAACGCGGACCGGCTCGAACCCGTACTCGATTTCGTACACCCAGGATTTGGTAGGAAACCGCACCGGAGAGTACCTATACGGATAACAACCACGCGCCGCTAGAGCGCCACCGCGCCAGGTCGTGGAGCGCGTGCGTCGTTCGCAGACCACGGCGGCTTAGGGCGCAATGGCTCCTCGCCACGGCGCTGGCAGCGGCCGGCGGCTGCGCGAACTATTCGTCGAACGGCATGATGCGCGTCGCTGTGCCGCATCTGCGGGCGACGGTCCCCTATGCGATTCGCGGTGAAGATGGACTTGTAGCCATCAATGTACGAATCGCGGGCCGGCGCTGCTGGCTGGCCATCGAACCCTCCGAAGAAGCGACGTATATAACCAGCGCAGCGGCGCGCCGTCTCAACCTGCGCGTTCAGGCGGATCCGCAATTTGTGCGGTACGGCTGGGCCGGGAGGTGCGCTGCAAAGTTGTCAATCGGCGGGCTCCGCGTACCATGGGGCCGGCTGCCCGTCACGGGGCACGCCGCGTGGCCAAACGGATGCGATGGGGCGATCGGCTGGGATTTGCTTTCGCAGGTCATCCTGTCGGTTGACTACCAACGCCAGAACGTTACCATATGGGGCGGCAATCGACCGCTGCGGGCGTTCCTTCTTCATGGAGGCTATCGCGTACGCGACTCGGTTCCGATCCGTACCGGTTACGGCGGTGGATGCTCCTATCCGGCCACGGTCGATGACAAGCCGGCGAGCTTTTCCTTGACGTTCGGCGGTACCCACATGGTGGTGCCGCGCAGGGGGCTTGCCGGAGCAACGCCGAGACGGATGGTACGTGTGGGCGAAGTGCACGTCGACAACTTCCACTGGGTCGACCTGTTGGCAATCATGGCAGGTCCGGACGGCAAGGATCCAGCAGCGCAGATCGACGCGCCGTTCTGGCGCTCCGTGCCCGTTCTCATTCTTGACGGTCCGGCACGCAGGCTCTATCTGGCGAATGAGCTGACATCTGCGCCGCCACCGGGCCGGCACAGCCCCTTCTGAGCAATGAATGAGGCTGTGTGGCCCAAGCGTCCGTTCGCGCGCACAGACGCGCCGGCGGCCCTATTGGACAGTAGGTAGCCCGAAGCATTGGTCCGCCCTGGCCGTCGGGCATCTGCGGCGCATCATCGGCCACACAAACTGCCCCAGTCGTCTCCGGGTCCCCGTGTGGAGTTAGCGCCTCTGCCGCTCGTTTCGAAAACCCGCGGATAACTCGCGCCCTCGGTCCGGTTTCAGATGAGGCGGCGCGCAAGGAGGAGGAGTGCCTGCGCATCGTGTATAATCCTGCCAGACGCCGCCGGCAGATTCAATCCGCGCGGCTCTGCGGCGAGGCTTATGCACAATCTGCGGCGAAAGCGGACGGCCGGCGCGTTTGTAGCGGTTCTTTACCTGCTGTTAAGCACGGTTGGAGCCGCCATGCACACGCACGGTGACTTCGCGCGCAAAACCCCACCGCCGCCTCGCCACGGTTCAGCCGCTGTCGGGTCGCCCATTGAGGCGCCAATCGGACCGTGCCCTTATTGCGAGTGGCAAGCCAGCGCCGTATCACCGGCAATGGCTCCCGCCCGTTTCCACGTAGTTCCACCGGCGGCAAACAGTGCCGCAGCCGGCGCCGTGAGCTTGACATCCCGGCGTCTTTCCCCGGCCGCTTCGCGCGGTCCTCCAGCCGCCTGACGGAATCGCTTCGGCCCCGGCACAGGTTTGGACGCAGGCTGCGTTCAAGCGAGCGTGCCGACCGGCCTTTCGTGTGACTCCTGTTGCGGGGCGCGGTGCCGAAACCCGGCATGTTCGCGCAAATCCACCGTTCCAAAGAATCTGTTAAGTTTGCCCGCACCTTCCCGTGCGACTGCTATCCTAACCGCGATTGCGCGATAAGCGTCACGAATCGGCAGCGGCCTAACAGCCGCACCAAATCGTGACGTCGTGATTGAGAGGGCAGACCCATAAGGAGCGGATCACCATGAAGAATCTGGCTAACTCTGTGTGTGTGGCACTAGCACTGGCGTTTGCGCCGTTGGCCGGCGCACAAACCGTGCCTCCAGCCGGGGCGACCGCGGCTGCGATGCCGAGCCGGCTGACGGAGGCCGACGCCGAGCGCATCGGCCTGGCGGCAAACCCGGCCTCGGCAGCGGCTCTCGCCGGTGTGAACGCCGCACACGATACGTGGCAATCTTTGGCAGCTATTCCCAACCCGAACCTGTCACTGAGCTACGCCACCGGCACCAGCACGTCGCCAACCATCAGCGGCGCCTCTACCGACACCTTCTTCAATGTCGGCGAGAGCCTGGATACAAGCGGCCAGCACCGGTATCAGGCCGCCGGCGCCCACGCTGCGTTCTATAGCACGCGGTACCAGTATCAGGAGACCATTCTGGGCCTGCGCCAGCAGATCCGCGATGCCTACTGGGCGTACGTGGCTGCAAAGGGACAGACGCAGATCTCCATGGAGACCCTTGGCGACGTGCAGAAGACCTTCGATCTGACCAAGGTTCAGCTGCAGGCTGGAGCATCGCCGAAGATCGACGTGGTGCGCGCCGGCATTGATGTAGCCAACGCACAGCAGGCGGTGCTTCAGGCGCAGGGCGCGGAGAAGTCTGCGCTGGCGGCGCTGAACACCATTCTGGCGCGGCCGCCGATGGCGCCGGTTATGCCGGCCGACAGCCTTGTGGAAACCGCGCAAACGCCGGACTTGCTGCCGGGCTTGCCGGGGCTGCCTGAGCTCACCCGCCTCGCCTTGCAGAACCGGCCGGCCATCCAGTCGGCCGACCAGGCCGTACGGGTTGCACGGTACGGCGTTGATCAGGCCAGAGCGTCGCAGTATCCCGATACCAGCGTGAACTACAGCCGCTCCCTCGATCAGGGCCAGGATACGGTGATGCTTGCCGTGAGCCTGCCGCTCTTTGATCTCGGCAGCATCCATCACAGCATCCGCTCTGCCGAGGCATCCCAGCGTCAGGCGGGCGCACTGGAAACGCAACTCCGGCAGCAGGTAGCGCAGCAGGTAGCGCAGGCGTATACCGATTTCGTTACCGCACGCCGGCAGTCGCTCAGTTACCAGGCCGACATTCTCAATCCGTCTGAAACGCTGCTGGGTATGGCGGAAACCGGTTACAAGCAGGGCGCTACCGGCATTTTGCCGGTGATAGACGCCCAGAACACCCTTCGCAACGCCCGCAACGGATTCGTTACCAACCTTCTCGCGCTGTACAAGGCGCGTGACGAGATTCTGGCTGCAACCGGTAAGCTGCGCTTCGGCGCAGCGCCGCCGCCGCGGTAAGCCACCGCGGCCTCGGGAGATTTCGATGGTCAATCAGGCTCGCAATCACAACTCGCAATCACTCAGGAAATCCGCCTTCGCAGTTCTGGTTACGCTGCTCGCCGCACCGGCGCTCAGCGGCTGCCATCGAAATGCAGCGCCGCCGGCGTCCGGAAACGGCGATTCTGGAGCGACGCTCGTGGCGTTCAAAACCGGTACGGCGCTCAAGCTCGACGCCAATGCAATGCACCTGGCCGGCATCAGCACGGCGGTGGCCGGCCTCAATCCGTTGGCAGCAACCATCCGCCCTACGGGCCAGATTACAGCCACCGATACCGGGTCCGTTCAGGTGCTTTCCCGGCTGCCCGGGCGCATCAACGCGGTGCTGGTGAAGAAGGGCGACCACGTCCGCGTCGGCCAGGTGCTCTGCACGGTCGATTCCGTGGACCTTGCCAATGCTGAGGCTGCGTATCAGCAGGCGCTCAGCCACGAGCATCTCACGGCAGACCAATTGCAGCAGCAGCGCAAGCTGGCGGCCTATGGAATGCTGAGCGAGCAGAGCGTCGAGGATGCTCAGCGCGCGCAGGCCGCCGCACAGGCAGCGGTAAAAGGCGATCAGGCTCAACTTGCGCTCGACGGCCTTACGCTGAATAACACCCAAAAGCTGGTGTCGTTGGGCGAGATTACGCAGAAGCCTCTGGAGGATGCCCAGAATGCCTACGCACAGGCACACGCCGCACTCCAACAGGCCCTTGTTGCCCTCAACAGCGCCCATCAGAATCTGGATCGCACGAAGACCCTCTACAGGGCGGGCGTCTTCTCGCTCCAGAACCTCGAGGATGCCCAAACGGCTTACAATACGGCTCTCTCAGCCCGCAACCAGGATCAGGTGCAGGATACGCTGGCCAATCAGGAGCTTGCCCGACAGAAAAGCATCCAGCGCGCCAATCTCAACGGGACGGCGTCGCTGCAAGCTGCAGAGTCCAAACTCCAGCAAGACCGACATCAGTATCAGAGCGACTTGATCACGCTGGGCGCCACGCGGAAGGAGCTGGCTCGAGCGCAGCTGGTGCACAAATCCGGCATACCGGTCTCCCAGGCGCTTCAGACGGCTGAAGACAGCGACGCCGAGGCGCAGTTGGCCGTTCAGGGCGCGGCGCAGACGCTTCGCCTCTACGGCATTCAACCGGGCCAGGCAATGATGCAGTTGGCGGCTGGCCATGTGGTTGTGCCCGTGGTATCGCCCATGGAGGGCATCCTCACCGAACCGAATATGGTGGTTGGCCAGCTCACCGATACATCAACACCGCTTGCCAGGGTTGTGAATCTGGCGCGAGTTTATGTCAACGCCCAGGTTTACGAGCACGATCTTCCATCGATCGCAACCGGAGACCCCATAACGGCCACCGTGACGGCGCTGCCGAACAGCACCTTTACCGGCGTCGTGAAGTATGTGGGGAACTCGGTAGACCCGAACACGCGAACCGCCGGCGTGGTCACCGAGATCAGCAATCCCGACTGGCTTTTACGTCCGGGCATGTTTGCTACCGTCAGTATCCATCCGAGATCGGCCAGCCGCCGGCTCGCGATTCCGGCCGACGCTGTGCTGCTGGAGGGTGAACAGACAGTTGTTTTTGTGGAGGTTGCGGCGGATACCTTTGTGAAGCGGGCGGTGCGCGTTGGAGCATCGGTGAGCGGTGACGTGCCCGTATACAGCGGCATCTCGCCCGGCGACCGCGTGGTTACCTCCGGCAACGTGCTGCTTGAAAATGAACAGCAGGAGTTGGCAACGGAGAAGGGATCGGCGGCATGATCGACCGACTACTGGCCGGCATGCTTCGCCAGAAGTTCCTGGCGATTGCGATCGCAGTACTCCTTATCGCCGGCGGCATCGTCGCCCTGCGCAGCTTGAACGTGGATGCGTTTCCCGACATCACGCCTGTCCGCGTGGAGGTGGATACGGATGCGCCCGGAATGGCCAGCGAGGAGGTTGAGAAGCTGGTAACCCACCCACTGGAGGTGGCGCTGGAAGGCATTCCCGACGCACAGAAGATCAGTTCGCTTTCAAAGTTCGGCATCTCGGTCGTCACGGTCTACTTCAACGACAATACCGATGTCTACTGGGCGCGCGATCAGGTCTTTCAACAGATCCAGGGCATCGGTATGCCACCCGGGATCGTGCCCACGATGGGCCCGAACGACACCGGCACAGGGCAGATCTTCATCTACGCCCTCAAGAGTCCGCAGCGAACTGCCATGCAGCTCCGTACGATGCAGGACTGGATCGTCACACCGGCCCTGAAGACCGTGCCCGGTGTGGCCGACAACCTGTCGTTTGGCGGCTATCTCAAGCAGTATCAGGTGCTTCTGGATCCCGGCAAGCTGCGCGCCTACGGCGTGAGTGTGGATGATGTGATGAATGCCATCCAGAAGAATGACCAGAATGCCGGCGGCAACTTCGTCAGTCACGGAGGCCTCCAGTATATCGTTCGCGGCGTGGGGCTCGTCTCCAACATCCGGGATATTGGCGATATCGTCCTCACCTCCCGGAACGGTGTACCGGTCTTCATCAAGAATGTGGCCAATGTGGAGCTTGGCCACGAGGTACGCCAGGGCGCGGTAACCGAAGACGGAAAGGGAGAAGTGGTCTCCGGTATCACGATCCTGCGCCTCGGTTCCAATACAGCGGCGGTCATTGCCCGGGTGAAGGCGCGTCTCAAACAGCTGCAGAAACAGCTGCCGCCGGACGTGCGGATCGTGCCGCTCTACGACCAGTCCATCCTCATCAACCACAGTATCGCCACGGTTCGCGACGCCCTCATCATGGGCGAAATCCTGGTGATACTCATCCTGTTCGTGCTGCTGAGCAACTTCCGGGCGGCGCTGGTTGCGGCGCTTGCCGTGCCCATGTGCCTGTTGGTGGCGTTTCTGCTGATGTGGCGGGATGGTATTTCGGCAAACCTGCTCTCGCTGGGTGGACTGGCGATCAGCATCGGAATGATGATCGACGCCAGCATTGTGATCACCGAGAATATCTATCGCAATGTAACGGAAGGCCGACACCCCGACGAAGACGTCGATGCTGCCGTTCTGCGCGGAGCGCAGGAAATCGGGCGTCCCGTCTTCTTCGCAATTCTCATCGTTATAGCGGCATTCATGCCGCTCATGGCCCTCAACGGAATCGAGGGACGCCTCTTCATTCCGCTTGCGCTCTCCATCGTCTTCTCGATGATCGGAAGCGTCTTGATGGCGTTTTTGATCGCGCCGGCGCTCTGTGCGATGCTGCTGCGGTCCGGTACGTCGGAGCGGCCGAACCGGCTGGTTGCATGGTCGCGTGAACGGTACCGCCAGCCACTGCGCACCTCCATCGCCCACCCATGGCGCGTCACCATCGTCTGGCTTTTTGTTACCGTAATGAGCGTGTGGCTTTTCAGCATGACCGGTTCCGAGTTCCTCCCAACGCTGGACGAGAACAATTTCCGCGTCCGCTGTACGCTGCCAACCAGCATATCTCTGGCAGCAGCCGATCGTATCGCAAACCGGCTCGAGAGCCTGTTCATCACCAATCCAAACGTGCTGCACGCTATCGGCTACTGCGGTCGCGCGACGCTGGGCGGTGATCCGGAGTCGGTGAGCAATGTGGAAATCTCGCTGCCACTGAAAGACCCTCGCCAGTGGGTTGGAGCCAGCAGCAAAGCCCAGCTCGAATCCCAGCTGCGCAACCTGGTCAAGGACTTCCCGGGCGTCGATTTCCAGTTCTCTCAGGAGCTGGAAATGCGAAACGACGAGTTGATCTCCGGCTTCAACACTCCGATCACCATCAACGTATTGGGCCACGACACGGCGGTCATGCTGCAGAAGGCCCAGCAAATCGCCACGATTCTGCAGAAGACTCCGGGCGCTGCCGACGTGGGAATCGAGCAGACCGGCGGTATCGACAACGTGGACATCGTTCCGAACCGCGTGGCTATGGCACGGTACGGCATCAACATCTCGGACGTCATGGATGTGGTTCAATCTGCGATCGGTGGCGCCCAGGCCGCCACCTTTTACAACGGAGAGCAGCAGTTTGCGATCCAGGTGCGGCTGCAGCAGCAGTTCAGAAACAGCGTAGACGCTATCCGGAATCTCACGGTCGCCACTGCAAACGGCCAGAACGTGCCGCTGGTCGACGTGGCCAGCATCCAGTTGAAGCAGGGTATGGCGCGCATCGACCGCCTGAATGCACAGCGGCAGGTGATCGTTCTCGCCGACGTCCAGGGCCGATCCGTGGGCAGCGTGGTCGCAGACGCTAAAGCGGCAATCGCCAGACAGGTGACGATCCCACCAGGAATAACGCTGCAGTATGGCGGAGCCATCGAGGAGCTGCAGCACGCTCTCGCCACGCTGGAGTGGGCGATTCCGGGCTCACTGCTGTTGATCTTCATCCTGGTCTACGCCTGCTTTGGCTCGATGCGAGATTCGCTCGTCGTGCTGACAACGATTCCGCTCGCCATCATCGGCGGCACCGTGCTTCTGCTTTTGATGGGACTGCCGATATCGGTTCCGGCGATCATCGGCTATATCGCAAACTTCGGCACCACCGTCCAAAACGGGACCATCATGGTTTCGTTTATCAATCGATGGCGGAAGGAGGGATACTCCGCGCGCGATGCGGCCGTTAACGGCGCCGTTGAGCGCCTGCGCCCCGAGCTGCTGAGCGCCCTGATCGGGGTGCTCGCGCTGATACCATTCCTGCTCACATCCGGAATCGGAGCCACGGTTGAGAGGCCGCTTGCGGCTGTGGTTGTCGGCGGTATCGCGCTTTCACGGCCAATCGCATGGTTCCTGCTGCCCACGCTGTATGTCTGGTTCGACCGCGAGAAGGATCACGGACTCGCCCGAAATGCGGCCCCGGTGGGCGACCCGGCAGTGTAACGGATCCGTTCGGCCGGTAACGAGCCCTGGTTGGGTAGAGTCATGGTTATGGCGCCGGAAGAACTACCACTCAGACGGCTTGTAGATGCGATTGTGGCGGATGACGAACCGGAGTTCACCGCGCTGATTCACGCGTCGCCGAACGCTGCCACCGCCGCCTTCTTTCTCGGGGCAACACGCCAGGAACCGGGCGCCAACCACCTGTTCCTCAAAGAGATTGGGTACGTGATCTACGCGGGCGATACCGCGCTGCATATCGCCGCAGCCTCGTATCGATGCAGGATGGCGGAGGCGTTGGTCCGCGCCGGGGCCAATGTAAGAGCGCGGAACCGGCGTGGCAGCGAGCCGCTGCATGCCGCCGCCGTTGGTTCGCCAGGCTCACACCGGTGGGATCCTGCAGGGCAAGTTGCCACCATTGAGTGGCTGGTAGAGCATGGAGCAGATCCGAACGCCCAGAATATGGATGGCGCCACGCCACTGCACCGCGCCGTTCGAACACGCTGCGCAGAAGCGGTGCGCGCCCTCATGAAACTTGGGGCAAACCCGGCAATCTGCAACAAAAGCGGCTCCACGCCCTTGAAGCTGGCATTGCACAATACGGGTCGACCAGGGTCCGGCTCGCCCGAAGCGAAGGCGCAGCAGCAAGAGATTCTGCGGCTGCTGAACGCCGGTTAGAGCCGGGCGTCAACACGGCTGCGCGAAGTTGGCGACAACCGGTTCACGCTTCGCGATCTTACAGAGGTACTTCAGCGCTAAAGGATCATCCGGCCGCTGCGCTTTGCAGAAGCTCCCACACGCGCATCACGTGGCGGCGCTCTGTACGGAGGTTTCCTATCGCCAGGCGCAGCGTAAGTCGGCCATTGAGCCGGGTTGAAGAGAGAAACGCCTCGCCCGACTGATTGACCCGCGCGAGTATGGCTTCGTTGATCGCGTCACTCTCGTCGCCCGTCGAGTCACGGGCAGGCCTGGCGCGGAAACAGACCACGCTCAACCGTGGCGGAGCCGTCAACTCAAACCGTTCCGAACCGCGTATCTGGTCTGCAAATTCCGCGGCAAGAGCGATGTGGCTCCGGATGTTGGCTCGCAGCCCTTCGGCGCCAAATGCGCGCAGCACCATCCACAGCTTCAAGGCGCGAAAACGGCGGCCCAATTGAACACCCCAATCCATATAGTTTGTGACATCTGTCTCCGACTTCAGATACTCGGGGACCAGGCTGAAGGTGCTGATGAAGTCTTGCGGGTTGCGCACAAACAGCACGGAGCAGTCCACCGGTGTGAAAAGCCACTTATGCGGGTTCACCACCAGAGAGTCCGCGCGGTCGCAGCCATCCAGCACCCAGCGGAACTCCGGCACCACCGCCGCTGATGCTCCGTATGCGCCATCCACGTGCAGCCAGAGGCTGCTGTCGGCGCACACGTCCGCAATCTCCCGTACCGGATCGATGGAGCCCGTTGAGGTGGTGCCGGTTGTGGCTGCAACGCAAAACGGCAGCCAACCGGCAGCACGATCCTCCGCCACGGCGGCCGCAAGCGCGGCAGGCTTCATCCGGAAAGCGCTGTCGACCGGGATTTTCCGCACCGACTTGAGCCCGATTCCCACCATGATGGCAGCCTTGTCGATGGAGGAATGGGCCTGCTCCGACGTGTAGAGGCGCAGTCGCGGAACTTCGGGCCGGCCGGCCAGCCCTTCCTCCCGCGCGTTGAGGCCCAGCCGCTCGCGAGCGGCGGTTATCGCCAGCAGAGACGACACCGATGCCGTGTCGGTAATTACGCCCCGGTACTGATCCTGCAGCCCGATCAACTGGCGCAGCCAGTCCAGCGTCACCTCTTCCAGCTCGGTGGCAGCCGGCGACGTCCGCCAGAGCATCGCATTCACGTTGAGCGCGGCTGCCAGCATCTCACCGACTATCCCAGGCGCCGAACCGCTGATTGCGAAATATGCCATGAAGCCGGGTGCATTCCAATGCGTAATCCCGGGCATCACAATCCGATGGAAATCGGCCAGTATCGCCTCAAGCGGCTGCCCTCTCTCCGGCGCGCTTTGCGGCAGTTGCGCGGCAATCTCGCCCGGCGTCACGCTGGAGAGCACGGGCCATGCCTCGGCGCCCGCCAGGTAATCGGCTATCCAGTCAACTGTGCGGTGCGCGGCCGCCCGAAACGCTTCAGGCGGCAAGTCACCCACGGACACCTCTTCATCTTCCGGCATAGCCTCTCTCTCCACCACTGACGTTCGTCCGGCGGCGCGGTTTGTGGCGTTCGCGCAGCAAAACCCGTTTGAGGTGAGCGCCGCGCCGAGAGGTATAGTTTACGACATGCAGGTCCCGCCTCACAGGCACTTTACCTGCCGGTGATGGCCCGCAATGAACGTTGGATTCGACCAGGAACCCACCGTTGTGGGCATGGGAACCCTGGGTTCCGGCAATCTGCAAACCAGACGATGATCCTGCTGATCGACAACTACGACAGCTTTACGTATAACCTGGCGCAATACCTCGGTGAGTTGGGCTCGCCACCACGCGTTATTCGTAACGACCGCATAACGCTGGACGAAGTCGCAGAATTGGCTCCAGATCGTGTGGTGCTCTCCCCCGGCCCCTGCACCCCCAATGAGGCCGGTATCTGCGTGCCCCTGCTGCAGCGTTTTGCCAACACCTTCCCGATCCTGGGCGTCTGCCTCGGCCATCAGGCGATCGGACAGGCGTTCGGCGGCCGCGTGATCCGCAATGAGCGCGTGATGCACGGCAAAACCTCGAAGATCTGCCATTTCGATACGGGCGTATTCGCCGGCCTGCCCAACCCGTTCGTCGCTACCCGGTACCACTCGTTGGTTGTAGAGCGGGCAACCCTGCCCTCCTGCCTGGAGGTTACCGCTGAGACTGAGGCCGGTGAAATCATGGGTATCCGCCACACGAGATTTGCCGTTGAAGGCGTGCAGTTTCATCCCGAATCGGTTCTCACAACGTGCGGAAAGCAGCTGATGGCCAACTTCCTGGGCGTCACCGCGCCACCGACAGCCCAGCCTTCGCGGTAATGCAGCAGACTGCAGACGATCGACCGCGAGGAGTCATGAGCGTTGGGGTGGCAATCGCAGCCGGGAGCTCGTGCTTACCTCGGGGCCTGAGCCGTGGCCGCCTTTGGCGCGCGGCACCCGGTTGGGTATCAGCAGCCAGCCCGGCCGCCCGCGGCCCGGCGTCAAGTAGCCGGTAAGGCACCAGCCGGTGGTGATGTCGAGCGACTGCACCACGCTGTAGTTGGCTGCGAGCTCCGGCGGCAGGCCGGTGCTCTTCGGGTAGGCGTCCGTGATCACAACATCGTAACGGCCATCCCGGATGGCCTGTCGGGTCGAGCGGATTTCGCCGGTATCGGCCGCGTTCACATCATGCAGCGCCATGAACTGGAAATGCGCCGGCGTTGAGAAACCGCCGTGATCCAGCACCAGCACCGCGCCGCGCTGTTCAAGCCGCCGCACGGTGGCGGCAAACCGGATCCCCGCGGCGAAGTTCGCCGGCGTGGGCAGCTGCGCCGTCGGCCGATAGGTTAACGCAAGCATCTGCAGCAGCAGAGGCGCTGCCGACGCCACCAGCCATTTGGCATCCACTGCGATCAGCCTTGACGCCACCGCGCATGCCAGCACAGGAGTCCAGACCCAGGCCGTGATCAGCACATTATCGTAACCGCCAAAATGAGCGCGGCTGATGCCACTCTGGATGGCGGCGGAAAGCGCCGCGGCTGCCGCCAGCGCCAGGGATTGCCCCGACTTCGCTTCGCCGGCGCCTCTGTGCAGCACGGTCAGACCAACGAGTATCAGCGCCAGCAAAGGCGCAAACATCGGTACGTCGCGAAACAGAAACAGTCGCGCCAAAGACGGCTGAGTGCCATTGGCCAACGGCACGTGGACGGCGTAGTACCAGAGCCAGCCGTGTGATGCCCGGTTCATCAGCCAGAGTGGTACGCCGGATAGGAGCACACTTGCCGCGCTAAACAGCGCGGCGAGGCGCCGCTTGCCTCGCCAGAGCAGCGCCAGCGCGCAGGCTATGACGAACAATGAAGCCTGCTGTTTGGTAAGGAATGCCAGCGCAAATGCGGCCGCACTCAGCACTGCATACGTGGTGGACCTTCGCCGCGTGTCGGCGGTCATCGCGAGCTGCAGCCACACGCAGCCAAGCAGAGACAGCGCAATGTAGAGCATATCCAGGCGCTCTGTGTCGTACCAGGCGCCCGTGATGCGGTACGCCGCCATAAAGATGCCGACGGCCCCAGCCGGCGCCGCCCAGTCGGTAAACCGGAGCCGCCCCGGTGTTCGCGGATTGAGCATCCGCACCCAAACGACCATCAGTACGGCGGATGCTGCAGTGGAAACGCTTGAAATGAGACGCATCCCGGTAAATGCCGTCAGGTGCGTCAGCCGGATCAGCAGCGCGGAAGCCCAGAAGTAGAGCGGCATGTATTCGTAGGGAAACCACCCCGGGTTCGGCGCCACGTAGATCGGCTGGCCATGCAGCGCACGCTCCACCGTGTCTTTCATGGCGCCGCCGCACCACTCCATCTCAAACGGGTAGCTGAGCCTGGCTGCAGCCAGCGCCAGCCAGACGACGGTCCAGAAAACTGCGACGAGGATTATAGTGACTGCGGCCGCATACAACCATCTCCGATGAACGGCACGGTCGCGCGATCCCGTACGCCATAGCGCCAACCCCGATATCGCGCCGAATAGCAGCGCTGCGGCGATGCGCACGAGAACACCCTGATTCTCAGGCATCAACGGCATCGAGACTAACCGTCAACCGGCGGACTTTGGACCGCGACCTCCGGCAATGCCTCCGCCGCAGTGCGCAGTATCCGGACTGCCAGACATCCGGCTCCGAAGCCGTTATCGATGTTTACAACCGCGACTCCGGCGGCGCACGAGTTCAGCATCGAAAGCAGCGCCGCAACGCCGCCGAAGCTCGCGCCGTAGCCGACGCTTGTGGGTACGGCCACGACGGGGCACGCGGCAAGTCCGCCGATCACCGAGGCCAGCGCCCCATCCATGCCGGCGACCACCACAATCACCGAGGCCGCGAAGATCTGGTCCACGTGCTCAAACAGGCGGTGGATACCGGCAACGCCGACGTCATACAGCCGCTGCACACGCGCGCCCATCGTCTCGGCCGTAACGGCAGCCTCCTCGGCTACCGGTTCGTCCGATGTGCCGGCTGAGACGACCAGCACGCTGCCATTGCTGCCGTTCCGGGAAGCTCCGGCCCGCTGGCTCAACACGAGTATGCGTGCTGAAGGATGCCAGCGGCAGTCCGCAAACTCCTGCTGAACCAGAGCGGCGGTCTCCGACGAGACTCGCGTGGCCATCACGGTCTCAGCGTCACGGGCGAGTACACGCAGGATGGCGCATACCTGTTCCGGGGTTTTCGATTCGCAGTAGACGACCTCGGGAAAGCCGGTGCGCAGGGCGCGGTGCGAATCCGGACGCGCGAAGCCGATATCCTCAAACGGAAGCGCGCGCAGCCGATCGAGGGCGGCATCCGGCGCAAGTTCACCGGAGCGCACAGCCTCCAGCAGCTCGCGAATACGCTGTTGGTCCACCTTCGCAGCTACCCGTGCTCGCCTGCAGCACGAGTGGGCGGCTTGCTCAAGAGCGTCAGCGTATCGTTCATTTTGCCGCTCCGGTATCCTTCCAGGTCTAGAGAGACATAGGTGTAACCACAGCGGCGAAACCCCGCAACAATGGTCGCCCGCAGGTCTACGGCGCGCGGAATATCGCCGGGTTCCAACTCAATCCGGGCCACAGTATCGTGATGCCGCACGCGAAACTGGCGAAATCCCAACTCGCGGAGTAGCTGCTCACAGGCATCAAGACGAGCAAGCAGTTCCGCCGTGATGGTGGTGCCGTACGGAAATCGCGAGGAGAGGCAGGCAAACGATGGCTTGTCCCAGTTCCGGAGGCCAAGCGCCCGTGCCAAATCACGGATATTGGCCTTGGTAAAGCCGGCCTCTCGCAGCGGACTGCGGACCTGGAGCTCGGCGCCGGCTTCCAATCCTGGCCGGTGATCGCCCGCCAGCCCATCCTCCGCGTGGCTGCCGTCGGCTGCCGCGTTCAGGCCGAGATCCGCAGCCACGCGCTTCAGTTCACCGAAGAGTTCGGTTTTGCAGTGGTAGCACCGGTCTGGGCGATTGACCGCAAAATGCGGATTCGCCAGTTCATGCGTCCGCACCCGCACCACCTCGGCGCCCATCTCGCCGGCCAGGCGCACGGCTTCTTCCACCTCGCCGGCAGGAAACGCCTCCGACTCGCCGACTACGGCAACCACGCGTACCCCGGGTTCGTCCTGGGCAACCCGCAGCAGGAGTGTGCTATCTACGCCACCACTGAGCCCGACCGCAACGCTGCCGATCTCCCGGAGCAGGTGGCGCAGGCGCCCGTAGCGCGACTCGAGTTCGGCCGGCAGAACGCATTCGGTGGAATCGTAAGGAGAAGACATCGGCAGACCTCAGCGGCCGGTGCAGATCACCTACATCGGCCACTGAGGTCATTATGCCGCATTCCGGCCCAACGATCCGCGCCTGCCGCGGATTTGGAAAGCCCGGCTCAGTCCCGCGGCCGCGCCGGACGGGAAGCTCGGGCCCGATGCGCCGAACGCTGATGCGCGTGCACGACGGTATGCACGGCTTGCTGGTGAACCAGGTGCGAAAGCTGTGCCAGCAGCACACGGAGTTGGGCGAGCGTGACAGCGAGCTCTCGCCTCAACGCAGCAGATTCTTGCGCTCTCACGGCGTGCGCAGCCAGCGCCATGACCCGAGCCTGCGGCACCGTTATGGATTTCCGGGCCATCGTCATGGCCGTTCCCATCGCGAATGCCTGATTGCGGCTGGCGATGGCTTGTTGCGTCACAGCCGTCGAGCGGAGCGCGCGCGCCGCTTGCGCCAGTTGCTGCGCCGCCTGCTCCATGGCTGGTCCCACGACGTCGGGCGTCTGACCGCCGCTTGCATCACGCTGTTTCGTGGCGTCTGTTGTGCGCAGCGCCTGAGCCTCGTTCCGGAGCTGCTGTGCCGCCTGCGCCACGGCGGGCGCCACGATGGTAGTGGCCAGACTGCTGGTTCCCGCCAAGTCGGGTAGCTGCCGCTGCACGCTCCCAATTCCCAGCGGGTACCGGCTAACCGCGCCGGCGGTCTTCATCGCTTCGGCGATCGCGTTGTCGACTGCGCGAGCGATAGCCGCTTTGTCCACTCCCTCAGCGCCGGGCTTATAAGACTGCAGGAGCCGGGTTACCGAGCGCATCACGGCGTCAGTGAGCCGGCGCTGTTGCGCGGCATCAAGAGGCAGCGAGATGGCGCGGTTTTGTGATTGCATCACCGAGTCCGCTTGCACGGCGGGCGGGAGCAAAGGCTGAGCCGGCGCAACGCCCGCTGAGACCGGGCCTGGCACAGCGGGTAACGCCGGCGACCGTGTTGGGTCGGTCGGAGCGGTACCTGGAGCCGGTGATTCCGGCTGCTGCGGAGATTTGGGGACGGGATTCTGGAACAGCGTCCCGACGACAGGGAGCCGGCTCAGCAGCCGGACTGTCGCAGCCGACGAAGCAGGCCCGGGTGCGAACAGATGTCCGACCACGGGAAGAGCGGCCAGCCCCTCAGCTTCAGGCCTTGGCGGTGCTGGAACCGCTCCCGGAGCGTTTAGGGCCGGCACGCCCGCCGGTGCAGAAAGCGGCGACGAAAGAACCGGCTCCGTAACTCCTATACGGGCATTGAGCGCAGCGGGCGCAGACGCCGGCTGCGCCGATGTACCCAGCGTTCCGCCTGCCGCGGCGGCGATCGCCGGCAGACTGGTTGGTGGCGCCGGGACGACCGGCGAGGCCGGCGCGGGCTGCTGCGCTGCAACTTGCCAGGGTGTACCGGTAGCAAGCAGCGCCGCAAAGATGAGCGCGCCGTAGAGAAATGGCCGGCTCCGAGAGCCAGACTGATGGTTATGCATCACTTCCAACCTCCTTTTGACATTCGAGTACGATTCGGCCATCTGTGCAGTCATGATTGCGGAGCGACGAGCTCTCCGCAGCTGAACTACCTTGAGTATCGAAGCTGCGTAGCGTGCGGGCGAGGCCGCCGACAGCACCAGCACATCGCGATCACATGCGATCTCAACCGCTTCACGCCACTCATGCTCAGCAAGCCACACCATCGGGTTAAAGTAGAAGAGGCACCGCGCAATCGCCGGCAGCACGGCCCAGAGCAGATCGCGTCGCCGCACGTGCGCCAGCTCGTGCGCCAGGATGAGTTCGAGATCCGCAGCGGAGCACGACCGCGCCAGTCCATCGGGAAGCAGAATCGCCGGGCGGCGCCAGCCCGACAGCATTGGAGCTTCCACCGCGCGTGAATTCAGCAGCAGCGGCGTACGCGGAATACCAAAGCGCGAGCATAAGCGCGTCAAGGTGACCAGCGGTTCACCGTAATCGATGGGGACCGCCTGCCTTCGCATCCGGCCAACGCGCACTGCTTCGCGCCACAACATCCACAGAGAAACGAGCGCGCCACAAATCCAGAGGGCCAACAGCCATTCAGCAGGGCTTACGCGATGGTTTGTTCCCGCTACTGCGGGCATGGCGGCGAAATCGGGCAGGTTTGGCCCCGACGGCGGCGCGGCTGCGGCCGGCGAAGCGCTGGGATGGAGGTGCCTCACTAAGGGCGCAAGGGAACGAACCGTGGTGATCATGGGTCCGGCAGCCATCAGCGGATGGGGGGCTGCAGGCACCTCAGGGAGCGTTAGAACCGGCGGCGGTGGGCGCCGCGTTCCGGGCGATGACGGTACCGGCAAGAGTGGCAAGGTGAGGGCGGCTCCGCAGACCACGGCAAGAAGCATCCGCGCGTACGCAAGCCGCATCAACCAGCATCGCCATGCGGGCGAAAGTCGAGAGGCCATTCTAGCTATACAAACGGCTATGGCGATCGCCACAGCGCCCTGAAGGGCGGCGCGAACCATCGCACTCGCCCATTGCGAGCTCACGGCTGCGTAGAGCGCGGCCAGACTATGCATCACCATGCTCCTCCCGCTCCTCCAGCCGCTTAACGAGCTGCTTCAGTTCGGCCAGCTGTTCCGCGCTCACGGTGGCGCCGCCGTCGAGATACGCAAGGAACGGTGACACCGAACCGCCCAACGCCTTTTCAACAAAATCGCTAACCACACTCCGCATCAACTCCGCCGCAGGGCGGCTGGGTCGATAGAGGTGAACGCCGCTCGACCGCTCTCGTACCAGATAGCCCTTATGCGTCAGCCGCTCAATCAGCGTCAACACGGTAGTGCGAACCCAGCCGTGCTCAACGGCAAAGTGATCGGCCACCACCCTCGCAGCAACCGGATTGGCTTCCAGAATAAACTGCAGGACCTCCCACTCTGCCGGGCTGAAGAAACCGGGCTTGCGCATTCCATACCTCCTGGCGTCGTTTGTAGACACAACCTTAGACGTAGTTTGTAGACGAAGGTTTCGCTCGTTTTGAAGCGCGTAGCATCTGGCATGCCGGACCGTTTCGTCGCAACTTGCACCGTACGCGCGTGTCTTATCTGCCGGGGCGCAGCAGGAAAGCCGGTCCTCACCGCCGAAGAGAAGAGCGGCCAGCGGACATTGGCGTCGCTCCGCCAAATACAGGGGTCTGTTTGACGGGCAGCGCTCTCTGCACGGCGCCACGCCCGAAAGGAGTTTCGAAACTTGTCTCTAAGGTCTTATCGAGCTGGCGCTGCCGTCGCGGTTCTCGGCGCAGCCGCGGTGCTACTCGTCACCGCAGCTTTTGCCGTGCCACCCAAGCATCTTAAGCCGCACAAGGGCGTGAAGAAGGCCGCCGGCGCCCCGGCGGCTATGGTCGCTCTTGGCAAGAAGGTGTATGCCAAAAGCGGTTGTGCCAACTGCCATGCTATCGGAAATGCGGGTGGCAGAGGCGGCCCCAATCTCACGGACGTGGGCCAGGAGTCGAGCCATACCGTCAAGTGGTTTGAGGTCCAGGTGACGAACCCCAAGGCGCATAACCCGGATGGCCGCATGCCTGCATTCAAGGGGCGCGTACAGGGCAAGGAGCTTACCGCCCTGGCGACCTACCTGACGACCCTCAAGCCGGCAGCGGCAAAGCACAAGCCGGGCAAGAAGGCCGTAAAGCACCACCACAAGTAACCTGCTACGCTTCGCAACAGGGCGCGGGGGCTTGCCGCCTCCGCGCCTTGTTCAACTCGGCCGATCCTGCCGAAAATGAACCGCAGTCCGTTTGCAGTCGGTGAGCTGCGCGACCTCGCGTTCGCAACATCGCACGAATGGCTGCTCACGAACGGTCTGGGCGGTTACGTCTCCTCAACGCTCTGCGGCGCGAATGTGCGGCGCTACCACGGTCTCCTGGTGGCATCGCTTCAACCTCCCTCTCTGCGGACCGTGCTTCTCTCCTCACTGCAGGAACAGCTCCATATCGGCCCGGAATCGGACTCACCGCCGGTTCCGCTCTCCACAAACCTCTACCCAAACGCCACGTGGCCGGATGGCTATTCGCGTTTGCTCGAGTTTCGTCAGGGTAATTCGGTCGTGTGGCGTTTCGAAGCCGCTCCGGGAATCGAGCTGGAACGGGAAGTCTGCATGCCGGCCGGCGCCAACGCCGTTCAGGTGCGCTACACGCTGCACGGCCCTGCCGATACGGTAGCTTCCATTCAGGTAACACCGCTGCTCGCCGGCCGAGGTTATCACACTCTGCTGCACGCAAGTGGCGAGCATCCGGCGGCCACCTGGTCGTCAGCGTCCGAAACGCTTGAGTGCCTGTTCCCGGAGATCCCCGGCTGGTGGCAGCAGCCGATCACGATGGGCTTGGCGGCATCGCTGGCTTCAGGGACGGGGGCCGGCGCGGACTACACCGAGCAGGGCTGCTGGTTCTACCGATTTCAGTATCCTTGCGAGCAGGCGCGCGGGTTCGACTTTGAGGAGGATCTCTGGTCGCCAGGCACGCTGACGGTAGGTCTCGCGCCGGAACGCTCGGTGATTCTACGTGCCTGGTGTGGATCCGGGGCGGCGCCTGAGATCATCGCGCCGGCGCCGCCCGAGATCACAACCGCTCCAAACGAGCTAACCAGCCTGCACCATGCCGCCGAGCAGTTTCTGGTACAGGTTCCGCAGGGCCGCGCCACGGTGATTGCCGGCTACCATTGGTTTGAGGACTGGAGCCGCGACACGCTCATCTCCCTCGCGGGCCTGGCGGAAACGGTCCGCGGAGCGGAACTGTCCGGCCCGATCCTCCGTACGTTTGCCTCATTCAGCAGCCAGGGTATGCTCCCGAATCGCTTTCCAGATGCCGGCGATAATCCCGAGTACAACACGGTAGATGGCGCCCTCTGGTTTTTCGTGGCGCTCCACCGATACATGGAACGCTTCCCGGGCCCGGACGCCGACGCTCTGCGGCACGATCTCTGGCCGATGCTCAAGGAGACGATCCTCTGGCATGTTTCCGGTACGCGCTTCGGCATACATACGTGCGCCGACGGACTGTTGCGCGCCGGAGAGGCCGGGACGCAATTGACCTGGATGGACGCCGTGGTGAACGGCCAGCCGGTAACGCCAAGAAACGGCAAACCGGTGGAGGTGAACGCACTCTGGATTGCGGCACTCGAAATCGCGGCCGGTGTGGCCGAGAGCGAGCAGGACGCAGCGGCCGCAAGCGAATACCGCGACCGGGCCACGCTGGCCCGGAACTCGTTTCTGGCAGGTTTCCCGCGTCGTGACGGACGCGGCCTCTACGATCTCCTCGAACCTCCGGATCGGCAGCCGGATGCTTCCATACGGCCCAACCAGCTGTTTGCCCTGTCGCTGCCGTTTGCGCCGGTGAGCGCCAACAGCGCGCTGGCTCACGCAATCCTCGAAACCGTTCGTACCGAACTGCTTACCGACTGCGGGCTGCGAACACTCTCGCCCTCCGACGCCGCGTACCGCGGACGCTACGAGGGCGACGCCGCATCGCGCGACGGCGCTTATCATCAGGGGACGGTATGGCCGTGGCTGCTGGGACCTTTTGCCGAGGCGCACTATCGCGTTACTGGCTCGGCCACCGAGGCGTTGGAGCTGTTGCGGCCACTGCTGCTGCACATGCACGATTGTGGCAGCGGTACCTTGTGCGAAATCTATGACGGCGATGCACCGAGACGGCCCAACGGCTGCATTGCACAGGCGTGGTCCATCGCTGAACTCCTGCGGGTGCAACAGCTGCTGCAGCGCGCAACCGAACCGAGGCAGGCATGAGCGACCGAAAGCGCCATCCACAACCGCCTCTGCCTGCAGCAATCGTACACGGATGCAGCTTCGGCGCACCGCAGTCCGACCTCCATCGGCTGTTCAAGGAGGTTGCTCAAGCATTCCGGCAGCGCGCGCTGGAGCTGATGCGTGCGGAAGGCATTACCGAACTCTTCCCGGGCGCCGCGCCGGTGATTCTCCAGCTGTCGGCAGAGGAAGGCATCACCATGTCGGAGCTCGCCCGGCGCTGCGGCTGGGAGAGCTCGACGATCACGGCGCTGGCGGATGAACTTGAGAACGCCGGCATCGTCGTTCGCGAGCGGGATGGAGCCGACCGGCGCACGATCCGGCTTCGCCTCACGGAGAGCGGCCGCCTCATCGAACCGCGATTGCGCGACATCGCCACGCGCCTGCAGCAGGAGGCACTGGTAGGCGTCACGCAAGAGGAGCTGAACGCGCTGTCCGGCGCCCTTGAACGC
Source organism: Armatimonadota bacterium (assembly GCA_028871815.1). Lineage (NCBI taxonomy): Bacteria > Bacillati > Armatimonadota > Armatimonadota bacterium. The sequence goes on along the minus strand of JAGWMJ010000001.1, from coordinate 691,328 downwards.
ATGGCGGCAAACCTGGCTCACGCCGGCGAGCCAGCGTGAGCGGGCGCATAGACAAACGCCGCCGGAGCCGGTCATAATGCATCCGTTTGCGAGCCTTTGCCGACTGAATATTTCGGTACCGTAGTAATTTCTCGCCGGCGAGCAGCCGGACCGGAGACGCCCTATGCAGTGGCTTGCCAATATTTGCGTGCGCCGGCCGGTCTTCTCCATGGTGCTGATCCTCAGCCTGGTGGTCACCGGCGCATTCAGCTATCTGCGGCTGGGCATTGACCTGTTTCCCAAGGTCGACTTTCCTGTTGTCACCGTCACGGTGCAGGAAGACGGCGCTTCGCCCGAAGAGATTGAAACCGACGTTGTAGACAAGATTGAGGACTCCGTAAACACGGTCAGCGGCATCGACGAGCTCAGTTCCACCTCATACGATGGCGTTGGTGTGGTTGTGGTTACGTTTCAGCTGGACAAGGACATCGACACCGCAGTTCAGGATGTTCGCGACAAGGTGAACAGCGCGCTGCCCAACCTGCCGCTCGATGTTAAGCAGCCCGTTGTGGACAAGGTGGATCTTGATGCGATTCCCGTGATGGAGATAGCGCTCTCATCCAAAGGATCCATCCGCGACACGACCGAGTACGCCGACAAGGTCCTGCGTCGCCAAATAGAGAGTATCAGTGGCGTTGGGCAGGTGAACCTCCTCGGCGGGCGTAAGCGGCAGATCAACCTCTGGATCGATCCGAACCGGCTGGCCGCGTATGGCCTTTCTCCCGTGGATGTGGAGAACGCTCTTGCGGCCCAGAACATCCAGGTACCCGGCGGCGAGGTAGACGAAGGCGTGCGCGAACTCACGCTGCGTACGCACGGACGCGTCGAGACGCCGCAGCAGTTTGCCGATATCGCCATCGCAGAAAAGGACGGAGCCACGATTCACGTGGGCGACGTCGCGCGCGTGCAGGATGGCATGGAGGAAGCGACCACGTCCGCCAGCCTTGATGGCGTTCCAACGGTCCTCATGACGATACGAAAGCAGAGCGGCCTCAACACGGTGGCTACCGTGGATGCGGTAAAGGCACGCCTTGCCGATCTGAAGGCGGCGCTTCCGCCCGGCTACAAGATCACCACCGTTCAGGATCAGTCGCTCAATATCAAGGCATCCACAAGCGCGGTGCAGGAACACCTTATCGTCGGCAGTATCCTTGCCGCCCTGGTGGTACTGATATTCCTGTGGAACTGGCGAACAACCATCATCTCGGCGATTGCCATTCCAACTTCGGTCATCAGCACATTTGGATTGATGTACATTGAGGGCTTTACTCTCAACAGCCTCACGCTTCTGGCGCTCACGCTCTCCGTAGGCATCGTCATCGACGACGCGATCGTGGTACTGGAGAACATCTTCCGATTCGTGGAAGAGAAGGGGATGAATCCGTTTGAGGCGGCCATCGAGGGCACACGGGAAATCGGTCTGGCCGTGCTCGCCACCACGCTGTCACTCATCGCTATCTTTCTGCCGGTGGCGTTTATGAGCGGCATCGTCGGCCGCTTCATGAACTCGTTCGGTGTCACGATGGCGTTCGCCGTCTTTATCTCGCTGATCGTCTCCTTCAGCCTTACACCGTCGCTGGCATCTCGGTGGATTCGTCCGGCGCCCCGGCAGGCACGGGAGCCCGCCCCGGAAGGAATGCCCATCGGCATGGCCGACGGCGCCGCGCGTCATGGCTCCAAGCAGAGCGGTCTCTTCCGGCCGATCGACGCGGTCTACACCTGGCTCCTCCGTTGGTCCATGCACCATCGATGGGTGATCGTACTCGCTGCAATTGCGGCTCTGGGCAGCACCTTAGTGGTGATTGGGCCGATACCAAAGAACTTCCTGCCGGAGGATGACCAGTCACAGTTCCAGATTTTTGCGCGTGCGCCGGAAGGCGCTACCCTCGCAGCCACCGCTAGAATGGCCGAAGCCATCGCGGCCGATGTGCGCAAGCTGCCCGGCGTGGCCTACACCGTGATGAGCATCGGTGACTCCAGCCAGCGCACCGTGAACCTGGCCAGTATCTACGTAAAGCTGGTGGACATCGACAAGCGCCCAAACCTGACGCAGGAAGATGTGATGATACGCGCGCGCACGCAGATTATGCCGATGTTCGGCAACCTGCGTGTCAGTGTCGGTCCTGTGCAGACGATCTCTACAGGCGCACCGGCAGCGGCCGTAACCTACGCCATCGGCGGCCCGGACCTCAACAAGCTGACCCAGTATTCGCAGCAGGTGCTCCAACAACTGCGCAAGGTGCCTGGCGTGGTGGATGCCGACACGAGCCTGATCACCGGCAACCCGGAGTTGGGCGTGCACATCGATCGGCGCCGCGCAGCCGACCTCGGCGTTTCGGTCGCCGACGTGGCCAATACGCTGCGCCTGGCGGTGGGCGGCGCCAAGGTTACCGATTACTACGAAAACGGCGAGCAGTACGAAGTCCACGAGAGAGCCGACCTGCAGTATCGCAACAGCCCTCAGGTAATCGGCAACCTTACCGTCCCTTCACAGAGCGGATCACCGGTGAAACTTCAGCAGGTAGTTACGTTCACCTACGACACCGGACCTTCGCAGATCACGCGGCTCAACCGGCAGCGTGATGTGATGATCACCTGCAACGTGCTCCCGGGATATTCGCAGCAGAACGTCAACAACGCGCTGGCAGCCATCGTTCAGAACCTGCACATGCCGCCGGGGTATACCTTCGGGCCACAGGGCACCAGCCGCGAAATCGTCAAGGCGTTGATCAATTTTGTGTTGGCATTCGCCCTGGCGATCATCTTTATGTATCTGATTCTCGCGGCGCAGTTCGAATCCTGGGTCCACCCCATCACCATTCTGCTGGCGCTGCCACTGACACTTCCTTTCGCTCTTATCGCGATTTACATTACGGGCCAGTCGATCAATATCTTCTCCGTTCTCGGCATCCTGGTACTGTTTGGCGTGGTCAAGAAGAATGGCATCCTGCAGGTGGACCATATGAACCAGCTGCGGGCGCGCGGAATGAACCGCATGGATGCCATTATTCAGGCCAATCGCGATCGGCTCCGGCCTATCCTGATGACAACCTCGGCATTCGTCATCGGCATGGTGCCGCTGGTGCTCTCCAATGGCGCCGGTGCGTCCACGAACAAGAACATCGGGTACACGGTTATCGGCGGACAGACCCTGTCGCTGCTGCTGACGCTGCTGGCGACGCCCGTGTTCTACTCGCTGTTCGACGACGTCGGCCAGATTGTCAACCGGCTTGTCGGGCGCGCACCGGCGCCGGTTCAACATACCGACGACCCGGCCTGACCGCTTCGATCGCTATATTGACTCGATCATGCCAACTGCGTCGTGACCGGCTTTGGCTTTGTCGCACAGTGCCTTTGCCGCCGTCCGTGCTACAGCCACGTCGGACAGCATCGCCGCTCCGATGGCGAGCGTGGTAATCTGCGGTGTTTTTGACAGCGGGCCGGTCTCAACGGCAGCCTGCATCACCTAACAGGCGACCTCACCTGCGAGGGCTTGAAAGTTCGGAGCTTCCGCCGGCGTTATCGTGCCGGTCCCTCTACAGATCCTCCTGAAAGGGGGCAAGCGGTTTGAGTTGCGGTTAGGTTTGTACGTGGCAGCCTCGACTTGACATCGGCCAGGGTGATGCGCCAATGTGCGAAACCAACCTACTTTTGTGATGCGCAGGGTAATCTGGTTCGGCCCGAACTCGCTGGTCCAACATCAAGTGGCCGGTAGTATCTTCGGCCATTATCACGTTCAGTGAGTGCGCGCATGGCTCGCCCGTCACAGGGCGACATTCTCGAGCTACAGGTTTCGTTGCGGCAAACTTCTGGTTCGTGGCCGAGAGGTATGGTTCCGCGACCGGAGTTTGTATCTGGCGAGGGCCAGTTAACAAGGGAGCAATCATGAGCGGAGTACGTGTTTTGGCAGGCACGCGCAAAGGCGCATTCATTCTTACCGCCGACGGCAAGCGCGATCGGTGGGATGTGGCAGGACCATTCTTCACCGGATGGGAGATCTACCACATGAATGGCTCACCGGTGAATCCCAACCGGATCTACGCATCGCAGTGCAGCGGATGGTTCGGCCAACTGATGCAGCGATCGGACGACGGCGGCGTGACGTGGGAGGCGGTAGGCAACGAATTTGCCTACGCCAGCGAGCCGGGCACCCACCAATGGTACGACGGTACGCAACACCCCTGGGAGTTCAAGCGTGTATGGCAGCTGGAGCCATCACTTACGAACGCCGACTCCGTCTATGCAGGAGTTGAGGACGCCGGGCTCTTCCGCTCCGACGACGGCGGCGCAAGCTGGCAGGAGATGGCGGGCCTACGCGAGCACGGCACCGGACATACATGGATGCCGGGCGCGGGCGGTATGTGCCTGCACTCCATTCTGCAGGATCCCAGCGACGCCAACAAGCTGTACATCGCGATTTCGGCAGCCGGCGCCTTCCGATCGGATGATGGCGGCAAAACATGGAAGGCGATCAATCAGGGGCTGCGATCGGAGTACATTCCCGATCCGAAGGCCGAAACTGGCCACTGCGTCCACAATATCGCCATGCATCCGGCAAATCCAAACGTGCTGTTCATGCAGAAGCATTGGGACGTGATGCGCTCCGACAACCGCGGTGATCTGTGGACGGAGGTAAGTGGCAACCTGCCGAGCGACTTTGGTTTTCCCATCGCCGTTCACGCGCACGAGCCCGAGACCATCTATGTGGTGCCGATCAAAAGCGATGGGGAGCACATCCCACCGGAAGGCAAGCTGCGCGTCTACCGGAGTCGAACAGGCGGCAACGAATGGGAGGCGCTCACCCATGGCCTGCCGCAAAGCCACTGCTACGTCAACGTTCTGCGTTCGGCGATGGCGGTCGACAAGATGGAGGAGTGCGGCGTCTACTTCGGCACAACCGGCGGGCAGGTCTACGCGTCGCCAGATGGCGGGGACCACTGGAACGCGATCGTGCGCGACCTGCCGGCCGTACTATCGGTTGAAGTTCAGACGCTGGCATGATCCGCGTTGAAATGCCCTTCCACCTCCGGCGGCTGGCTGGGGTGGAAGGGCCGGTGGAGTTGGCGGTTGAAGCGCCGGTTACGCAGCGCCGCATTCTCGACGCGCTGGAGTCACGATTTCCGATGCTGCGAGGCACGATCCGTGACCACGGAACGCTGCGCCGTCGTGATTTTCTGCGCTTCTTTGCCTGCCAACAGGATCTCTCGCTGGAGTCGCCCGACACGGAGGTGCCGGCCGCTGTAGCGAACGGCGACGAGCCGTTCATGATCGTCGGCGCCATTGCCGGTGGGTGACTTGCGGCGTGGCCGGGACGGCGCCACCGCAAACACAATCGGGGGGGGCGGCAGGGTGCGCGTCACCCACATCATGCCCGCGCTGGATACGGCAGGCGCAGAGAAGATGCTCCTGCGCCTGCTTGCCAACGGTGATGCCTCGCGATTTGAATACGCCGTGATTTCGCTCACAGAACCGGGCGAAATCGGTGACAGCATTGCGAGCCTGGGCATTCCGGTCAAAGCGCTTGGCATGAAGCGCGGAGTTCCGGACCCACGCGGCATATTGTGGCTGGCGCGATGGCTGCGTTCCACGCGGCCGGATGTGGTGCAGACCTGGATGTACCACGCCGACCTGGTAGGCGGACTGGCAGCGCGGTTGGCCGGCGGAATACCCGTTGCCTGGTGCATCCGCCAGACCAACCTGGATCCGGCCGTAAACCGCCGCATCATCATGCTGTCGGCCCGGCTTTGCGCGCGCCTCTCCCGCCGCATCCCGGCTGCCATCGTCTGCTGCTCCGAAGCAACAGCCGCATCGCACCGCGCGTTCGGCTACAGCGCCGATAGGATGCTGGTACTGCCAAATGGTTACGACCTGATCGAGTACGCGCCGGATGAAGAGGCCCGCGTCTCCGTGCGGCAGGAGCTCGGTGTACCGCCGGACGCACTCCTGATCGGACTAATGGCTCGGTTTCATCCACAAAAGGACCACAGCAACTTTCTGCGTGCTGCCGCCATTGTGGCGAGCAGCACGCCGCAAGCAGCCTTTGTATTGTGCGGTCACCAGGTCACAGCGGGGAACAAGGACCTTGCTGCGTGGATTGCCGATACCGGCCTCACGGGGCGTGTGCGGCTGCTGGGACACCGACTGGACATGCCGCGTATCGCCGCCTCGCTGGATGTCGCGGTATCGTCATCGCAGGGCGAGGGCTTTCCGAACGCAATTGCAGAGGCGATGTGCTGTGGTGTGCCTTGCGTGGTCACCGATGTCGGTGGCTCAGCGGAGCTGGTCGGCGACACCGGTACCGTGGTGCCCGCACGAGATGCGGCGGCGCTGGCAGCCGGCATCAACGCAATGCTCATCAAAGGCGCGTCGTGGCGGCGGCAGCAAGGATTGGCTGCGCGAGCACGCGTGGAAGCGCGCTTCAGCATTACATCGGTCGCCGCTCGGTATGAATCGCTCTACGCCGATCTTGCCACCCGCCGCAAACCTTCCGGCGTGTGAATGGCCGCCGCTCACCAACTCTCACGGTAGCTCGTTAAAAGTGGATGGCCACCTGCGTGGTGAGCACGCTCGCGTTGGATACGCCATCGGGCGAGCCGCCGGCGCCGGCGAATCCGCCACCGTTGTCGCGAAGGCTTATCAACTGGTATGCCAGCTTCAGCACCGTATTCGACGCCAGGTTCAGGCCCGTTCCAAACGTCAGGTACTGCTCGATCGGATGCGATGGCGCGCCGGAGGCCGATGACGCCGGTGTAAGGCCCCAGAAGACGCCTTCGTAATCTGCATGCAGGCTCACCACCTTGTTCACGCTCCACTGAACGCCGGCACGTGCCCGGTCGATGCTATCCGCTATGCTCAAGCCTGCGCCACCGAAACCCGTAGGCGAGGGATTCGACCGGTTGCGTGCGCCGCTCAACAGGTCGCCGCCGATGTAGCCCGAGATGGCCGGCGTAAACTTGTAGCTGAGCCGCAAAAATGGCCCCGCGATGTTTGTTGGGTTGTACCAGTTGCCTATCTTATCCCAATAACCTGGGGCGCCAAAGCGGGGATCCACATACTGATAACCGGCTGCCGCACCCAAACCGTGGCTCTTGTACTCGGCGCGAAGGCGCCAGGCGTTGTTGTCATCGTTGGACTGGCCGTCTCCAGTGCTCACGTCGGCCTGCGTCACACTCTTGGCGCCCTCTGCCGAGATGCCAATGCGACCGATGCGGTGCAGCTTTACGTCGGCTCCATAGACCACGACGTTGCCGAAGACGCCGTTGCCGCCGCCGGGGCCGGCCGAGAAGTCCTCTATCGTGAATCCGAGCGCGCCTGCGCGCATCAGGTTGACGGCAAGATGGGCGCCAACACTCTGCTGAGCGGGAATCGCGCCGCTGACGAGCGCCGGATTGAGGCCGGCAGGCTTTGCCGTATTGCTCACCCGTGTGCCGAAGTCGAAGCCCTGAATGAGAGCGCCGACCATGGGTGCGTTGAGAACCGCAGATCCGGCGCCAGAGCTGGTGGTAAGATCGGAGTACGTGCCGGCCCAGAGCTTCAGGTGCGTTGGTCCGAGATGCGACTGCATCTCAACGCCATCTTCAACGTAACTGCCATCGCTGTACCAGGGCAGGTTAAAGTACGCATCGGTGTTCGGTCGCCAATACGTGAGCGGGGTTAACCGATTCTTGAACCTGCCGACCGTAAGTAGCGTGTCGGAGCCGAGGCGAGTAAGGGGTATATCGAGTTGCGCCTGGTAGATGCCGAGCTGCTCGCCTAACGGGTTGCGGTTTGCAGCAGTCTCTCCTCCAAGAATGGCCGCGCCCTGAACCGCCGTGTAACTTGCATAGTTGGAGGCGAACAGGTCACCCGTAAACCGAGCGCCTCCGTGGAGGCTGCCGTTCACAGTCAGGTGAAAGTCGTGAGGCGCGCTAACGTTCTCAAAGAGGCTGTTACCGGCTGCACGCACCGAGCCGCTGTAGTCGAGAAAAGCGAAGCGGCTGCGATCGGAGCGAAAACCAGCGAAAAAGTCGCCACCAAAACTGATCATACGGTTGAGCCGGCCGCGCAGGTCTGCCACATCCTTGGCAAGTCGGTTCAATCGGTCGTTTTCGTCGCGGACGTTGGCGCCGAGCGAGCTTAGCTCGTTCTTGAACTCATCCGCCAGCCGCTGCATTTCGGCAATCTCTTCCGGTGTGACGCCGGGCGGCCCGGTTGGGCCCGCGGGGCCTTCCGCTCCGGCTGGTCCGACAGGGCCGGCCGCACCCTGGCCGCCCGGCATTATCGTATTCAGCGCCCGCTCCAGGGCAACGGCGAACTCGTACCGGGTGAGGACGCGTGGACCGCGGAAGTAGCCGTCCGGATAGCCCAGCAAGATACCCTTGGATTGCAGGTCGGTAACCGCCTGGTAGGCCCAGTGGCCTGCCGGCACATCTGCGAATGGTTTCGGCGTTTGGGCGGTTGCGGGGCGTGCGCACGCAATCGCCAGGACTATCCCTGCAGCCCCCAGGTACGCGACGAGCCTGTTCATGAACAGTTCCTCCGACAACGAGTGGCGTGGTTAGAAGAAAACGGTACGATCACGGCGGCCCACTGGCGAACAGTGACCGCCTGCCCGCTGCATAGATTAGCACGAAAGGCGTAGAGAACGCCATATAAAGCCAATCGCGGGGCCCCGAGATAACGCACCGCATAGAAAGAGGGCCCAGGCGCTGCCGCCTGGGCCCTCTTTCCCTTCTTGCGCACAGCGGAGAGAGCCGCTGAGCGTGCGGTTGCCTAGAAGTGCACCGCGATCTGGGTTGTGAACACGCTGGCATTGGAAACGCCGTCAGGCGATCCGCCGAGCACGCCACCGAATCCGCCGCCGTTGTCGCGGAGGCTGATGATCTGGTAGGCCATCTTCAGCACAGTGTTGCTGGCCAGGTTTACACCCGTACCGAGCGTGATGTACTGCTCCACCGGCTTGGACGAATTGCCCGAAGCCGAGGACTGTGCGTTCAGGTTCCAGAACACGCCTTCGTAGTCGGCGCGGAGGTTCAGCATGTGGCTGACGTTGAACTTAACGCCGGCGCTTGCCCGCGTAAGACTGTCGCCAATGTCGAATCCGCCATTACCGGTGCTGCGGTTGCGGGCTCCCGTGTAGAAGTCGCCACCGATGTAACCTGAGAGCGAGCGGGTAAAGTCATAACCCAGCTTCAGGTACGGCCCGGCAATGTTGGTGGGGTTGTACCAGTTACCGATCTTGTCCCAGTAACCCGGGGCGCCGAAGCGCGGATCGATGTACTGATAGCCCAACGCCGCGTTGACGCCGTGAGTTTTGAAGCCCACGTTCACTTTGTACGCGTTGTTGTCGTCGTTGCTCTGACCGTCGCCGGTGCTGATGTCCTGCGCCGTTACGCTCTTCGCGGCTTCCGCCGTGATGTGGAGCGCACCGGTGTGATGCAGTTCCAGGTTGGCGCCGTATACGGCCACGTTTCCGAAGATTCCGTTGCTCCCACCTGCGCCAGCTGAGAAGTCCTCAACGGTGAAGCCGAGGTCGGCCCTGTGGAAGAGCGGAAGCGCCACATGCAGGCCAGCGCTCTGAGCAGCTGCTACGGCGTCCAGATCGGCCCCGGGATTGTATCCGAAGGGCTTGAACGTACTCGTCACGCGGGTACCGAAGCCTGCCGCGAGGCCGGCTGCGCCGACCATCGGCGCGTTCAGAATGGTGCCCGCCGCGCCCTGACTGGTGGTAAGGCTGGAGTAGCTGCCTGCCCACAGTTCGGTTTTCGCGCTGCCAAAGTGGCTGCTGAGCTTGAACCCATCCTGCACGAACTTGCCGTCGTTGTACCACGGCAGGTCGAAGTAGGCATCGGTATCCGGCCGCCAGTAGGTAAGCGGCGTCACCTTGTTCTTGAAGCGACCCACGGTGAGCGTGGTGTTGCCGCCGAGCATGGTGAGCGGAATGTCGAGTTGCGCCTGGTCAAGACCAAGCTGCTCACCAAGCGGGCCGGCGGCCGCGCCGTTGCTGCCGCCGAGCGCAACACCGTTGCCGGTGACGCCCTGCGACGCGTAGCTCAGGTAGTTCGAGGCGAACAAGTCGCCGGTGAACTTCACGCCGCCGCGCATGTTTGCGTTGGCGGTGAGGTGGAAGTCGTGCGGCGCACTGACGTTCTCAAACAGGCTGTTGCTGGGGAAGCGGCCTGCGCCACTGTAATCCAGGAAGCCGTACCGGGAGCGGCCCGACGTAAAGCCGGCGAAGAAATCGCCGTTGAACTGGATCATGTGGTTGAAGCGGTCCTTGAGGTCCGCAACATCCTTGGACAGCTGATCCAGCCGGTTGTTCATGTCGCGAACGTTGGTGCCGAGGGAAGCGAGTTCGTTCTTGAACTCATCCATCAGCCGCTTCATCTCCGCGATCTCGTCCGGCGTCATGCCGGGAGGTCCTGCAGGTCCCTGGGCGCCATCGGCGCCGGCGGGTCCCGCCGGGCCCGGCGTGCCGTTGCCGGGCATAATGCTGTTCAGCGCGCGCTCAAGAGCTACTGCAAACTCATACCGGGTAAGAGTTCGCTTGCCGCGGAAATACCCATCCGGGTATCCGAGCAGTATGCCCTTGGATTGCAGGTCGGTAACCGCCTGATACGCCCAATGCGTATCGGGCACATCCTGGAATTTCTTCTGGTCTTGTGCCTTGGACGGCGCCGCCCATACCAGCGCGAGAGCTGAGCAGGCTATCCCGATAACGGGAAGTAGCTTTCTCATTCGATCTCCTCTCGTTGTCTTGCCACCGCGATACCTTCCGGCCGATCCGGAAGGGGACCGCTGCGGCCATGTTGGACAGCGGTTGAGCTTAATGAGGATGCGCCAGACTCGAAACGCCCGATCGTAAATGGCGGTGGAAGAGTTTCCTATGTGTCCTTCTTCGCACCACCAGATCCAGCCCGGTTTTCTTATCCGTTCACCGCCTCACCGCTCACCGTTCTGTCCTCTCTTTCAGTTCTCTGCGTAGCTTTGCAGCCGCTCCATTCGCACATGGCCCCCAACGTGGGCGCCATGTCCGCACGACGCACGGTTGCCACACTGGCAGAAAACCGCTTAAGCGTAGCATGCGGACGGCCATCATGTCAAGTGGTATGGTGACCAGTTTTACATCTCTCACGTGTGGAGAGAGCCCGCGCTAAGCCGGAAGCCTTCTTGCGAAGCTACCAGCCGTACCATTCGACGGCTGGCCGCGGCTCATGGTTCCCTTTTAGTACCAATAGTAGTGCCGCCATGCCAACCGTGGTGCAGCGGTCTACGGCAGATTGAGCCAGGCAAAAGGCGCCATCCGGCCGTCAGCGCCGGCGTCGCCGGGCGCCCGGCACAGAGCCTGCTCGAACCTGCCGCGCAGCGCCGCCACAGTACGGCGTGCGAACTCTGGATTGCGGAGTGTGGAGATGGCGAACGGCCAATCGGATGCCTCCATCAACATCAGCCAACGGTTCGCCTCTTCCAATCCCGTCGCCACTCCAGGCCCGCGCGCAAGCCGCGCTTCGAATGCGCCCTCACAGCGGTAGATATCGGCCCACACCGATTCGGTGTCGTGATTCATCCACACGGCGTCCGCTCCTCCATCGCCCCACGATCCGGCCGGCGGCGCCGCGACCACCGCAGGCGGGTACTCTTCCAGCCTGCTGCGGCAGGTAACCGCCCGCACTTCTCCACTGGTCTGCAGCCCGCGGATCACCGCCTTCAGGAAGGCGACTCCCTCGTGCCACCAGTGGCCAAACAGCTCGGCATCGTAAGCTCCCACGACCACGCCGGACGTCCCATCTGATGAACCTGTAGCCGTCAGCGCACAGCACCGCCGTACAAAATCGGCGGCATCGGCCTCTGCCTGCGCCCGACCAGCCGGTATTACGTACGGCATACGACCCGCCAAATCGCCATCGCGAGCGGTAACGCGCCAATAACGCAACCGGCTAGGAAACCGCGTCCGGTGGAACTCCCGGTAATCGGCGTGGCCGGGATAGCCCGAGTCCGCGCTCCAGACCGACTCCGAAAGCTGACTGCTGCGACAAAATGCGGCAACGCCACCACGCTGTTCAAGGGCAAACACGGGCAGCGGCGCATGGCCAGGCTGCTGCTTCGGACCGGCACGGGACCGCGTACGGAACGAATCGGACGCGGCGCCGGGCGCACCCCCGATGACCTGAGCGCTGTCCAGCACCGTCCACGCTGCCCCGCACCGGGCGAGCAGTTCGCCGATACCACATCGAGGGCGCAGCGGTTCACCCTGCATTTCACGGAGCGGCGGTCGCCACAACCGCTTCGGAGCGTATCCACACTCCGGCAGCCAGAAGCCGCCTGGTCGCGCCCCAAGGTGGCGCCTGGATGCATCCATGCCGGCCTGAATCTGCATCATGACGCGGCTGTCATCCGCAAGCAGCGGCAGATATGCGTGCGTAGCCGCGCTGCTCATCAAGTCGATGTGGCCGTCACTCCACAGCTGCGCAAACCCGCGGACAATACTGCCGCCTTCGGCGTCGAACAGCCGGCGCACGTGGCAGAACTCCTGGCGCCACTCGGTGGCAAGAGCGGCGAGTTCCGGCTCGCCTTCATCCCGGAGCGCCAGCTCATCCGCTTCGGCAGCATCGATTCTGCCCATCAGCCACGCGTCGAAGCGGCCTGAGAATTCCGGCGCTTCCATCTGTTCCAGCAGTATCGGTGTGAGGCCGATGGTGATCTGCGGCGAGATTCCCTCGCTGATCAACTCTCGAAGCGCGGCCAGCAGGGGCAGATAGCATTCCGCTGCCGCTTCAAACAACCATTCGCATACCGAGGCATCCGCGTCCAGCACCCACGGCATATGGGCATGCAATACAAGCGCAACGCCTCCCTTGTCTTCCCGGTCAGCAGAGGCCATTCGAGCTCTCCACGAACAAGCGGCCCGGCTCTGCAGCGGCAGAGCCGGGCCGGGAGTGTGGGTTCAACGTTTCAGGGCAGCTTCGGCTGCCGGGCGACGCTATGGAGATGGCGGAGCTGCGAGCCCTGCCTCGGCGCAGCATTTGCGGAACATCGACGCTCTGCCGTTGGGCGTAAGCATCCGCACCACCTGCGTGGTCTTCCCGCAAAACCGGCAGACCGACTGCTGCTGCTTCAGCAGCGCGCGGGCTGCAACGTTGGTTTTGGATGTATCTTTCTTTGCCATGGTGGTCCTCCTCCGGCGCGTACGCCGCACTAATCCTTGTCATTATACCTGCACGCCGCATCCGGCGGTTCCCGCGCTGTAGGTTACCGGTTGAGCCAGAGCACCAGAGCCAGGATCAAGAGGGCCGCCAGCACAACGACGACCGTGATCACGATGCCTGGCGAGCGCTGCACCGGCGGCGGCTCCAGACTTTGAGTGGGAACCGGCGCGACGGTAGGAACCGGCGGCGCTTCGCTCCGCAAAGTAACCGGGAGCGCCGCCGGAGCCACGGGCTCAGCCGCAACTTCGGAACCGGCATTTAGAGCCGCCGCGGACGGCTCAGCGCCCAGCAGCGTGCCGCACTTCCAGCACGAGTCGGCTTCTCCAGCATCCTGATTGTTGGCGCCACACTGCGGACACCGCAAATCGCTCAATTCTGCTCAACCCTTTCCGGCGCGGTCGCGTATACTCTGAATGCGTTGTAGCATGAATACCATTATGGCCCGCATGCGCGTTGAACCGGAGTCCGGCTTGCTATTGCGCAAATCTCGCAACCGCTTTCCGTAAGGAGTCATCCGGCATGGACGACGCCGCGCGAGACCATCTCAGATCCCTTATAGCCCGGTACGGCCGGCAACTCATTGAACAGCCTGAGCAGCTCCGCGCGCTGCTCGCAGATGCCGCGCCGGACGCGGAACGGGAGCGCAGCCTGCTCATCCAGGCGGTCGAGTGTGGCGCCGTGGCCGCGCTGCGCAGCGCCTCCAGGAGCGACGGCGACGCGGTTCGAGTTGCGAGGGCGATTGGCCTGTTCGAGGGCGTAAGCGGCGTCCGAAGTGACGTGGCCAATTGGGTGATTCTGAGCTGGTTCCACGCACTGGGCAACCGCACCGAGCGGTTTGCTGACGTCCCGGACGTGAAGGCACGACCGGTGGTACCGCCGTTGCCCGGGCCACCGGAATGTCACGCCCCGCCGACCACGCATACAAACGCGAAAGACGGGGCAACCATGGTCTGGATACCGCCCGGCCCGTTTGCGATGGGCGACCCCGACAGTTTCCTCGATAGCAACCCTCCGCACACCATAAACCTCAGCGGCTTCTGGATGTACGCCAACCTGGTAACAGTGGCGCAGTACGAGTGGTTCTCCTGGGAGATGGACCGGGCGATGCCACCCGCGCCGGACTTCAATCCGGACTGGATCCGTACGGATCATCCGATCGTACGGGTAACGTGGGACGACGCCTCGGCCTATGCGGAGTGGGCGGGCTGTTCACTCCCAACGGAGGCTCAATGGGAGAAAGCGGCGCGCGGCACCGACGGGCGGCTGTATCCATGGGGAAACACGTTCGACGGGAGCAAGCTCTGGTGCAGCCGGTCAAAACTGTATGATGCCGGCGGCACCTGTCCGGTTGGCCGCCTCGGCGTGAGCCCCTACGGCTGCACAGACATGGCCGGCAACGTGTGGCAGTGGTGCGAGGACTGGTACGACATGGATTACTGGAAAACCGGCCGCGCGCGCGCTTTAGACCCGGTCAACCTGCAAGTGCCGCCTGGAAAGAGCCCCGCCCGGGTTGTGCGCGGCGGAGCCTTTGGCAACAGCATGCCCATGTACTTCCGCGCATCCTACCGGAACTACGGCCCAGCGTTTTACTACGGAAACTACGGCTTCCGCTGCGCATTCCGCACCCCTCCGGCATTGCGCCAATAGTCCGCATCCCGGCTTCAGACGCCGGCGTCACAACTGCATGGTCCGCTATGGCATCAACGCAGATGGCTGCACCGACATGGTCGGCAGCGTGCTGCAGTGGCGCCAGGGTTAACGTTGCTGGCGGTACTGAGAAACCGATGTACGGCGACTCGTGGTACGACGCTGCGCAGGAGCGATACCACAGTCGCGGAACCGCGCCACCTTCGGCGATAGCGAGCGACATCAACCTAGGTCTCCGCTGTGCTTTGCGCGGCCGGCCGGTAGGTTTCCCTTCAACTTGCTCCTTGGCGCCTCACAGTCGATGCGCCGGCCCAGCAGCGACCAGACCCGTCCGTCACATCCAGCCCATCCCGCCCGCAAGCGCCGGCCAACGCTTTCGCGGCCACCACGGATCGAAGCTGGCGGCAGCGTGGTTGTGCGCCACGCAGTGCGGTGCGCGATTCCGTCGCCTCTATTCGTCGCCTCCCAGCGCGGCCGCGTATACTCTATTTGCGTTTCCGCAGCCATGCAACCGTTATGACCCGCACACACACTGAACTCAAATCCGGTCCGGCGTCGCGCCGCCTACAGTCACTGCTGAGCGCGGCGAAAGCCGGCGAACGCACGATGGTGATGGGAATCCTGAACGTCACGCCCGATTCGTTCTACGATGGCGGCCGCCACTTTACCGTGGACGCGGCGGTGAAGCGCGGCATCGAAATCGTGTCGCAGGGCGCCGATATCCTCGATGTCGGCGGCGAGTCAACCCGGCCATCCACCTTCCGAGACGGCAAGCCGCTGCCGGCGGCCGAAGAGGCTGACCGTGTGGAGGAGGTCATCCGTCAGCTGTCGGCAGCCGCGCCCGAAACACCGATATCGGTGGATACCTGGAAGGCGGCGGTGGCTGAGCGCGCCCTGAACGCCGGCGCGGTGATGATCAACGACATCAGCGCGCTGCAGGGCGACGCCGACATGGCGCCAATGGCGGCGGAATGCGGCGCCACTGTATGCCTGATGCACATGCCGGGGCTGCCCATGCGCCTACCGGAAAACCCGGTTTATAACAACGTGGTGGCCGACGTGCTGGCCGCACTGCTCGAGGCGGTGGATCGTGCCAGTGCTGCCGGCATTCCAGCCGGGTCGATCGTTATCGACCCGGGCATCGGCTTCGGCAAGACGGCGCCGCAGAGCTTTGAACTGATGCAGCGGCTCCGCGTGTTCACCACCACCGGCCTGCCGGTGCTGGTTGGGCCGTCGCGCAAGTCGAGCATCGGCGCTGCCCTGGGCGGCCTGCCACCGGACGAACGCCTGGAGGGTACCGCGGCCGCCGTGGCGATCTGCATCGCCAACGGCGCTGCGATCGTTCGCGTGCACGACGTGTTGGAAATGGTGCGCGTGGCCCGTGTGACAGATGCCATTGTGCGCGGCTGGCCGGGCAGTTGAAGGCAAGCGTGGCAGCTCCGGAAGCCCGCCTGGTGGAGCTGTTCAGCTCCATTCAGGGTGAAGGCGTGCTTGTGGGCCGCAGGCAGGTATTCGTGCGGTTTTACGGCTGCAACCTGCGATGCACCTACTGCGACAGCCCCGAAACCTTGAAGGAGACGCCGAGCCCGGGCTTTTGCAGGGTCACACTGCCGGACCGCGCCATCGAACAGATCACCAATCCCGTGAGCGTTTCCGGCCTCACGGCGCTCCTTCGACGCTTTCTCTCTGTTCCGCACCACTCGCTCTCAATTACCGGCGGCGAACCGCTGCTCTACGCGCGCTTTCTCGAAGCGTGGCTGCCCAGCTGCCGCCAGCTCGAGCTTCCGGTGTTTCTGGAAACAAACGGGCTGCTGCCCGATCACCTTGCGCGTGTTTTGCCATGGCTGGATGTAATCTCTATGGATTACAAGGCGCCGACCGCTACAGCCCTGACGCCACGGGAGACGCAGGCACGCCACCAGGCGTTTCTGGAGAGCGCCCGCGCCAAAAGCGTCTACCTGAAACTGGTGGTTACTCCCAGCACTACGGACGACGAGCTGAATGGCGCCGTGGACCTCCTGTCGAAGGTCGATCCGGCGATACCGCTGATACTTCAGCCCGTGACGCCATGTGGAATCGAGCGGTTTGCGCCGGCGCCGGAGCGGCTGCTGCAGATGCACGCCACCGCCGCGCGGCGGCTGCAGGATGTACGCGTGATACCGCAGACGCACAAAATGATGCAGCTGCTATAGCGCAAAGCGCCGACGTATGGAAGTAGTTGGAACGAGGAGTTGCTGTGCCTCATTGGCCCGGCCGTGAAGAGACGCGCGATGTGTGGCGGCGAATCGCCGAGGCGCGCGAAGAGCGCAGACCCGTAGTGGTGGCCACCGTAGCGCGATCCACCGGCTCGGTGCCGCGCCGCATCGGAGCCAAAATGCTGATCTATGGGTCCGGCAGCGTTTTCGGCAGTATCGGGGGTGGGCTGTTCGAAGCGCTGGTGAAAGAGGAAGCCATGGCGGCGCTCGAAGCACGCCACAGCCGCCACCGAACCTGGTCGTTCAATCCCAAAGGCGCCTCACCACACGCATTCGGCGCTGTGTGCGGCGGTAGGGCCGACGTCCTTCTGGAGGTTCTTATGCCAACCGATCGACTTCTGATTGTTGGAGGCGGCCATTGCGGGCGCGCGCTGGCACGTCTGGCGGCCGGGCTGGATTTTGAAATTGATGTGGTCGACGACAGGTCCGATGTGGCTGTCTCCGAGGCCTTTCCGTGGGAAAACGTCCGCTCCGTCACCTGCCTACCGCCCGATATGGAGGGACTGCCGGACCCGGATGAGCAGACCTGGGTCGCCCTGGTAAGCAAGGGCCTGGCCACCGACGAGGCCGCATTGCGGCGCGTACTGAGATCCGACTGTGCGTATATCGGAATGATCGGCAGCCGCCGCAAGCGTGACCTCGTCTTCGAGCACCTCCGGGCGGAAGGCGCCGATGAGGAGCTGCTGCAGCGCGTCCATGCCCCGATCGGACTGGAGATTGGCGCCGAAACGCCGGAAGAGATCGCCATCTCGATTCTCGCCGAGATCATCCAGCTTCGCTCAGCGCGGCAAACGCAGGCGCCTGCATGACGGAACGATCTCGCACCGACGTGGATGCCGTGGTGCTTGCCGCCGGCGCATCCCGCCGCCTGGGCCGGCCCAAGCAACTGGAGGACATTGGCGGCAAAGCCGTGATTGCACACGTAGTGGATAACATTGTTGAGAGTGGCGCGTGTAGACGCATTGCCGTGGTGCTGCCGCCGGACCCGGAACTGGCTCTTACTATTCGTAAGGCACTGGCGGGCCGCAAGCTGACCTTTACCGAAAATGGCTGCGCCGAGTCGCCGATGCTCCACTCGATCAAACTTGGAATCGCTGCTCTACCCACGCCGCTCTACGGCATCATGGTTGCACTGGGGGATCAGCCGCTGGTACTGCCTGCGACTATTCTGGCACTATGCCGCAGGCCGCGCCGCGACGGAGTCGTCATCCCGAGGTTGAATGGCCGTAGCGGCCACCCAATCGTCATTGGCACCTTCATCCTTCACGACGTGCTGGCCATACCAGCGGCCTCGTCGTTGAAGGAGTTTATCGATTCGCGGAGAAGTTTGGTACGGTACATATCCGTACCTGATATCGGTACGGTAATGGATGTGGATACGCAGCGCGACCTCGATGCGGTGCGCGACGTATATCGAGTGCGGATGGAATTGAGGTGGGCGGATGGCTGAACGTAAGAAGAAGGTGAACCAGCGCGCGGCGTTCAGCCGGCGCCAGTTTATAACCAGCGTTGGGCTGGCGGGCGCCGGCAGCCTGGGAGCGGAAGCCCTGCTGCGCCACGAGCCTGGCGCCGATGAGCCGCTGGCCGGCTCTGCCGCAGGCGTGACTTTGGCGCAGGGTGCACATCCCGTAACCCTGCGGGTAAACGGAAAGCCCGTCACCGTAAATGTGGAGGCGCGCACCACCCTGATATCGGCGCTGCGCGATTACGCCGATCCACCGATCACCGGGCCAAAGCTGGTCTGCGATGAGGCCGCATGTGGCGCCTGCACGGTACTGGTAAACGGCAAGACTGCCTACGCCTGTATGCTGCTGGCCGTGGATGTTGTAGGCAGTGAGATCAGCACCGTCGAGGGATTTGCAGCTAATGGAATGAGCCCCGTCCAGGAGGCCTTTGTGGAGAAGGACGCCATGATGTGCGGCTTCTGCACACCGGGATTTGTAACGTCGATTACAGCACTCCTGCGCGAGAATCCGAATCCCACCGAAGAGCAGGTCAAGCAGGCGTGCTCCGGAAACATCTGCCGGTGCGGTACGTACCCGCATGTGTTTGCCGCGGCGCTGGCTGCGGCAAAACCCGCATCCGGCAAATAGCGTCTGATCGACCGCGAGGAGATTACGGTGGCACCTGAATCCGGCCCGCAATGGGGACCCAAAAACAGCCATACCTTGCTGAACCATGCCATTGAACGCGTAGATGGTCCGGCAAAGGCGACGGGATCCGCCAAATACACCTACGATATGCGCCCGCCCGGCATGCTCTTTGGTCTGGTCCTTCACTCACCGTATGCCAAGGCTGACGTGGTAAGTGTGGACCTGACTGCTGCGAAGGCGATGCCCGGTGTGAAGGCGATCTACTCCATCGGTACAAAGCGGCTGAACTACGAGGGTGATCCGGTAGCCGCCGTCGCGGCGGACACACCGGAGCATGCCGAGGATGCGCTGAGGGCTATTAAAGTCCGTTACAACAAGCTGCCGCACGCCGTCACCTGGAAGCAGGCGCTGGCGCCAAACGCGCCGAAGGTCTATGACTCCGATGGAGGTGTGCAGGGAAATCTGCGTCCCGGCAGCACGAGCGGTGACTCCGATGCAGCCGCAGCGGCGCTCAAAACGTGTGACGCCGTGGTGGAGCACACGTTCACCGTTACCCAGCAGCACCATAACTGTCTGGAGACGCACGGATTGGTGGTTGACTACCGGGGCGGCAACTCCGCCGTCGTGTACGCATCCACACAGGGCACGTTCACTATCCCCGGCGAATCTGCGGCCGACCTCGGGCTTGGCGGCGACAACGCCGTAACAGCCATTGTTGAGTATATGGGCGGCGGCTTCGGCAGCAAGTTTGGCATCGGCCTTGCCGGCCGCATCGCCTGCACACTCAGCAAGATGGCGAAAGCGCCGGTGCGCCTGATGCTGACGCGCCCAGGGGAGTATCTGGCGGCTGGAAACGGCAGCGGCGGCTACATCAAAGTCACGGGCGGCGCTACCCGCGGTGGGAAGCTTGCTGCCATGCATGCCGTTATGTACCGGCTCGGCGGTTTGGGCCAGGGGTCACTCGCCGGGCTGCCCTACATTTACAATGCGGGGACGTTTTACCGTGAAGTCAGCTCGCTCCACACCAATCAGGATGGCAGCGTGGCTCTTCGCGCGCCGGGACACCCCATTCCAAGCTTCGCGATGGAATCGATGATGGATGACCTTGCCGCGAAGATCGACATGGACCCGGTGGAGTTTCGCAAGCAGAACACCGGCGACGAAACGTACCATCGGCAGCTGGATACCGGCGCCAGAGCCATCGGCTGGGAGCGCCGGAACAAGGCGCCCGGCGCCACTAGCGGGTACGGGCCCGATGGCGCCCTCAAACGCGGAATGGGCTGCGGACTTGCCACGTGGGGAGGCGGCGGTGGCCCGCAATGCCAGGTGGATGTGTTCATTACGCCCGATTCGGCAGTGGTTGTACAGGTGGGAACGCAGGACCTGGGAACCGGCACGCGCACCTATACGGCCGCGGTGATTGCGGAGGAGCTCGGGCTGCCGGTGAGCGCGGTAACAGCCCGAATTGGCCACAGCAACTACGGCCAGGCGAACGCCTCCGGGGGCAGCACCACGGCCGCCTCGCTCGCACCGGCGCTCAAATCTGCGGCATATAACGCAAAAGTGGCGTTTCTTGCCCGGGTCGCTCCGGTGGTTGGCGCAGCCCCGGACGCCTTGAGCCTGGCAAACGAGCGCGTCTTCGTCACGGCCGATCCAGCAAAGGGCCTTACCTGGAAGCAGGCGTGCGCGGCGCTTGGCTCAACCGGCCTCTCTGCCCATGGTGAATGGGTTCCGGGCCTCTCCGGCAATGGCGTTCATGGCGCGCATTTCGCCGAGGTGGAGGTGGATACCGAGACGGGCCGGGTGCGGGTCATCAAACTGGTTGGCGTGCAGGATTGCGGCCTGCCGCTTAACCGGTTGGCGGTAAAGAGCCAGATCAACGGCGGAATGATCATGGGGCTTGGCATGGCGCTCCTGGAAACCACCGTGGCGGACGAGGCTACCGGGAATATGCTGAACGCCAATATGGAAGAGTTCAAGCTGCCTGGCTCCATGGAGATGCCGGAACTGGTTCCGATTATCGACGACGGCGATACGCGCAACGTGGTCATTGGAATGGCGGAGCCGGCAAACATTCCAGCCTCGTCGGCGATAGCCAACGCCGTCTACAACGCGTGCGGCGCCCGAGTGACGGACCTGCCCATCACACCGGACAAGGTACTGCAGGCGCTTGGCAAGGTACATGCATCATGAAAGCCTTTGAACTGCACAATCCAGCAGCCCTGAAGGAAGCGATCCAGTTGTTGGATGCCACCGACACACTGGGACATCGCGTCAAGCTGATGGCCGGCGGGCAGGACCTTCTGACGGAGATGAAGTCGCACCTCGCAGAGCCGGCCACGGTAGTCAACCTCAAGCATCTCCCTGGGATGAACCACATTACCTGGAGTGACCGCGACGGCCTCTTGATCGGTGCATTGGCAACCATTGATGCGTTGACGGTCCATCCACTGGTACAGCGTCACGCACCGGCACTGGCGATGGCCGCCGCCGTCGTGGGATCACCGCAGATCCGCCATATCGGCACACTTGGCGGCAACCTGTGCCAGCGGCCCAGGTGCTGGTACTACCGCAACGAGAATATCATCTGCCTGAAGAAGGGCGGTGACCGCTGTTACGCGGCCGTCGGCGAGAACAAATACCACGCGATACTGGGCGGCGGACCCTCGTATATCGTCCATCCTTCCGACACGGCGCCGGCGCTTATCGCGCTCAACGCCCGAGTCACCCTGGTCAGCGCCAAGGGCGCCCGCACCATCCCCCTGCAGTCGTTCTATGCCCTGCCGACCGTGGATGTGCGTAAAGAGACGGTGCTCCGCCCGGACGAGATACTCACGGAGATTCACATTCCCAACGCACCGATGAATGCGCACAGCGCGTACATCAAGTTTCGTGAGAAGGAGAGTATGGATTTTGCCATGTCTGCCGCCGCGGCCGCCCTGGAGATGAATAACGGAGTGGTTGCAGAGTGCCGCCTGGCGCTGGGAGGCGTGGCGCCGGTGCCGTGGCGCGCCGAAGCCGCCGAAGCTGCGCTGCGCGGAAAGAGGCTCACAACGGCCGCCATCGACATCGCGACCGCCGCCGCGCTGAAGGATGCCCAGCCACTGGAGCATAATGGATACAAGGTACCATTGACCAGAACCATACTGAAGCGCGCGATTCGACAGGCCGCGGCCTAAACCGGTAGAATCGGGCACGGCCGTGCAAGGAGCAGGGGTTATGCCGCACGAGAACCATGGGGCCGTAAAACTGCCGGAAAGCACTTTCTGCCGGGAAATCCGCAGCAAGAAGTTCTACTTTCTAAAGAGCGTTCCCGTGGAGGAGCATGAGTTGCTGGATGGAAGCAACCACTGCTGGTGCTACCGCACCATGCAGGTTGTTGGACCGGATGGCAGCATGGTTCTTCCGAAAACGTGCCGCCCGGGACGCACCTGCTATCGGTCCGTTTTTGAGGCATCGCCCGTGCCCGATCGTACCGGGAGCGCGTTGGAGACAGGGGAGTGAGAGTGATGAAGCTTGCAGCATGCACCGCCGCCGTCCTGGCGGCGTGCGCAACGGCCGCCATGGCGGCGCCCGGTAACGGAATATCGGCACAGTACGTGGAAGCGCGCACCGCCAGCGTTTTCGCCGGCGCATGCCACTACGGCGGCGAGGTCACCACAACGGGCCGCAAGGCAGAAATGGCGTGGCACGTCACGCGCGGCGTATGGCGTGGCGTTGATGTAAGCGGCCTGAACGCGCTGGCAGCCGTGGTGTGTACCAGCAACCTGAAGTCGGCCTCCGCTCCGCGCAAATCGGTGCTGTACATCGATAGTCGCGCTACCAACAAGCAGGCCGCCGCCCTCGCCGACGCCCTCAAGGCAACATGCGGTGCTGCATTTGGTAACCTGATGGCCATCAAGCGGGCGCCCATAGAGTTCGCGGTAACTCGCGAGCACTATACCGTCTCCGCCGAAGGCATCACACGGCTGGTTGTAGACGCCATGCCGAACCACGAATGCTGCAAGCAGCCGAACCTGGTATGGTATCAGCCGCTTGTAAAGCTGAACAACCGCCGCGTGGGTTACACACGCACCAGCGGGATGCACGAGCCCGCAATCGGCGCCAACTGGACAGATAACGGCCAGAATACCGCGTTTTACGGCGCCTTTTCGGGCTAGCAGGCAACCCGTCAGCCTCTGGTCCGGATTTCCGGCGGGGTCGGGCCCGACCGCAAAAACGCGCGTACCGATGGAGAAGATAATGCCGAATTACCGCGCATCAGGCTGGCTGATCGCAGTTTGCCTCGCACTCGTTCTGCTGCCGGGCGCAGCCACTGCCCAGGCGCTGTGGACCCGCCGGCTCGATGGCGGTTCGGGCGGCGACGATATACCAGCCGCTTGCCGTGTGGATACCGCAGGCGACCTCGTGGTAACTGGCACCAGCTATGCCGGAGCCACAGCTGGCCTCGACATCCTTACCGTAAAGTACTCATCGGGCGGCTCAATCTTGTGGCAGCAGCGCTACAACGGCGCAGCCAGCATGGAGGATGACGGCGCCTGCCTTGCGCTGGACGGCGCAAACAATGTGTACGTGGGCGGCAAGACCTATACCGGTGATCCCGCAAGCGGCGGCCACGGCTACGACTTTGTCACCGTGAAATACAGTTCCAGCGGTGTACGCCAGTGGGTAAGGACCTACAACGGTCCGGGCAATGGCGATGACGCCGTAACTGCGATTGCCGCCCTGCCGAACGGTGGGGTCGTAGTTACAGGAAGCTCCGCAGGCGCTGCCGGCGGCCTGAATTACGAAACGATTGGTTACAACGCCGCGGGCGTGGAGATATGGCAGAGCCGCTACACCGGCCCGGCGGGCGGCGCCGATATTCCTACAGCGATAGCAGCCGGGTCCGATAGCTCCGTGGTGGTCACCGGCTACTCGGTGGGCACATCCACCGCTGAAGATTTTGCGACCATCAAGTATTCGGCAAACGGCACAGTGCTGTGGAAGCAGCGATACGACGGATCCGGGCACAGCACCGATGAAGCCACGTGCGTTGCTCTCGACGGCTCCGGCGACGCCGTTGTAGCGGGGTTCTCGTACGGAGGCACCACCACCGGTTACGATTACGAGATTATCAAGTACAGCTCTGCCGGCAGCCGGCTGTGGGCGAAGCGCTGGAACAGCGCCTCCAACTCCACCGACAAGGCCGCAGCCATCGCTATCGATAGCAGCGGCAACATCGACGTAACCGGAAGCACGTACACCTCACCGGCGCGGGGTTTTGATATCGCCACGCTGCAGCTGAGCCCGAACGGCGTCACGAAGTGGTTGAACGTCTACAACAGCGCCAACAACCTGGACGACAAGCCGACCTGCATCGCCGTGGACGCTGCCAACAACGTTCTGGTGGCAGGTTACTCCGATGCCGGCCTCCAGGGCTTCAACACACTAGCCATAAAACTTACGCCGACAGGCCAGGTTCGCTGGAAACACCGGTACAACGGCGCCGCGAGCGCCGATGATGTGGCCACGGCAGCGGCCGTAGATCCGGCCACTGGAGACCTCTACGTCGCCAGCTACTCCGATGGTGGGCCAACCGCCCAGTACGATTACCTGCTGATCAAGTACGGCCCTTAGGTTGTCGCCGCGAAGCCGCGACGGGGCGGCGGATCGCTTGTCGGTTTCCGGTCTTGCCTGCGAACGGCGCACCAACCCGCTCGGAGTTGACCTCCGTTGCCCTGGCTTTTCGTGGGTGTGCCAGAGTACCCGTACCGGCGCGCAATGCGCGGCCGCGCAGGTTGTGGTTTGGCCGGAACGAAATGGACCAGGCAGCCCGCTCTGGGACTCTGGCCGGGTCCCCATGTATGGCTTACCGCAGCTGGACTACGCCGGCCCGCAGCTGCGTTCACTCACCGCCTACCACTGGCATGTTCGCGCCTGGGACGAACGCGGCAATACTTCGGATGTCAGCGAGTCCGCACGCTTTGTTACCGGCCTGATCCCGCCACGACGCTGGCACAGCCCCTGGATTGCCGCCACAACCGATACCAACAATACCGACTCGCCGCTCCTTCGTACAGGTTTCCAGCTGCGATCGAAGCCACCGGAGGCTTGGCTGGCAATCTGCGGGCTTGGCTGGTTCGCTGCTGAAATCAACGGCAAGCCGGTGACCGCCAGCGTTCTCAACCCTGGCTTTACCCGCTACGACAAGCGCGCGCTCTACTGCGTGATGGATGTTGCGAACTTGCTGCATGAGGGCGAAAACGTGCTGGCCGTCGTGCTGGGCAACGGCTGGTACAACGTTCAGACTCGTGCGGTATGGCGGTTTCACGAAGCGCCATGGCGCGCCTCCCCACGTCTGTCGGCCATCCTGGTGGATGGTGAGGGAGTCACTCTGTGCGAAACAGGGCCGCAGTGGCAAACACGTACCGGGCCGATTACGCGGAACTGCGTCTACGGTGGCGAAACGTTCGACGCCCGCCTGGTAGATCCGCACTGGTCCCAACCGGGTGCGAACCCCGACGGGTGGCGCCCAGCTCTTCGCGTACCTCCGCCTGGCGGCCGGCTGGCGGCGCAAATTGCCCCTGCGGTCACCGTGACGCAGACGCTGCCAGCAGTCGAACTTACCGAGCCCAGGCCGGGTTGTTGGCTCTTCGATTTTGGACAGGTTCTGGCCGGATGGGCGCGCCTTACTACGGAGGCTGCGCCGGGCGAAGGGATCAGCATGGAGTTTGGCGAGCGCCTCGGTGATGACGGAACGCTGGATAACCGTAACATTGCAACCTGGGTGCATTCGGAAGATGGCGCACAGCCGTTTCAGTTGGATACCTATATTGGGTGCGGCGGCAAGCAGCGCTGGGAGCCCAGCTTTACATGGCATGGCTTCCGGTATGTGCAGATGCAGGGCTGTCGCAGGCCGCCGAAGCGCCGGGATCTCGAGGCACGACTCGTACATGCCGATGTGGAACCCGCAGGACAGTTCGAGTGCTCGCTGCCGCTGATCAACCAGATTCAGCACGCGACACGAGCCGCGTATTTGGCCAACCTGGTATCGATTCCGACCGACTGTCCGCACCGTGAAAAGAACGGCTGGACGGGCGACGCGCACCTGGCCGCCGAACAGGCGCTCTATAACTTTGAGCCGACGGCGCTCTATCGGGACTGGATTCAGAGCTTTGAGGACGAACAGCGGCCCAGCGGCGAGCTTCCCGCGATTATCCCCACCAGCGGTTGGGGATACCGCTGGGGAAATGGGCCGGCGTGGGACAGCGCGCTTCTGCTGATCCCCTGGTACCTCTGGTGGTACCGTGCGGACCGCAAAACGCTAGAACGGCACTATGCCGCGATGAAGCGGTACGTGGAGTACCTCGCCGGTGTTGCCGAGGGCGGAATCCTCTCCATTGGCCTCGGCGACTGGGTGCATCCTGATACCGATACGCCGGTTGAGGTTACCTCTACGGCCTATTTCGCCGTGGATGCCGACCTTCTGTCGCAAGTAGCTGCGTTGACGGGTCACCCGGCCGATGCAGTCCGTTACCGCAAACTCGCCACAAGCGTCCGCGCCGCATTCTGCCGCGCGTTTGTCAACCACACAACGGGGCAGGTTGCCAACGGCAGTCAGACGGCGCTCTCGTGCGCACTCTACCAGGAGATGCTTCCGCGCGAGACGCGCGGCAAAACCGCTGCGCGTCTGGTGGATGCGGTCCACCACGCGGGCTTCCACCCGGATTGCGGAATACTGGGCGCCAAATACCTCCTCAACGCGCTTTTGGATGCCGGCCATTGGGAGATCGCGTGGCGCGTGATCACTCAGCGCGGCTATCCCGGCTGGGCCTGGTGGATGGAGCAAGGAGCAACGACGCTGTGGGAGAGCTGGCAGGGGGTCGATTCCCGGTGTCACATCATGTTTGGCGACATCAGCGCCTGGTTCTACCGCGCGCTGGCCGGCATAACGCCGGCAGCGCCGGGATTCCAACGCTTTCGCGTGGCGCCGTGTTGCCCCGTTGAACTGGCGTGGGTGCGCAGCCGCGTACCCACGCCGTTTGGAGAGATACACATGGCGTGGGAGCGGCGTAGTGGGCAGGTGGAAGCCGAACTGCAGGTACCCGTAGGCACGGAGGCGGAGATCGCGATTCCGGAGTGCCGCATTGCAGAATCAGCCGGAGGGCGGGGTGAGAGCGTCGACGGCCAGTGCCTGCCGGCCGGCAAATGGCGGCTTCGATGGCGGCCGTCCGAAACAACAACTCATACGTTTGAAGGAGTAGTAACTTAGATGCAACTTGACTCGCCCTACCTGGGCTCCGGTTTCCAATGGCTGCGGGGAAATCTGCACACGCACACTACCGTGAGTGACGGTGAAAAGCCACCCGAGCAGACGATTGCCGATTACGAGGCGCTTGGATACCACTTTCTGGCGATATCCGACCACGATAGCCTCGTGGACCCGGCCGACTACCAGTCCCGAACCGCGATGACGCTCCTGCCCGCCGACGAGGTGTCGGCGAACGGTTCTCACATCGGCGCAGTTGGAATAACGGCCGTGGTCGATCCATCGCCCAACCGCCAGAAGGTGCTGGACGAGACCGCCGAAATGGGCGGCTTTACGATTCTGAACCATCCCAGTTGGCAGCGGCAGTTTTCGCACTTTACCAACGCTCAGATGCTGGAGCTGACGGGTTACGCCGGCATTGAGATCTACAACGGCATCGTCGAGCGCCAGCACGGTGCGGCCATGGCCACCGACCGGTGGGACTGGCTGCTGGGACAGGGCAAACGGGTGTGGGGATTCGCGAACGACGACAAACACTTCGAAATCGATATGGAGCGCGGCTGGAACGTGGCGCAAGCTGCAGATCGCTCGCCGGCCGCGATCATCGATGCTCTGGTGCACGGAAGGTTCTACGCCAGCACTGGCGTGCAGATCGATTCGATAGAGTTGCAAGGTAGACTCCTTCGAATCGTGGCTCCAAACGCACAGCGTATCCGGTTCATCGGCGCTGCCGGTATTGAGTGCCGATATGTCAATGGCGCGCACGCCGAGTACGAGATCACCGGCGAGGAGGGCTGCTGCGTTCGCGCCGAGTGCTTCGGCGCCGGCGCGGCCATGGCCTGGTGCCAGCCTGTGTGGATAACGCCGTGATGCCCGAAACGCGGTACTCGGGGCGCCTCGTCACCACCGGACTGCCCGTGACCGTGCACTGCAGGAACGGCCGCATCCATTCCGTTGCTGAAGCGGCGGAGGAGGCTGCGGATTGCTGGCTGGCGCCGGGGTTCATCGATCTCCAGGTGAATGGCTGGGCCGGTTGGGATTTCAATGGCGACTCCTGGGGCGCTCACCAAGCAGATGCCCGCGGCCACGCCGAAATAGCCACCGGAATGGCGGCGGCAGGCGTCACCACATTCGCGCCTACGATCACCACCGCGCCACTGCACTCCATGCGGGAGCGAGTGGCAGTGATTGCTGCGAACATGGATGCGCATCCGGATTTGGCGGGCGCGACCATCGGTATTCATGTGGAGGGACCGTGGATATCGGGCGAGGATGGCCCGCGCGGCGCTCATCCCGCCAACTGCATTCGCCTGCCGGCATGGTCCGACTTCGAGATGCTGCAGGATGCGGCCGGTGGAGCGATAAGGCTGGTGACGCTGGCGCCGGAGCTTCCGGGCGCGTTGCCGTTCATTGAGCGACTGGTGGAGTCCGGTATTTCCGTTGCCGTGGGCCACACCGCGGCATCGCGGGCCGACATTCGCGGTGCGGCGGCAGCAGGGGCTACCGTAAGCACCCACCTCGGCAATGGCGCTCACGCCGTTTTACCGCGCCACCCCAACTACATCTGGCAGCAGCTGGCGGATGACCGGCTAACCGCCACAATCATCGCCGATGGGCGGCATCTGCCGGCCGAGGTGATCCAGGTTATTGCGCGCGTGAAAGCGCGAGGGCGGATGGCTCTGGTAAGCGACGTGATGTCGCTTGCCGGGATGCCGGCCGGCCTCTATGCGAATGGTGTGTACGAGGTGCAGAGCGATGGCGGACTGAACCTGGCCGGCACGCCCTACCTTGCCGGCGCAGCGCAGCGGCTGAACACCGGCCTCGAAAACCTCCTGCGCTGCACCCAGATGCCGCTCGCCGAAGCGATTGCCACCGTGACCGAAACGCCGGCACGCATCATAGGCGCCAACAAGCGCAAAGGCGCCGTGGTCCCCGGGTACGATGCCGATCTGACCTTGTTCACGCTGGGCGGCGAGGGTCAACTCCACATCAAAGCCGCGATTCGCGCCGGCGAGGTTGCGTGGTCAGCGCCGGAAGGCGGCGACAGAGCCGGGTGAGGCGCTCGATGGATAGCGGAGCGAGGCGCTAGTGACGGTGCTGCCCGCCGTCGCGCTTTTGCGCGGCTGACGGTCTGTTCACCCGGGGCTGATCAGCCGAAAAAGCGCGCTATGGGCGGGAAATGTCCAGCTTCGTTCTTGCTATGCCGGGACTCCACGTGTCAGAATGGCAAAGAGTTTCCCAGAGGGGGGCATCCCGTGCAGTCAGCCATCGCCACATCCGCGTTTTCCCAGCTTCGCACGCTGGCTGGACTGAGCATCGAGCAAGTCGGGGAACTTGGCGGCTATTCCGCCAGCACCGTGTATCGGTGGGAGCGCGGCGAGACGAATCCTCGCACGGCGGCGGTCGAACTGTTGCAGAGGATCATCGACGAACGCCGTGCCAGGAACGGGCAAGGCAGCGCTTTCCGGTTCATCGACCTGTTTGCAGGGATCGGTGGAATGCGACGCGGCTTTGATCCTTTGGGAGGCGAGTGTGTGTTCACCAGCGAACGGGACCGCTACTGCCAGTTGACGTACAAGGCGAACTACGGCTGCGACCATGAAGTAACGGGCGACATTACAGAGGTGCCGGTTAGTTCCATCCCTGAACATGATCTGCTGCTAGCGGGTTTTCCTTGCCAGCCGTTTTCGATTGCGGGGGTGTCAAAGAAAAATGCGCTCGGGCGCGCGCACGGTTTCCGCTGCGAGGCGCAGGGAACACTGTTCTTTGATGTAGCGCGGATTATCGAACATCACCGCCCGCGTGCGTTTCTGCTCGAAAACGTCAAGAACCTCGTAAACCATGATCGCGGGCGGACCTTTGAAATCATCCACCGTACGCTCACGCAGGAACTCCGCTATCACGTCCACTGGAAGGTCATCGATGCTCGCTCGTGGGTGCCGCAACACCGCGAGCGCATTTTCATCGTGGGCTTCCGCGATCCCAACGATTTCACATTTTCAGATTTCCTGATTCCCGATCCACTGAAAGGGCCAAAGCTCGGTAGCATCCTTCATCCAGGCGACGGCAGCGAAGGAGCGGACGGTCATTACACGGTCGGGAATATGCGCACGGTGTCGGATCGCTATGTGCTCACCGATCACCTCTGGCGGTATCTTCAGGACTATGCCGCGAAACACCGCCAGCGCGGTAACGGCTTCGGCTTCGGCCTGGTCGGCAAGACTGATGTGGCGCGCACCCTGTCCGCCAGGTATTTCAAAGACGGTTCGGAAATCCTTGTCTCGCGCGGGCGGGGCAATCCCCGCCGCCTGACGCCGCGTGAGTGCGCGCGGCTTATGGGCTTCGACGGGCCCAACGGCAGCGACTTCGTCATTCGGGTCTCCGACACCCAAGCCTATCGCCAGTTCGGCAACGCCGTGGTTGTGCCGGCAGTGGAAGCTGTGGCGGAGCACATGGCCCCATGGCTGACGGCACGCACAGACGTGGAAATGAAGCAGCGGAGACTGCCGCTTGTGGTCTGACATTGTAGATGCCGCCACGCGCCGCCGCATGATGGCCGGTATCCATGGCAAGGATACCAAACCGGAAATGCTCGTGCGCCGTGGACTGCATCGCAGGGGATTCCGATTCCGGCTGCATGATCGCAGCCTGCCGGGACGCCCGGACCTAATCCTGCCGCGCTACCATGCAGCGATCTTCGTGCACGGCTGTTTCTGGCACGGCCACGACTGCCCGCTGTTTCGCTGGCCGCGCACGCGCGAAGATTTCTGGCGCGAGAAGATTGCGGGCAACCGCGCGCGTGACCACAGGGCGGCGGAACTCCTAAACGAAAGAGGCTGGCGCGTTCTGACGATATGGGAATGTGCCTTCCGAGGCAGAACGGACGCCGATCGCAATACGACGCTCGACAGGGCCGCGGACTGGATCACCAGCGGTGCTATAGGTGAGGGGACGCTGAGGGGGGAGTCGCCGCGTGGCCATTGCTGACGTTTCGGACTGGCTGGATGACTTCGCCAGCCCGGATACTGTCTGGTATGTGAAACGGCTGTCAGGCAACGACACGCTGGCCAACGGCTCGCACCAGGCGGGGCCGTATGTGCCGCGCGAGTTCATGTTCCAGGTGTTCCCAGCGGTCAACAGGACCGACATCAAGAATCCCAATGTGTGGTTTGATCTCTACGTCGATTCCGGCGTGGATCACCGCAAGGTCCGGGCGGTCTATTACAACAACGCGCTGTTCGGCGGCACACGCAACGAAGCGCGGCTGACGAATTTAGGCGGACAGAGTTCGGCGCTTCTCGATCCTGACAGCACTGGCGCGCTCACCGTGTTCGCGTTCCGGCTCGACAGCGCGGGCCCGGCAATCGACTGCCATGTGTGGGTCTGTCAGCACGAAACTGAGGAGGATCTTGTTGAGGACCGGGTTGGACCAGTCGATCCGGGCAGGTTCCTGATCTGGTCGCCCGTCAAGGCGCCCGCGAACCTCGCACAGCCGGACGCACCACCCCATACAAGCTGCTGGCTCGAACGTGCCGACATGCCACCCGCGTGGCTCTCGGATTTTCCTGCCGCGGCAGAAATTGTGCACAAGGCGGTCGAGTTGCGCCCGCTGCCGACGCTGCCGCCCGACCAGCGGCTCATGCAGCGGCGCGAATGTGAGTTCGAGCTGTTCCGCAGCATCGAAGATGCGGTAGAACTGCCGCATATCCTCGCCGGGTTTAAAACGGTCGACGATTTCGTGCACCGGGCGCAGACGGTGCTGCAACGGCGCAGGATGCGCGCGGGGCGGTCGCTGGAACTGCACGCGCGCGAGATTTTCATTGAGGAGCGGCTGGTCGAGAATCAGCATTTCTCATACCAGCCTGTTTCGGAAGGAACGAAGAAGCCCGACTTTCTCTTTCCGTCACAGGGGGCCTATCAGGACGTAAGCTTTCCCGCCTCCGGCCTGCGGATGCTCGCGGTCAAGACGACCTGCAAGGATCGCTGGCGGCAGATTCTCAATGAGGCCGACCGTATTCCCAACAAGCACTTGCTGACGCTCCAGGAGGGCGTGTCGGTGTCGCAGTTCGCGGAAATGAGCGGTGCGGGTGTGCAGCTTGTGGTTCCGGCGCAACGCGTGGCATCCTTCCCTAAGGAGGTGCAGCCGCACCTACAGACCCTTGAGAGTTTCATCGGCGATGTGCGGCTGCTGACTGTCTCGCCGTAGGATCAGGACGGGCGCTGCATCTCGCGGAGTTCATCGACCGAGAACGGCGGCGAGCGCCGGTGCGCGACGGCGTGGCAGTTCGGACAGAGCGGCATCAGGTCGCTTTTCGGGTCGATGATATAGCCCGGTCCCACTTCGGATACCTGCGTGACGTGATGGACCTCTATCAGGCCCGCCGCTGCGGGACCGTATCTTTCGCCCATGTCGAGGTCGCAGGCCTTGCAGAAATAGCCGTGGATGGCGAGCGCGGCGGCACGGTTGCGGCGGTCGCGCTCATAGCGGTTCACGTCGATGCGGGCTTCTGTCCCTTCGGGCAGCCCCGCAAAATCGGGCGCGACTTCCCCGGACTCCTCGCTGTCGATCTCAAGCGGCAGCAACGCCAGCACAGCCGCCGCCGCGCGCACGGTCCAAAGTTCGATCTGGCGCATGTCCGCATCGGCATCGCCCTCGTTGATGGCGAGCATCCCGCGCCGGATGGTGAGGTCGAGGCTGCGCCACGGTGCGGACCATATCGCGTCGTCCTCGGGATTGGTTGCGATGCCGTTCACGGCCAGCGCAACATCGGCACCGGCGTCACGGCAGGCGGCAAGCACCGCGCGGAAGGTTTGGCGTCCGCTCTCATCGGCGCGGCCCATTGCTTCCACAAGCTCCCCGGCAAAGTTGCCGGGGCGGAACTCCACGTCGATCCGCCGCCAGCCGATTACGGTGCGCAGTGCGAAGGTCTGGCCAGGGGGATGTCCCGCTGGCCGCAATTCCAGCCAGCGGCTGCCGTCGCTGTCGCGTCCCTCGGTGCCGGTGAACGCGAGGCCGGTTTCCGCCGATACCCGCTTTGCGAGTGAACGAGGGTCAGGCGACATTCTCCTCCACGTCCGGCTCCGGGAGGGTTTCGACCAGCTTCTCCAGGATGCGTGACACTTCGTAGCGCATGTCACGGAACATTTCCGCAGTGCTGTCCTGCACGGACGACAGTTCCGCCACCGCCAGCGCCCACATAAGCGAGTCGAGGCCCTGCATGGTCACGCTGCGGTTGAGGTTGGGGACATAGACCTTGTGGTAATAGGGATGGCTCGTGTTGATCTGCACGGCCTTGTGCTGCTCGATCAGCGCGGGCTGGAACAGCAGCCCGTTGGTGATCCCGTCAACCGGCTGAACGAACACTTCGCCGGGCCGTTTGGCTGAGGTGATGGTGAGTTTCAGGCGGACCCTGCCATGCTTATTTTGAACGGTGGCTTCGCCCGTGGTGGGATTGACGTCATTGACCTCCGGGCCGCCAGCAGCCGCCTCGCGGTTGCGTATGTTGTTGTTCGAGGTGTCGTGCGCGCCTTCGCCCTTCTTGGAAATGGCCTTCTGCTGGCCTTCACGCGAGCGCCGGTTGGCTTCGCGCCGGGGCGCGGGCAGGAACTCGGATTCCAGCCAGGCGGCCAAGTCATCGTTGAGGATGATCTGCGATTTCTTGATGTCGAGATGGAAAGCGTCGTCCAGCTTGTGATCGAACGAGAACTCGACGCGCAGCAGCGTCAGGTGAGGCTCTTTCTGGTAGAGGCCAAGCCAGTCGGCGTCGTGGATCAGTCGGTTTTCACGGTAAATGTAGATGCCCTGCCGGTCGTTGGACAGCAGCGCAGCCTGCGCAAGTTTGTCGTTAGGGAACTCCTCCCGCCGTGGCAGGATATAGGCGCGAATGACAAATGACGCGTCGCGCTGAGCGTCAAGGTTTGTCGTGACCGAGTCCTCGGCAACCAGCTCCGACAGGTCGCGCTGGAACGGGTCCCACGGCTCGACAGGCTCGCTGTTCACCTCGATGGCGACATTAGGCGCGCGGTCGTCCGCTGGATCGAGGAACCGCTGATAGACCATTGCCACATGGCGGCGCAGCGCAAGTTCTTTCGCCTGGAGCGCCTTTTTCGCGGCCGATCCGGTTGGTCTGGAGTAGTCCTTGATGAGCCGGTCCACGTTCTCCCACAGAACGACGGTACCGGATTTGCCGGGAGCCACTTCGTCCAGCAGTTCCACCGCTTCCGCATCACAATCATCGCTGAGGAGCAGCGACCACTTGTTAACCTTTGCAACGTGGTCCAGGTCCCACGTCGCCATCAGGGCGGGCACCGTACCGTCTGCGCGTGAAATGACCGAGAGTCGCTTGCAGAACGCAGTTGAGGCGGTCTTGAGGCCGAGACCATACTTGCCTAGGCTGGCGACGCTTGGGCGCACCTTCGAGCCATACTGCATGGCATTGATAAGGCCCTCCTGGTCCATGCCCTCGCCATCATCGGCGATCAGCAGGCGGATGTCGCCGTGGACGTCGGCGGCAAGGAAAAGCTGGACCTTCTTTGCGTTGGCGGCAATCGAGTTGTCCACGATGTCCGCCACGGCGGTCTCGAACTCGTAGCCGGTATCACGCAGGCCGGCCATTACCCGTTCTGGGTCTGGCGGCAGCTCGAACTGCTGAGTTATGCTCACAATTCCTCCTCCTTTAAAGCTTTATTACTCGCCAGCGGGTGCCGAGCTGCAGGACGCCTCCGGTGACCTTCGGCTGCTGCCTGCGCGCATGTGAAACCGTGTAGCGGGCACCGCCTTTCGACAGGATCACCTCGTCGCCGACGGAAAGAGCGGCCTTGCGGATATACTTCGTCATCCGGGTCAGTCGATACTCGTTGCGGGTGCCGTCAAACAGGGCGTTGTTGTAGTAGATGAACGCAAACTCCCACATTGTCCCGCCATCGTCGACAAAGCGCAGGTGAACGCGCGGATTGTAGAGGCTCGCGTCGAGCTTCGGAAAGAATGACAGCAACGCCGGGTCTTTCGGCACAAGGATTCCGGCTTGGTGGCCGCCCGTTTCGCCCGTATCATTGGCGCTCAGCACCTTGACAATCTGCTGATCCGTCA
Organism: Armatimonadota bacterium; assembly: GCA_028871815.1. NCBI lineage: Bacteria > Bacillati > Armatimonadota > Armatimonadota bacterium. The sequence continues at coordinate 655,770 of JAGWMJ010000001.1, read as the reverse complement.
TGTTCTACTTGCGACCCGCCTGGATGGTGAACGATTCAGCGCCGCAACAATATCGCTATAGTCGTCTTCTTTCCCTTCAATTCCAATAACGGCGGTATCGGACAGCGCACGTTTGCGCGTCAGGCGCTCGTCCACGACTTCCTCGACAGTATCGCCAACCAGAAGGCGATGGACAGTCACCGGCAGATCCTGCCCGCGCCGGTGTGCGCGGGCGGAAGCCTGGTCCTCCAAGGCCGGGTTCCATTCGGGATTGTAGTGGATAACGTGGTTGGCGGCGGTGATATTGAGGCCAGAACCGCCTGCCCTGGGATTGAGAACAAGGGCGCCACCGCCCCGGACGGCGCTGAAACGGTCTATTAGCGGCTGGCGGTCATCGATCGCAAGGCGACCGTCGATGACTCCTGCAAAAGCGCCAAAGCGGGTTTCGATGTGCCGGGCAATCATGTCGGCCATCGTCGTGAAGGACGTGAAGATGATGACCTTTTCGCCTCGCGCGAATACCTCCTCCACGATCTCGTCAAGGCGACGGAACTTGGAAAACACCATGGGATCGCACATGGCCGAGGTGCCGTTCACGAGGCTTGGATGGGCGCAGAAGCGGCGCAACGACGTGAGTGCAACGAGGGTTGCGCCATCTCCGTATTCCACCATGATACGCTCGCGCTCGGCATCGTAGCCGGCAGCCTCTTGGCCATCCAGCTCAAGCACTTGGGGAATATCGATACGCGGCGGCAGGTCACTCGCCACCTCAGCGACACGCCTGCGCAACATGAGCGGTGACACCAGCGGTTCCAGCCGGGCCGCGCCGTCCATGTCATCGGGAAACTGCGACTCGAAGGCCTTGGCATCGCCAAGGTGTCCGGGAAGCACAAAGTCCATGATCGACCACAGATCGAGCAGGCGGTTTTCAACCGGGGTGCCGGTCATAGCCAAGCCAGCTTCGCGGTGCAGGCGCTTGACCGCCTTCGTGCGCTGCGCGTTCGGGTCGCGGATGAACTGCGCCTCATCGAGGACGACGACTCTCCAGCGGATCATGTTGAGCAGGCTGTTGTCGCCCACCGCGTTGTCATAGGACGTGATAATCACGTCATAGCCCTGCAATTCTGCGGGACGGCCCGTGCGCAGCGGGCCGTTGTGTTTCAGCACGCGCAGGTGCGGCGCAGACCTTGCTATTTCGCGCCGCCAGTTTTCCAGCAGCGAGCCGGGGGCGATAATCAGGGCCGGTCGCAGTGGCCCGCCGCCGGAATCGCTGAGCACGGCAATGACTTGCAACGTTTTGCCGAGGCCCATTTCATCGGCCAGCAGTCCGCCGATACCTTCCGCCAGCAGGAACTTGAGCCAGCGCCAGCCTGCCAACTGGTACGAATAGAGCACGGCATCGACTCCGGCGGGAACTTCATCGGCAGGTGGGGCAAAAACGAGCGGTGAAATCGCCTCGTCGGTCATCTGGTCATCGACCGCACCGCCCGCGGCGCCCGCCCTGCGCACCGCAAGAAAGGCGCGTAGCGAGCAGGCCCGGCCGATATGTGCGCCAGTGTTGCGCAGCAGTTCAAGGACTTCCTGGGTCGCTGCCGGTTCGACCGGATGCCACACGCCATTGGCGACCGTGTAGCCCCGCTCAAGGTCGGCAACGTCAAGCTCAAGCGTCACACCCCTGGCACTGCCAAAAATGGCATAGGCGGGGATGCCTTCGCCGCTCTCAACAATGGTCAGGGTTGGCGATAGCGGATAGCGCGAGGCCCGCAGGCCATCGGCAACGGTGGGGATCCAGGACTCAGACGGGCGGCCTTCCACAAGCGCGCGGTAAACATCTATTGCCGACGGTTGAATCCGATTTCCCACCGGATCGAGTAACGACAGTCCGCGTCCGGATATTTCCCACTGCCCTTTCAGCATCGCCCCCTCGGATCAGTTCTGTAGAGCCACCCAACCTAACGCCCAGACCAACGCCGTCACCCGCCTTTGCACAGGATCCGGTGATGATTGCCCTTGAACAGTGCGGACAACCTCGCTCGCACCGTGCCTTCACCTCACCCCGGCCCTGCTGCCTGGTCGGCAGTGGGCGTGGGCATGTCGGCCCTAGCGATCGCGGTGTGGGCCTGCTCTGCCCGTTCGTTGATCGCGGACACCAGTTTGCCGCGGTCATTGGTGAAGATGGCGACCGACTCCTTGGCTTGCGAAGCCCCTACATAGTATGACCTCTCATTGACAAGATTTGTCGCCTTGCTGTCCGCCCGGGTCATCACATGATGGGCGGCGCCGCCAAGGGCGGCCTAAGTGGTATTAGCATAAGCATAGGCAGTGTGCCGGTCGCGGGCTTCATCAAGGTTCAATGTCTGCGTCTAGTCGCGCGGATTACGGACGATGGCAACGTGGGCCTGTTCGTCAATTGCGGTCACCTCGCCGCGAGCACCATTGGTCCGGCCTGCTTCCCGGTCGTTCCGCGTGAATCGGATGCTGCGTTCGGTCTTGAGTTTGAGCGATTGCCGCGAAAATGCCTCGATGTAGCCCGCGCCCCATTGCCGCAACCGCCAATCCACCGCCCACCAGTCCTCGGATTTGATCGTCACGGCGGCTTTTGCCGGTTCGTCTGACTCCACGTGGTAGGCTTCGCCGGGTGTAACTCCCTTGTCGGCACCATCGCGGGCGAACCAGATAACATCGCCTTTGTTGTGGCTCAATGGCTCGCGGCCCTCGGCACGGGTAAGCCCCTTGTTGGCAAGGCTTTGCATCGTGACGGCGGGGCCGGACAACGCACCCGATTGGCAGAGTGCGCCGCGAGTATCGCCGTCCAGCGCATCGCCCGCTTCCCGTGACGGCTCGATGAGAAAGGGCGCGGCTCGCCTCGACCGATCCAGGCTGCTTCGCGTCACCAATAAGAACGACGCAGGCGTCTTGCATCTCGGCCAGGTCGAATAGCCGGGTAGTATCGCGCGCCGAGCACAGAGACGCCTCGTCCACGATCCACCGGGCGGATTGCCCCTGATGGGACTGGTCAAGTGACAACAAATGGCGGGCAATGGTGTCGCTCCGCGCGCACAGCGCCTCGGCCAGCACCATCGCGGACGATGCAGTTGGCGCAAGCGCGGCGGTAGAAACGTTTTGCGCTTCGGCTTCGCGGGCAAATCTCGCCAGAACCGTCGTGGTCTTCGCGGCGCCTGGGTGGCCCTGCAAGGTGGTGGTGCTGTTGCGGCTGATCAAGAGCCGCTCGCCTGCGGTGCGCTGCGCAGCACTCCAGCCCAAGCCAGACCGTTCAGCCTGCGCCGATGCGCTCTCAACGGCCCTTGGCGGCGGCAAGCGGCGATGCAATAGGGGAGAGCGTGCCGCGCCACAGCTCACTGCCTCCTGGATCGACCGGCAGGTACAGGCCCTGCGAGTCCCACGCCTGGTAAGGTTGTTCTCTGCACCTGGCGTTGCGGATGGCGGTGTCTGCCAGCATGATTGCAGTCCCGATTCTGCCGGGCGCTACAAAGCCCCCTGCTTAGGAACCATCGGGCGCACGTGCAGGCAAGGAGGGGCAATCGCCAACGAGCAGCGAATGCCCATAACCTGGCGGAAACCAGGGATTTGTCCAACTGTCCGCAGGTGTCAGCAGACAGGATGATGGTAGCGGAGGGGGGACTCGAACCCTCGACACTACGGGTATGAACCGTATGCTCTAACCAGCTGAGCTACTCCGCCGCGAGCGAGAGGCAGTTTACCTGAACGCCGGGCCGATGTCAAAACGGACGCCGGCGCTGTCAGGAGACTCGTTGGCCCATGGTCACCACGCTCACAACGGAACCGCCTCAACCACGATACCCTGAACGGTCCGGCAGCGTAGTAAAGCCGCCGCCGGACCATAGACTCTTGCCAGGATCAGGTTCTAGTGTGCGTTGGTTGCATCGGGATAGAACTGCGGCGCCAGCACCTGGTAGAACAGGTTCGACTCGGCAAGCGCAGGATCACCCGTTGGCTGTCCGTCCGGCGGGAACTGGAAGAACCGGTCGGCAAACGGCGAGTTGCTGTTGGTGGCTGACTTGGCCCTGTTACTGGACCAGAAGACCCACATCTTCTCCGTGAACGGATCGAGGCATGCCGCTACCTGCCCCTCGTTCACCGAACTGGTGGTTGGCATCGGCTGCTCGGGCGTGGTGAGATCGTAGAACGGCTGCCCGGAACTGCTTGGCTGCCCGGCCGCGCTTATCTCGTCTTCCCAGCCCACGGTGTACTCCAGGTCACCGGTTGTCACCACCTGGCCGCCGTTCCGCGCGTACGGATAGTTGACGTGTATCACGTTGCCTTCATCGGCTTCGGTGAAGTAGATGCGACCGCGCACCCAGTCGATTTCGTACGGTCCGATCGCGTGGCCCAGTGTTGCGTCGGGCGTTATCGTTATTGGACCGGATATCTGTTGATTACCATTTGCATCCGGAGGCGTCAGCAGCACCGGCCGCGGCAGCTTGATCATAAGGCGCATCGCTTTGTAGTAGATGCTGTTCTTGGCCACGCCACTGTTGTCCGTCTTCTGATAGAGCACCCAGAGCCGGTCAACCGGCGGCACGGTGGTGCCCACGGTATTAAAGACCACGGCAGGATCGAGCAGCGCCGCTCTCGGGTTTGGCGTACGATCCAGCACTACCACCGGATTCGTGTTATCACCGGGCGCCATCTGGGCCGGACGCGGCGTAAAGGCGCCGTCATTCGACCAGTTTGTGCTGAAGTTGGAAGGCGAATCCCGGAACACCAGTCGATCGTCCCGCGACGCGTTGAGTCGCATTACGGTTGGTGTGTAGGTGGCCAGCACCGTGTCATTCACGCCGGGCGGTACGTTCGGGAAGCTGACGCTGCCGAACTGCGGATCGACCACCACTTGGCCGCCGCCAAAGGCGTTTGCCCCCGTCACCGGGTTCCCGGTGAAGTCACGGCCTTGCGAAGCATAGTAGACGAGGCCCGAAGCGGCATCGAAGGTTCCTATTTGCGGATTGCCATCGGAACGGGTGTTCACCGGCATCAGCTGGCCGTTATGCATCACAAAGATTGTTACCGAGCCGGGATCCGCGAGGCTCATATTCCAGCCTGCATCACGGGCAATCCAGGTGTTGGTAGCGCCGTCTCGGCTCAGTGTCTCCTCACGACTCTGCGGCAGACTTACCAGTGACAGCGTGCCTGCAGCGGGTCCGTTTTTGATGGCGGTCCGATTCACGACGAACCGCGAGAGCAGAACCTCCGACTTCCGATGGTTACGGAAGACGCCGTCGTACACCACGTCGATGCAGTGCTGAAGCGCTCCGTTCACCCACGCTACGCGGTAGATTGGATACGGGTCACTGGCCCATGCGAGCGTGCCGGGCAGCGGCAGCTTCTGGTCGCCGAGCACACCCCAGCCGGCTACCGGGAAGCTGCCGGTTCGGCTGACGTTGACGTTGTAATAGAGCGTGTAGTGGCCCGGGCTGCCGGTGTACCAGAAGAGGTACATATACCGCGTTGTCGGCACCTGGTTGTTTCCGGAGAGCTGGAACTCAAGCGGCTTCACGCCCAGCTTGGGCATCTGCGGATCATTCAGAAAGGCGGATATCTGATTGCTCGGCTGTCCTACGATCACGCCATTTCCAAATAACGGCTCGTAGAAGGTGCGGCTGTCGTTGATCTGTGTGATGCCATCCGGCGCGGTCTTCTGCACGGAACCCTGCCAGAAAAGCCAGGTCTCTGTGGATGTGATGATCGCTCCGCTGTTGCGGACTACCAGCAGGGTGGCGATTGCCGGTGTGGTATGCCGTACCGTGGTTGGGTTTGGCGTACCTGGCAGCGCCGGTAGGTTGAGCGGGTTGCCGGCGGTGCCCGGCGCGGTGCTTGGGAAGAGCGTGGTTACCGGAAATGCGGTGGGGTCTGGATGAAGCGTCATCCCGTAGGGCGCCGTGCCCCACAACTCGCCATCTTGCGCGCCGGCGGCCGTGCCGGGGTTTGCAAAGCGGAAGTCACCATCGGCGCTCAGCAACTCCGACCACGCCAGGCTCCAGGGCGATCCCGGTCCAGGAACGCCGGCGATTGGCTGGCGGTCGGTGGACCAGTAGACGAACAGATTCGACTCACCTACGGAGTTGATCCGTTGGACGGCCGGCAGAACGTCGGAGCCGATCGAGTTGATGGTGCCGCCTCCAGGCGTTTCTACGTTCGAACCGATCTGTACCGGTGAGCCGTAGGTGACGCCGCCGGTGAGGCGCGTATCACGCACCGTTGCTTTCACCAGCATTGTGGGATCGGCGCGCGTCTCGATTGGCGTGCCTGAAGGGCCGGTGTTCAGGATTCCGTCATGGCTGGGATCCGTGCTTCCGGCGAGAGGCGCGTTTGGATTCGATTGCGTCAACCACTCCCGCCACTGCATTGGCGTGTTGTCGTCGTACACATACACCGGGTTGTAGTACGATCCGGACGGCGTGCCGATGGGTATGGCGAAGCCGAGCCTCGGCGTGGTCGTCACCTGAGTGGTTCCCGTTGTGTTCAGGAACGGATTGATCAGGCTGTCGTACGCGGCATTGTGCGGTACGTCGGGAACTGTGGCCGTAGTGGGCTGCGCGTCGCCGACCTCCGGCTTGTGCAGGGTTGGCTGTGGCTCGAAGCCATTCGCCCAGCTCATCAGGAGGTCTGTAGGACCCTGCTCGAAAGCCACTTGCGGCAGCTGCGTCCAACCGGATGGCAGGCTTACATAATTGTCGGGTATCGGCCACACCGGGTGCTCGTTGAAGTAGACGTGCGTGTTGCCGGCGCCACGCCTCGAGAGGTACGGCGCATTGGTACTGGGGTGGTCGAACGACGAGACCAGGCCAATGTTGCCAAGTCCCCACGAGAATCCCTGACCGTACAGTTCGCCGATTCCACCAAACGGATCTGCGATGAGCGGCGTGATCGCAAGGTCATCGACCTGGTCGCTGCCGAGGATCGCCGACGCTGCCTTGTTGGCGCCGGGCGTCAGTGAAACCGTTGTTGCATCCAACCCGGCGCCAACCGGTCCGGTAAGCTTTGCCACACGAAGGTCGAATGCATTGATGTTGCCATCGTTTTCCAGAGTAAACGGATGGAAGAAGGTCTGGGACGGATCACCCGAGCCGGGGTCCCACGGATCCACAGGCAGCGGGTTGAGATAGTCTCTGGTACCGGCAGGCGCAAACGGAACACGGTAGAACTTCGTGCCGGTGTAATCGGTGTCGCTGTAGCCTTCGGCCATCGGCAGCTTGCCGAGATCGAGCGTCTCTTCCTGAACCGAGAGCTTCTCGTCCGGCGGCACGGTGAGGCCCATCTCAACGGTGCGGTAGGGCACTGTGAAGCGGCCGCTGGCCGAACCAACCGGCACCGCATCGATATCGAAGTCGCCAATGTATCCGCCAGCGGGGTACGAGCCGGTCCGCCCCAGTCCCCACGGCTGGCCGCCTCCAGCAAGCGAGGCCGCGCCGGAGACCAGTGGTCCTGTTAGAAGCGGATCGCTGTTGTTTGCGCCACGAGTCGTTCCGCTGATATCCAGGTACGAACTGCCGAAGTTGTAGCTCGCCCCGCCATCGGTAAAGGATATCGCGCCACGGTTCACATTGGCCGGCTGGAACTTCGGCACCTGAACGGATAGATTCAGGGCCGTGGGCTGCGGCTGCCGCGACTTGGGATCGGACTGGCCGTTTGGATAGAGCGGCGGCAGCAGCGGCACCAACGATTTGGTAGCGTCCTCGCCGGCGGTGGTCGTGATGCTCAAACTGTCAAATGGCAGGCTTGGGTAGTCCGACGTGTCCTGCGAATCGGTAGGCAGTTGATCCCAGGGCAGCGGATTCATTACCGAGCTGGGACCACCGTGCCAATGCAGCGGACCGCCGGTGAGCGTGGCGTTGGGATCGGTGCTGGGCTGGATGCGAATCAGCAGCGGTCTGCCCGTCATCGCCCGAATGTTGCTGCGATCCAGCACAAAGAAGGCTGGCACTGCGTTGCCGGTGGTGGGATCGATGCCGCTGTACTGACCGCTGGAGCCATCCTGCACCATGCCGATGGGCGCGAAGAGCGATTTAAGTGTGGCGCCGCCGGCGCTACTGCCTGCCGCGGTTGGGCTGAGCGGGTTGATGATTTCGTTTCCGTTGCCCAACACTTCGAAGATCCCGGGCGACGCGAGCACTCCGGCAGCCGCTCCCCAGCCGATAGCGCCGGTGTCCGGGTCGGTAAGCCCGTTTTGCCCGTCCATCATCGGCGTCAGATCGCCGTTCGCCTGCAGCGGGCTGTAGCTGCGCACCGTCACACCAATCGGGTTGGTGATGAAGACCTTGCGCGGCGAATTCGCTGTGATTGAGAGATTCTGATTCTGTGGGTAGGCCGATTTTGACAGGCCCACAAGATCAGGCTGACCGTCTTGCAGGATGTTCGACTGGGCGCGGTATATGCCGTTCGTCTGTGTGGATTGCTGGATGAACGCTTGGGCAGTGACGCGGTAGTTTGCCAGGCCGGGCAGGAAGGTGGCGAGCCCCGCGGGCCGGATCGGTACCTTGTAGATGGCGACCCACGGAAAGACGTTGTTCGCCTCTCCAACCAGCTGGCCAACGCTGCCGCTGGCATTCTGGCCGAAGATGGCGAGGTTGTTGTGCTCGGCCAGGGTGATACCGGGATCATCGGGCCAGTTGAGGCCGGTGTGGAGCGTCATTGCTGGAACGGTGATCTGCGGCGCAATCGAACGTCCAGGTTGCGTGATGGTGAAGTGGCAGATAACGACCGGCGCCGCCACTTGCTGGCCCGGGGTCAGGCTGCTTGGCTGGGCATGATACACGCCCCACGCGGCTATATACAGGTAGTCGCCCCAGTCCACCGCGATCGCCGTGCTCCCGGCCTCGATGTTGCCTGTGATCGGAAGCTGCGTGTTGGCGAACGAGGCGCCCGCCGGCGTCCTTCCCGGCGTTTCGTATGGCGCAGTAAGGCCCATAAAGTGCTGCCAGACCGCAGGATCGTAAAAGTCCAGGATTCGGAGATCGATACTCACGGGACCGTTGCCGCCGATGCTGTTTTCGGCGGGCTCGCTCTTGCCCACGGTGTTGCCAAAGCCGGCAGCGCCGCCGGTGAGATCGGTGCCGACCCCGTAGCCGCGAAGCTGTCCGCCTTGATCTCCTTCCGCCAGCATGCCATTCGGCACGGGGTACGAGGCGCTCTCCGGCTGGTTGTCTCCACCAACCTGCACGGCTTCGCCGGTGCGGGATGCACTGGAATCGGAGTGGTAGTAATCAACCGGCAGAAGCGGCGCGGTCTTGGCGCCGTTGCCAACCGGGCCGATGCTGCCTGCCAGGGGAACGGTTGAAAGCCCCCAGATGTTGCCGTCATCGTCTCCGAAGAGCATCGTCGGCGTGTTCATGGTGGGCACGTTCGGGTTGGCGCCGAGGCCGGGCGAACTGGTGAGCCACGTGCCGATCGGCGAGCTTTCGCTGAAACTGCCCGTGAGGCTCTGCCCGGACGCCACTACCAGCGCATGGCCCGCGGCTACGCCCGTGGCCACCGGCGCTGCATCCAGCCCGATCACGGTGCCGTTACCTTGAAGCAGGTAGCAGGCATCGTACTGGTTTCCGTTCACACCAGCTTCCATCAGCAATGGCGCGCTGAGATTGAATCCCGGGTCCAGTGAAGCTGTCGTGTCGTCCTTCGGGTTCGGAGCGGGCGGATTGGGCGTATATGGAAAGACCCACGAGAGCGAGTTCACTGTGGGCGGCTTGATGCGGATGTCGGGCGCTTCCGGCACGCAATAGGCACGGCCACCGGCCGTAAAGTAGATGTACGCACTCGTGGCATTCGTTGGTTTGAAGATTGCCGGTGTGCTCACAGGGCTGCCGAGCGTGTTGTTGGCGCTTGGATATCGCCACAGAATCCGGTTGTTCCAGGAAGCCGTGCCATTACCAACCGCCGTGAGTGCATCCAGGGCGGGCACCACCGAATAGAGGTGGCCATCCGACGAGCCGACGATAAACGGCACAAGTGTTGTGCCGATGGGCAGCGGGTAGGTGCGATCCACGGCCGGTGACGAGAGGAACGGTCCAAGGCTGGCTTCGTCGGCGAATTTGTTCGGTACACTGGCCCAGTTGGCCGGCTTGATTGCCTGACGGAAGGCATCCACCCCAAAGTGCGGCCAGGTCCACAAGCGCTGGGTTGTGCCGGGGTACGACACGCCCGCGGTGCCCCAATCTCCACGCCCTCCGGCGTCGAACGCCCAGACGCGCCCATCCATATCGGGCACAACGAGTACATTCCCCTTGATGCTAGGATCGGGCGAACTCATGAGGGCCGGCGCCGCCTGCACACCGCCAAATGTAATGGCGGTATCGGAGCGCACCTGCTGCGTTCCCGTGGCCCGATCGGTGATGATGTCGCCGTCGAAATACGGAATCGCCACGTCACCGCCAAAGGTGGCCGCATAGCCGACAAACGGCGTACTTCCCGTATAGTTGGGGTCGTGGAGCTGGGTGATGTCGGAAGCGGCCGTTTCGGCAGCCGTCAATGGTATTGCGCTGGGGTAAGCCCAATACACGGTTGGCGTCAGGGCCAGGTTACCGGCAGCTATATCGGCCGGCAGTGGATCGATGGCGTAGATGTGGCCCAATGCCCCGCCCGAGTTGGTGGTAACAAAATAGACCATGGGCCGCGTCACACCATCGCGACACCGCACGTTTGCCAGCGTGGGAGATGCGCTGGCCGTACCGCTGGCGCCATCCGGCAGGCCGACGTATCGCCAAACCACCCTCGATACTGAGAAGTAATTGGGATCGGTGAGGTCGTTGGCCGGGCCCACGCTGTTGCGACTATCCAGGCAGTAGAAGACTGGCGCCGTAGCCTCCGCGGTTGGATCGGGTGTGGCAATATTTGTTGCGCTAATCGGCAGCGTTGGATTAACGGCGGAGAGATCGGTGGTATTCGGCACATCCTCTTCGCGCGCCACGAAGTGCAGCGGCTGAACGATGCCGGCGGCAACCTTGATTTTATCGGTCGCCACTTCCGGACCAAGAATGCGGCCGGCTGGACTGATCGTCCAGAGCGCTGCCGGAGGCGTTGCCGTGTTGTACTTGGTCAGCTGCGCCGGTGGAGTTGTACCGCTGGCGGCTACCGGTGAAAAGCGGCACGCATCTGCGGTAACAACGGGCGGAATGGCGTTGGTTGGGCCACCGTAGATTGGATCGTTGAGTTGATCGGGCGTCAGCGAATAGAGCACAACCACAATCTGGTTTGCGTTGCTGGCGGTTGCCGCATTGTTCTGATCAAACGCGGCCGGACCCAGGCCGCCGCCCTGCAGCGTAATCCAGCCACCGGCGCTCAGGTTTACCTCAAAGATACGGCTGTTATCGGGATCGGTGATGCCACCGGCGCCCGGCGTACCGGTACCCCAGTTTAGCGAGCCATTCGCATTTATAGTGTTGATCCAGGCAACCCGGACAAAAGCCCGTGAGACTTCAGGACTCGGCGTGGTTCCAACAAGGCTGCCGTCGCCAGGCGAATACAGCGCCACCGCGTACCGGCCGCTGGCCAGATTGTACTGACCGGCAGACCATACCGCGGTTGGAGTACCGGCGCCATTGAGAGCGGAGGCATTGAGCGTACTGTTGACGGCGTTGTAGACGTAGTACGGCGCGTTCGGCAGCGCCGCAAGCTCATCCGCCGTCGCAGGTCCGTCGGCGCCATCCGGTCGGTTGACGTTGAAATCGTCATGGATGGCCGGCACATAGCCATAGTCAAAATCCCAACTCAAACTTGGATCGGAGTTGAACGAAAAGCCGCCTCCGGGCGCGCGATAGTCGTTCGTGGCGCCAAACGGCAGATTGAAGCCCGTGGGCGTCCATGTGGCGAGATTCGGCAGCCAGAAGGCGTGCGCCATCTGCTGCGGATCTTCACCCACCGGTGACCCGGCTGCATTTAGCGGTGGAAACGGTTGAACACGGGTTTCTGCGCCGGTAGTATCCTGCGAGTTGTCACCCAGCGGCTGCTGCGTGATGCCGGTGAAAATGGGATCTGCGAGATTGGGGTTGTCGATGATCTCGTTGCCGACCGGATTGCCGTTTGCGGCGGTGAGGGCTATATCGGAAGTACGCGGGAAGACCCAGCGGCGAACCGACGGGCCGGGATTGAGGCCGTTGCCCACAGGCGCCGTCGCCGCAGTGATGTTGCGTCCCTGCCGCAGCAGGTTGGCGTTAGGCGCTACTAGCAGCCCCACCATCGTCGTGGCGCCACGATCTACTGTCCAATCGAGGTTATCGAATACGATGGGTGCCTGGGCGCGGCATGCCGTGCCGGCAGCCAGCCATAGGCCAAGCACTGCCACCGGCAGTGGGAGAACAGTGCGGGCTGCACGCCACGCTAGCCGCAATAGATCCTTGCTCATAGTTTACGGACGCCGTTCGCTGTAGGTAGGCTGAGAAAGCATTGACGTACTGGTGGCTCCTGTGAGCGAGCCGATGGAGCGGATAATCTTGCCGTTTGAGATCGACTCAGACGGGCAAATCCACGTGATAGCCGACGCTGGGTTCATCTGAAGTGCGCCGGTGGCCGAAGTATAGAGCGCGTCGGCTACCCCGTATCCGCCCATGTAGTATTCCAGGCTCCTCACCTCAACCACTTCACCGGTCACGCGGCCATCGTAGGGACTGCCGGGGCCGAACCCGAATGTGGCGCCAACCTGATCGTTGCCTGAGTAGCCGTTTGTAATCAGATACCGCGGATAGAACAGGTTGTTCGTCGAGTCGTAGTCCAGATTGCCGAGGCGCTGGATGCAGGTCGCGCGGAGCGGGTGGCCGGTCAGGTTGAAGTAGTCCTGGGTGCTGAGCATCCAGACCACTTTGGCGGAGTTACCAGCCGGCTGCAACTCGTACACGCCATTTGCATCGGCAAGCAGGTAGTCCGGTAAACTCTGCCCCGGCACATTCACCTCTTTGAACCATGTTGGCCGATCGACCGCCTGAATGGCGCCGTTTGGCAGCTGGAAGCTGTTGATCACCGCCGCCACCGCGCCATCCTTGTACGGTGCGCCCGTCGCCGGATACCGGTGTATCAGGCTCAACGAGCCACCCGGTCCCCGCACATTGCTTCCGTCCAGACCAACGCCTGCCACACCCGGATCGGTAGCGGCGAGCCGCTGGTTATCCACGGTGGCGCAAAGATAGTTTGCCGCTATGGGGTTGAGCCCGGATCGATCAATGGTGCTGAAGAACTGAACCGTTCGATAGCGCAACCGCTGGTTTTGTTCCGTGGTCTCCGTGGAATAGACGACCTGGTCGAGCATCGTCACCGAGCTGCCGTCGCTTCCGGTAAGTACAACGGGCTCGCCGGAACTGTTGTAGGCGTCCTCCACCTCCACAATGCGGTAGTTCCCGCCATCGGCGATCAGATAGTGCTGTGCGATGTAGGCGCCTGCATAGCTGTATGTGACTCCATTGAGCGGACTGGTGAAGCTGATCGCGGCGCCCTGGTCGGGAAGTACCTGTACATCCGTGGGCGCATTAAGCGAAAGCGGGCTGCCCGGTGGCAGCACGTGGAGATCGTTGCGCAGAGCGGCAATCTCGTAATCCACGATGCCGCCCTTATCAACCTGAATCACCCGGTTGTGGCCGGTTTCCGCCACGACAAAAGTCTCCAGCGAGGTGTGGTGCGCCACATTCGGGTTGGCCAGCGGAACCTTGGACGTGATGATCTGCCCGCTATCCACGAGAGTGCCTCCGGCGACACCGAGCGATCGTGTGCTGCCAAGCGACCAGACGGCCTGCCCGGCGTGGTTCACTTCCAGCAGTCGGTCACTGTCGGCGATAAGCGTCACCTGATCATCCAGCGCGGAGAGTCCGTTCGGGGTGCCTACCAGCAGCGTGCCGTTGGTGGCCAGCGGCGGATTGATAACGGGCGTATCGAATGCGATACCGGTCGCTGGATTCTGAATGGCCGGCAGTGCCGTAAGGATGGAATTCTGCACGCTGGGTAGTTGCGTAGGATCCTTCAGCAGCGAAACTTGCGAACCGTTGGTGGGAAGGCCGGTGAGTGGCAGCGCCACGATATAGCCGTTTCGCATGCCAACGAAGAGCGAGTTACCCACCACGCTGGGACCACTGGCGGTGTAGTACCGATACAGATTGGCGCTGCCTGTCGGCGGGCCTACCGGTGGTGGTGGCACCGGCGCAAATGGAAGAACCGGGTCGCCGGCGGCATCCGCCATTCCGCTGACCGGAATCACCACATACCAAAGGCAGTTATCCAATGGCCCAAACCCGTTGCTGGCCCGCACCGTGGAAACGGTGTTGGTGCCGGTGCTGCCAACAACGGTTACCTGCAGTGGCAGCGCCGTGTTCAGACATCCATCGGGCGTATAGAGATTCAGCATGTGCACCTGACCCGAGGTGGGGTCAAAGGTCATCCGCTGCGGCGCGCTGGGATTGGTAAAGTTCTGTGAAACGCGGATGTACCGCGGATTGGTTGCGCTGCTCTGCAGCACATCCACCTGCGAAACCGTGATGTCACTCACCGTGGAGCCCGCGGGAAGGTTGGGGATCGTGAAAGTGAGTGGCGGCTGCTCGCGAAGCGCCGCAATGATGGAGACGTCGTCGCCCCCTTGCCCGCTGTCGCCAACAAGATGCCCCCAGCCGGCAACGTACACCGTCCCGTTGACTACCGCGGGGCTGCCGACCATTTCGAAATCGTAAAACGCCGTTGGAGCCGCGCCGTTGTTCGGGGTAGCAACGCCTGTATTGGGCGCCACCACAAACCGGGCAGGAACGAAGTCCGCCGTGTTGCCGTCGCTGAAGGCGGTGGCTGGCGAGAACATCCAGGCGATTTCAGGCACGTAGGGTACGGCATAGCCTGCGCTGGACCTGCCCGTGGCAAACTGAGGCCGATAGGCATAGATCCGGTCCGCGTTGTCATAATCGCCGGCGCCAAAGATCGTCAGATCGTTTCGGCTCACGGCCGGCGCACCCGAGAGAAGCACCGGTTCGCGATTTGGCGCATTGTTCGGTGAAAACAGCCGGTAGTTGTTGCCGTACTGGGGCAGCGTTCCGGAGAAGAGGCTGAGTTCCGAGGCGATTGGTACGGAGGCCCCGGCCCCAATCGGCGCATCCGGCCAATCCACCGTGTAGTCGGCGCTAACCGTCTGAGTAAACCCAACGGGCGGATTGAGTGGCGTTGAGAGGCGCACCACCATGTTGCGCGAACCCGGCGCGCCGAGATAGAGAATCTGGTATTGCGTGGACTGCAACTGCGTGACGTTGGTGACCAACCCTGTTTGTGTATTGGTTGTCACTACCGAAACGACGGGCAGCAGGGAGGTATTCGCGCCTGTGGTCGGTGCGTACCACGGCACATGCGCACGGTTGCCAATCGGGCTGTAGTCGCCGGCTAAGCCCGTGGACGACGCCACCAGTGGCTCATCGCGCGTTGCGAACCAGAGCCC
Organism: Armatimonadota bacterium; assembly: GCA_028871815.1. Taxonomy (NCBI): domain Bacteria; kingdom Bacillati; phylum Armatimonadota; species Armatimonadota bacterium. The sequence goes on along the minus strand of JAGWMJ010000001.1, from coordinate 640,367 downwards.
ATCGATGGCGCCGGTAACCGTATTGTTGGAGAGGTCCTCGGTGGGCACCATGATCATTTTGTCTTGCGCGCCGGTAAGGTCGTCCCGTACGTAAGACGCCGAAAGCGGGCCCGTAGGTGTGGGCAGTCCTATCACTCCGGGAGTAGAGAATGGGGCATACCCGCTTGCGGTTCCAAAGATGTTGGCACCGGTCGCTGGGTCGATGGCTGCCACCCTCCACGAGTGGTTTACGTCGGCGGACTGCACATACGCAATCGCGAATAAAACGCCTTCGGAAAGCACGGGAGCCGGGGCCGGGATGTCTGGATAGAGTTGGTTTGGATCACCTGAACCCGCGCTTTGATTCCGATAAGGGAACGAGAGTTCCGCAGAAATGTCGGGACCTGGTCCGTACAGTGCCGATGTTGTCCAGGCGAGCTGACCAACGCTGGAGAAGACGCTGCCGCCAGGAAATGCCTGGAACGCCATGGTTACGCCAACGGAATTCGTTACCGCTACCAGATCCTGGGACAGCCCGTTGGCAGAGTTAGCCAGCGAGATGACGGTAGGAGTTGAAACGCGCGAGGTTGTGGTGGTTCCGCTGCCGTTAACCTTGGTGAGGTCGTAGTTCCAGATCTCATCCCACGGGGTACCCGTGGAGTAGTCCACCAGACCTTCGTCCGAGCTCAGGTCTCCATCCAGGTCCTGACCCGGGTTGGCATTAAAGGCGTGTAATACGCTGGGGTTGGCATTGCTTCCATTGGCGGCAGGTCCTACCCAGAATACGACGTTCTTGTAGCTGACGGCGCCGGAATCGGCGGAGGTTCGGCCGGCGTGCGGTATGGTGGCCCATTTCTCGCCGAGCGCGGCGTCCATCGTCTCTGTGGCGCCACCCGCACGGCGTGCGTTTACGGCGCCTTCGGTAATCGAGGAGGTCCATGCCACAGCGTTGATGGCGAATTCCAGATCGACCGCACGAACGCCCAAAAGCTGCGTGCCCGTGATTGTAGCCGTGTTCGGCCCCTCGTTCGCGATGTTGGGCCCGCCCAGGTATCCCGCGATGCCGGTGGCAACGCCAAGCGAACTGATGAGCAGATGCCCGGCGCCATAATCACCGGCATAGACCAGTGGCAGGTTGAGCGAGCCTTGCCGAACCACCGGTTCCACGATGCTGGGACTTACCAACCCACCCGTGGGCGACGTGGCAATGTGGTGCGGTCCGGTTTCGCCCTGACCCAGGCCCTGAATCTGCGTTGCCGAAATGGTGTAAGGAAAGTTGACCAGCGGATGGTTGAACGACGCGAGAGTCGGTGCGACGCCGGCGGCCGGGTTTGTGTTGAAGATCACCGGAATGGCGAACTGACCACCATTAGCCACCACGTTGGCGCCGCCTTCATCTTCCAGCCAGATTGTGCCGCCACCATCCATAAAATGCTGCAGCTTGGCACGCTCATCCGGTGTAAAGCTGAACGCATCGCGATACGCCATCAGAACCACATCAAACTGGTTGAGATCGGAGCTCGAAACCGTGTCGAGGTTCACCTCCCAGTAGGGCGCCATGTTTTTGGTCAGTGGCGCGCCAATCTGGAAGCTGATCTCCTGGGGCGTACCCGGCTGGAACGCCGGGTCGGGAGTTGCGCTTCCAACCTGGCGGTTGTACCACCGCTGCCACATCGTGCTCGTGATGGTTGCGGGAGCCAGCGGATTCGAAAAGCTCCAGCCGCCCGGTTTGAGGTCGGTGCGCACGTCCATCGCATAAAAGACGAAGGGAGTACAGTTTTCGGGCACAGTGACGCCATTGACGTTGGTGGCCGCGGCATTCGAGACCAGGACGCAGGCGTGAACCTGGCGCAGGCTGGAGGCGTAACCGTATACATCGGCACTTGCCGGTGCGCACGTAAGGGCAAGCAATGCCCCCGCAACAAGTGCGGCGCCGGTAAACCGGCTGGCTGTTCCTCTCAACATATCTCTTGTCCGCATTCTTAGCTTATCGGTTGGTCGCTGGCGCCAAAGTAGAGCAGACCGGGGCACACCGGCAGGTCGGGAATAGGCGGCAGCGTCTGGATAAAGTCGGTATTCGTGTTTGGATTGATCACTTTAGTATCGATGAACCTCAGTGACCGCGCACCGCGGTTATCGGTGGGCAGCGTCGGATCAGTCGGCGCCTCGTAGGGCATCGCGAAGGCAGGGTCGTACACCAACCGCAAGCCGCGAGTCAACGGAAAGTCGGCATACTGGGCCGGCACGCCGGTTTGGCTTTCGAATGGTGTGCGGAAGTCCGCAGTCTTGTCTTCCGCCGGATTGTACGGTGCGTTAGACGGATCATGCACCCTAAGGTGATCCAGGGGAATGCTGATGCCGGACGAGCCGAGTGTGGCCGGAATATAGCCCCACTTCTGTAGCCACGCCTTTTGATCCGACGACGAAGCCGTATAGTTCTCGCAGATGGCGCCGAATATCGTGATGCGCACGTCGGCGGGTTCGTTATAGAATGGGATGAGCGCATTCAGGCCAGTATAAGGTCCACCGTACGACCGGCGCACACCGCTTACCGCAGCCGCCTCTCGTGTATCGTTTTGATCGGTGTTGAACGGATAACCGGGAATCACGAAGAAGGATCGGTTCTCGGCGTAGAGCAGCGCCTCGATGCGAATATCGTTTGGCGCCACCGCGGCATTGCTCATCAAATAGTCGGTAAAGGCGCCGGAGAAGCTCCCGGTACTCGGATCGACCAGCGTGTCCAGTTGCAGCTGCACCGTGTTGTCGTATCCGGGCACCGGCGGAGCCGAGGCGTTGGCGGGAACGTGCGCCAGCGTCGGGAACCAGCTCTTGTACGGCGCTGTCGGCAGAAAAACGGGGTCGTTGGGCAGATCGCTGTTCAGTATGCCAATGTGCCCTTCCAGCGGAAAGGCGATCTGCTCGAAGTTCGGCGCCACGCCGACGCTGCTGGAGAGGTAAGCGCTGCCCGTCCAGCCCTGGCTCACCGCATACGGCACGTCGAAGGGATCGGCGACGGACCCCGACGGCTCGTTATTGAATTCGAAAAGGTAGTTCGAGGTGTTATCGCCGTCGGCCGTGGTGGTTCCCAGGGCCGGGTTGATGAGCATATTCAGGTACGAGGGTCCCGGCGCGACGGCCGCGTGCCGCAGCATCACGTACGATGGCATGCCGTACGTGGTGGGATCCACACCGAAACTGAAGTCAAAGCTGTACGGGTTCTGGGCGCCGATTTCGGTAGTCATCATCGAACTGCCCGGCGTGAGATCGGACCATGCAGCTGCATTGCTTTCGGACGCATTGAACAGCGTGGTGTTCACGCAAACATAGTCCTTAGCCAGTATGGCGCAGGTGGAGTTTCGCTCGCTGTGCACTACGTGGGTATTGGGATCGATGTAGCCGTCGCCCTTCACGAGGTTGCCCGTGATATAGGCGGTGCCGCCGGTGACGATGGTGAGATGGACCCGCGATAGCTGCGGCGCGTTCAGATCCTGCGTGGGATCGGTAATCGCACCGTAGACGCCACGCACGCTCACGTTTCCCTCCAGCATGATCACCACATTGACTCCGTAGGAGTTTGGGTCTCCATAAGGGCTGGGATTCGCGGCGCTGTAGCTGCTGGGATCGTCGCCGTTGTGCGGAAAGGGCGGTACGTAAACCGTTACGCCGTCCGGGAAGGTGTGGTTGCGGCGGGCAGCGTCCGAGAGTGGAATCGTGATGGTGGATGCGCCGCCGGGAGCTATCGGGGTGCCGTCCGGTTTCAGCCACGATTGGCCGTCATCCCGAACCATGACGATTTGATCGCCCTCCAGATAGACGTTGACCGATGGCGGCCGGTACTGCGGTCCCTGCCATGCGCCGTCGGCGTAGTTTCCCTGTGGGTTCAGCCATTCACGGGGAAGCGAGTATCCGCCATTGATACCCGGTGTAAAGGTTTCGGGCTGAAGGTCGGCCGGGTTATCCACGTAGATGCCCTGGCTGCCCCATCCATACAGACCGGTATTCTGCGGGTTGCCGTTGGCGTCGGTGATCCACTCACCGCTGTCGCGGGTTAGCGCGCGGTAGCGCATGGTGGTGGTTCCGGCCACATCGGCGTCGATGCTCGGCGGATCCAGTCTCGGCGTGTCTCGTGTAAACCCGTTCACGTCGGTAGCCGATGAGCCATCTCTTACATAGCCACCGTGCGTGCTGTAGAGCGGATCGGTGCTGCTGCGGATCAAGTTGCCCGATTGCGATGGGTCGGTGGCGGGGTTATTCACCAGCCCGGGATAGTTGATAATCTGGTCGACGTGCGCCTGCAGGTCGCCGGCGCCGAGTGTCCCGTCGCCATTCACATCTCGCGTGGGCACAAGGTTGATGTTACCGGCTACGTACATCCCCTCGTTCGAGAGCAGCGGCTCGGGATTTCCGGAGGAATCGACGTTACCACGGGCTCCCGCATACAGGAAGAAGTCGCCACCCAGATTCAGGTCGGCATTGCAGCGGACCGCGCCGTTCAGGATGAGGTGGTTGTTGTTTATGCCGGAAGGAAACTCAGCCGTCGTCGGGTCGCCGATAACCACCGAGGTGTTGTGTGGACCGGCCGGCCAGCCAAGAAAGTCTGCGACGCCACTTCGCGTTTTATCCGTGATGAACAGGCTGTAATCGGTAAGCCCAATCTGCTTGTAGGCGACGCGCTCACTGCGCAGGCGGGGCACGTTCCCCTGCTGCGCGAACACAGTGGGGTCTTCGGTGGCGCCGAGTTCGCCGGGCCGTCCGATCGACTCAATCTTGATGTACTGGCTGCGCGGATTATCCGGGCGTGGATCGTACGTAACGCGGATAAGGGCGCGACCGCCACGCATGGGAACACGCGTAAACCCTTCGGCCAGCCACTCGTAATCTGGGTCCGTGAGGTTTGTTGCGCCGGTGGGTGTGGGCCGCCAGTCGGCGCCCTGCTCACTCTGCGTCAACTGCTGGTCGCCGTACCGGATACCTGCCTCTGCAAGTGCCGCTGCCGCCTGGGTATCGCTACTTCTGCCGGCGGCTGTAAGGTTGCGCGCAACCTCGGTAACAAAGAGGCTGCCGATGATCAGGAGCACGAACAGCACGGCCAGCGCCACGATCAGCGTCTGGCCGCGATGCGCCCCAGGTCGGCTGGTTGAATTCAGTTCCTGCTTCCGAAAGCGGACGGACATCAGGCGGTCACTCCGGTTTGGTGCTGGCGATGCATGCCAGGATGTTGGCCCCAAGCGGGCTGTCTCTTAGATGTTGCTCTAGTGCTGCAGGTTCCGCAGATGTATCCGTTCGGCCAGGTCCACAGATTGCGGCGTGCCCGAGGCCTGATCGTAGTAGCGGGTTTGCAGGGTGATGTTAAACAGATCGCGGGTGTAGTAGTCGATCTTCACGACGTCGTTTGGCCGATTCATCTGGAAGCTGTACGAAACTTCTACCGGGTCGGCAGCCACATTCACGCCGCCGGAGGCTTTGAGCGTGGGCAGGCCATGTGGCTTGTAGACGCCGTTGATGGGATTATCGTTGATGTTGCTTACGGCGCCATCGGGCGTACTGTCGAACTCAACGTAACCGATACGCACTCGCGGGTCGTTCGGCTGTGGATCAGCGGCGGCGTTCGCAGCGTCGGCGTAAAGGATCTTGTACTGGTTTGGCCCCACGGTACCGGTGTTGGCCGAGACTCGTGAGTATTCGGTCCGCCATCCGTAGTGCGGGCCAGGTCTCTGATCGGGCCCATAGACCGTTTCTGAGCCGGGCACGATGCTGATCGTGGGCAGCGTACCCTGCACAAAGTTGAACTCACCGACTGGCGAGATGGCGGCCGGCGGGTTGAGAGCCAGGGCAAATGTATGCAGGTCCAGGTAGCGCCGGCCGTAGGTTCCGTCGAGCGCCGCATCGATTGTTCCGGGATTGTAGCGCTGCGGCACGGCATTGTTGGAGGCGTCGTGCATGAGCACGCCCTCCGGAAATGCGAAGTTGATCACGCCTCGTTCCGGATCGACGGTAAAGGCAAACTTTGGATACGGGTTGTTCCAAACGCCTGTTACCGGATCGGGCCGTGGACCCACGTCGATACTGGCAGGACTGTTGGGATCGGGCGGCGTAGAGCCGGGCGGTCCGACGCCGGCCACGATCTTCCCATTGCCGTTGGCGATGAAGTAGGTCTCCGGATTGAGAGTGGTAGGATCGGTGGTGCTGTTCGGAGCGCGATAGACGAAGACCTTGTATGGCAGGGATAGCGGGTTGTTGGCCCAGTGATCGTACTGCGCCGTGTAGGCGCCGGCGGCGGCATCCGGAGCCTCGTTACCGGCCGCGCCGAGGCTGGCGGGCACGCCGGGATCGTTCTCAACAAATGACGGTGCAAACTGCGCCAGCGGGCGGACAGTAGGCCGATTGAGCGCGCCATAGATAATCTGGTTGTTATCATCCCGGTCGAGCGCCACCATATCCACCTTACGTCGCTCCATCAGGCTGGTGGATACGGCGCGCCAGTTCTCCCAGATCTCAACCTTGCCGTCACCGTTCAAATCTCGCCAACCGGGCACGGCCCACTTCAGGGCGCCCTTGCTGGTTGAGTCACCGGCCAGTGAGTTATCGTAGAAGAAGTTCGGATCGTGCAGGATCAACTGCCCCGTTTTTGTGTCGCGATTGCCCAACGCATCCACGGTATGGAACAGTGAAAGGTTGGGAATATAGTTGTTGGCGTTATCGGGGTCGCGGATATAGGCTTGAACTTCCGCGTGGTACAGCGTATACCGGTTATCCTGGCTGGTGTTCACCAGGCTCGGGTCGGAATACCTATTGGCGTATGGCTTGAGCGGCATACCGTCCTGGCGAACGTCGGTCGGATCACCCGGGTTGAGCGTATGGGTGTCGGGCTGGGCGCTGTTATCGCTGAGACCGATGAAGATGCGTCCCAACGACCGCCCCGGTGAGAGCGGCAGGGCGAAACCGCTCAACGGTCCGCCGGCGGGATAGATCGGCTGTCCGGTGGTCGGGTCGATGATCTGGTTGGATGGGTTTTCATCGCCCTGCCGGGCCGGGTTTACGTACTCCATCATTGCGAACGGTTCGCTAATATAGTAGGGCGCGCCGGTACTATCGGTAAACCAGAGATTGATACGCGTGGTGGAGTTATCGTACAGATACTCGGCATTCGCTGTGTAGCCGGAAATCTGCCTCAGGATGTTTCGCGCATCGGTCTGAGCTTCAATCTGCGTACCGGCGCGGCTGACCAGGTTAAATCCATCCACCAGCGGTTTGAAAACTATGGTAAAGACGATGGCCGTGAGCGCCAGGACGACGAGCAGCTCAATGAGCGTGAACGCTGTGGCCCCGCGAGCGGCGGCGGATTGACTCTTGTTGTGGTTGTTGCGTTGTGCTGTCATGGCAGGTCTGCCCGAGCTGTTGCGCTACGGCTGATATGGCGAGCCCGTGGCGAGAACGGTGTCGTTATCCACTTTGCGCCATCGCTCTGCGCTCTTCCACACCACGCGCGATTTCATTGATATGCCCATCACACCGGAGGCAGTCCGGCCATTGGTGATTCCGTTGGTGGCCGGCACAAACCGCACGATGTTGGGATTGACAGCGGTCAGGTCAATCCAGGTGAGGGGCGGGCCGGATTGAACCGATACAAACAGCCCTGGTTCGGCGTTGATCTGGTACTGCAGGCCCTGGAGGTCAACCACCTGCGTAACGCCTCCGATTACCTCCACCACCCACAGGTGCGCGATGGAGACCGACTTGCCGGCGTCACATATCGGGAAATAGATCTTGGTTGGGTCGCCGACGCCGGCAGCGACCGAGCCGCCAATGTAGCAGTTGTTGTACGGCAGGCTGTAGCTGCCCGCTGTAAACGCGGTGGGGTCCATGACCGTGTATTGACTGGTAGCCTTTTGAAGCTGTGCGCCCCAGTCGTTCTGGGCCCGGTACAGTATCCGTAACGGAACGCCCTGCAGGTTGGCGGCCGCGGTTGGATCGAGCCGGACGATGCCGGCCTTGGCATCCAGCGTAAATGGTATAAAGTTTGGAGTGCCACCACCAGTTACCGCAGCACCGTTAGTATACTCGCCAATCTCCTCGCCGGTGTTGGCATTCATCAGAATCACGTCCGGCGTCGGCGGATCGCCGGCGACCGGATCCCGGAACATGCCTGTCTCAAGCGTTCCGTCATCGAGCGTATCGCCATTGGTCAGCACCAGGGGCAGCGACAGCTTGATGGCGTACGGCGCGGCGGACGGCACCGCGCGGTCGTCGCGAATAATATGGTTGTCGAACGTGGTGTACGTGATTCGAGCCATCAGCGGCTGCGGGCCGTATGGGCCATTTTCCAGATCGCTGTGACCGGCTGGATTGAACAGAAGCACGCCCAGGTTGGCGTTGTTAGGCTCCTGTTTGCTGTACCAGGCGTACTCGTACGGGTCGGAGGTCCAGGCAGGCGGGGCGGCGCTCCCAATATAGGGCACGCTGCTCATCAGAACGAAGCCACGGCTCACATCCTCACTGCCGCGCCGGATACCCAGGAACCGGGACGACGGCACCGGCAGCGTGGCGCTGTCCGGATAGGTGTTCGCCGCGTTGTTGAAGATGGGTATCCACGTCGGCATGGGCGAGGTGCCGGCGGGAATGGTAGTCGGGTCCACGTCCGGAACGATTAGGGTGGTTGCCGGCCCGCTCACAGCCGTTTCGGTGATGGCGTTGCCGGCGGTGTTCCTGCGATAGTAGTCGTAGGTGATAACGAACTTGCGGAACGTCGTCACGGGCGACGCCGACGCCAGGCGCGGATAGAAGGCGATACTGTCGCGGTTGTAATCGACGGCATACTGCGACTCGTTCCGCAGGTTCAGTGACGTATCTGGTGTGCCGAGCGGTACCGACTCGGAAGTCTCAATTCGCTGCAGCGGCATACCGCGCACCGTAATCAGGTCTTGCGGACCTCCGGTGTTCGAGAGTGCGAACTGGTTGTAAACCGGGCCCATGCTGAGAACGTACGCGGCGCCGTACTTCCCCGATTCGCTGTTGGGCGACGGGATGGGAATGCGAAGATGCTCATTCAGCACCGTGCGAATGCGGTTGATGTTGGAGATATCGTAGACCGTGGTGCCGGCGGCAGCGTTGCCGGGCACGCTGTCGAAATCGGTAAGGTCATCGGGCTGAATGTTGGGATTGATCACGAGCGACGGTAAAGCGCCACCCGTGTTTTCAAAGTACCCCGGCACGATGGCGTCGGCCGCCGATAATGTGGACTTCTGCTGATCCAGCTGTTGGCGGGCGAGAGCCTGCGCCGACGTGAGCTGCGCGGTGTTTTGAATCGTGAGGAATCCGCCGGGAAACAGCCGCAACAGCGCGAGAATGCCGACCAGAAGCACGATAAGTGCAACCAGAACCTCAAGCAGCGTAAAGGCCGGCTTGCCGTTTCCCGCTCTGTTGCTTCCCGTAGACATTCTCAAGCCTTTATGGTTCCGTGATTCGGCGCAGTAGCCCCGTTACTGCCAGAGCGCACCACGCCGGTTTTGGACGACGTGCCCGAGCGCCGTGTTCCTTTGGATGAACAGGTTTGGTTACGGCGCGTAGTTCATTGGCAGGTCGGAATAGGCCTGCGCGGCGTGCAGTTTGATTGTCGTACCGTCATCCAGAAGCGTAAGTATCTGGCCGTTACCCGTGACTGCGGCGTGCGTAGTGATCCAGGTGATCACCGTCCGGTTGCGTGGTGGGTTCTGGTACTTCAGTTGATTGACGACCGGTGCAAAGTTCGCTCCCACATCGCAGCCCAGCGGATAAGCCGCGCTGACGGGCTGGTAGAGTTGATGGCTCCAGTTGGGCGAGTAGTTCAGCTCGTATTTGGGCGTAACGCCGTCGGCTTCGAAAACCTTGTTGCCCAGGTCATCCAGCATGGGGCTGATATCCATGCTGTCCATTTTGTAGAACAGCTTGGGAAGAGGCGTGCTGGTGTAGTTCTTTCCGTCGCTGGAGGCGTAGCTGGCGTCGGGCAGATCCGAGTCGCCATAGTAGGTGCACAGCGAGTTCGGGTCCTGCGTTGGCGCTTCCCATGTGACCACCACGCTATCTACGTTTCCGCCGTGATTCTTCACATAAGACTGAGCGTAGGCGGAGTTGGGTGGATAGTATGCGATGGTGACCGCGGATTTGTTGGTGACCGTATCGTCGATGTTGGTAAAGGCGCTGAAGTCTTTGATCTGCTCGCCGTATAGGTAGCCGTAGTTCGCGATGCCACTCTCGGTAGCGAACTTCTCAACCGCCTGGTCCATTGGAAGCACGCTGGTATCCGTGGGCTTGGCCGGCCGGTAGGTGTCGGGGTTGACGCCGGTTTGCACCATTGCGTAACCGAACAGCACGTTCGGGAAGTGCCCCTCATCCAGCTGGAATGAGCGCGCCGCCACGTAGATATCGTGCATATTGCTCATCGTGTTGCTCTCGCGTGCCTGCTCTCGTACCGTGCTGAACACGGGAAAGAGGATTGCTGCAAGAAGCGCTATGATTGCGATAACCGTGAGCAGTTCAATCAGCGTAAAGCCGTGTCGCCGTCCACGTGCGGTAGTGCGTAGATTCATTCCATTGCTCCGGCCCTAGTACTCAAGGTTGAGCGGGCCTTTGGCTTCAAACGTATTCACCGGCACGGGCCGGGCCGTGCCACTAAGCAGTAGTACATTCACCATGGTGGCGTGGGCCGTAAAAACGTGCCACGTACACCAGGTTAAAACCGTCTTGTCCTTCGGCGGATCCGGATACTTCAACTGATTCATGCACAGGCTGTCTGGATGCGTGGTGCATGTATTATCGGCTGGGCCGGTCTGCCCGGTCCAATCGAGGCTGTAGTGTAGCTCGGTAACCGGGGTGGCAGGCGCGCTGCCGTCGGCATTTACCTGAGGGCCGGCGTCATAGCTGTCGAACGAGAAGAAGTAGGCCGGTCCGCCAATAACTGCCGGATCTACCAGCGTGTTGCCGATGTTGTGCGCGATCTCCGCCGTAAACGATACCGGCTGACCCGCAAGGGGCGTGTTGGTCGGGTAGACGGCAGTCATCAGCCGCGTTGGGTCCTGTATCGGGTCATCCGGGCAGTGGAACGTGTTGTCTCCGCCGGTCAGGTACTTCTGGCCGCCCATCAGCGGTCGATACGTATCTTTATCCAGTCCGGCGGGTGTACCCGAACCGGTATAGAACTCAAGGTGGGTGCTGCCATCGGGCGCCGTGTACACCGAGGTGGACTGCGCGAAGCCGATGAGGCTGGCAGGATAGCGGTTGTTATCGGCCTTGTACATCTCCACAGCGCGGTAGATGTCGTGCATCTGCGTAAAGCAGGTGGCGGAACGTGCCGCTTCGCGGGCACGGGCAAAGACCGGAAACAGCAGGGCAGCCAAAACGGCCACAATTGCTATTACCGTAAGCAGTTCGATCAGCGTAAATCCGTCCGCACCGGCTACGTGATTTCGGCTCATAACCTTTCCGTTCTGCAATGCCCCGTCCATTCGCCATGTGATGCGCCTGGATTGAGGGACGATTCTGAGACGACGTCTCAAAGTACGGTGTTCCATCGTTAACACCTGTCTCATCTATAGATGACGGCCCTGCCCCAGCATGGTGGCCAGGTACCAGTTGGTAACCTGCGCGCCGACGAACAACGTCACCAGAAACCCGATACCTAAATACGGTCCAAAGGGCACCGCGGTCGGATCCAGCGGCCCCTCCACGAGAATGGTTGTCTCGTCGCTGCCGCCATCCTTACGGAACATCTCCCAGAGATCCCAGAACAGGAATACCGCCAGCCACTCCGTTACCAGCGCTGACGCACGAACAGGACCGGCTTCGCCCTGCCCACCGTCATCGGCAGGCGTCACTCTCTTACGGAACCGGTCTACCAGTAGCGGCACGCCGCCGACCACCATGCCGGTCACCGTGGATGCCAGCAGCCATACCGGGAACAGTCGCAGCGGCTCCTGACCCGGCAGAACGATCAGGCCCAGCATAGCGCCTATGGCGCGCGCCAGGTAGACATCACCAAGGCCCATCGCCTCGCGACGGAACACGATGGACCCCAGGGTCCGAAAGCCACCGAGCATCAGAATGCCGCCTACTGCACCGGCGATGGAGACCGGCAGCCAACCGAACATCAGCCGGTGTCCCGGTGCGTGCGACACCAGCAGAATACCATCCAGCAGCACGGGAATGGCAAAGGCGAGGAGGTTCAGAGAGTTTGGGATAGTAAAAGTTGCCAGATCGATGAACGCGATCGGTATGAGCGCCGACGTAAACAGAAGCAGCGCCACCGCCAGGAAGGGCTGGCTCTGAAATCGCGCGGTTATCACGGCAAAGAGCGCCGCGGTAAGCAGCTCTACCCAGAAGTACCTCCACGATATTGGCTTGCCGCACTGCCGGCACCGGGTGCGCAGTGCTATAAAGCTTAGCAGGGGCACCAGGTCGATAGCCTGGAGCCGTCCGCTGCAGTTTGGACAGTAGGAGTGTTCCGGCTTGACGAGTGTTTGACCGCGTGGCAGGCGGTAGATCACCACATTCAGGAAGCTGCCTACGCACGCGCCAAAAACGAACGCAACGATCGGCCAGAAACTCTCCGGCGCCACCAACTAACGCGGTTTCCAGGTGGTTTGCATCAACAGATGTTTAGCCCCTAATCGCCGCCGCCGCCGGCACCGCCGCCGCCGCCGCCGCTAAGGTTGGCGATGACCTGGATGAGAGGCATGAACATGGCGATGACGATAAAGCCGACGCATACGCCAAGGATGACGATCATCACGGGCTCGATTGCGGCTGTCAACGACTGGAGCTGAGCATCCACCTCGTCTTCGTAGAACTCTGCGATCTTGCTGAGCATCTGATCGAGAGCTCCAGATTCTTCACCGATCGAGATCATATGCACCACCATGGGCGGAAACATTTTGCTCTTGGCCAGCGGGTCGTTGATGCGGTCACCTTCACGGATCCTCGCCTTGGCGTTGAGCAGCGCCTCACTGATGATTTCGTTGCCGACCGTACCGGCCACGGTATCCATCGCCTGCAGAATCGGCACGCCGGAAACCAGCAGTGTCGAAAGAGTTCGGGAGAATCGCGCCAGGCAGATTTTGTGGCCCAGTTTGCCGAACACCGGAACCTTGAGCTTGACTCTGTCGATGACGCGTCGCCCGATGCGCGTCGTGCCGAAGTATTTGATGGCCAGCCACAAGAAGAAGATGATGGCCAGGCCGATGTACCATTTTGTCTTCAGGAAGTCGCTGAAATCGACCAGAAACTGCGTCATCGCCGGCAACTGCTTGACGCCCAGATCTTTGAACAGGTCCACAAACTTCGGAACGATAAATGTGCAGAGGCCCAGGACAATCAGAATGGCCACAATAACCACAATAACAGGATATGTCATTGCGGACTTAACTTTGCGCCGCAACTGCATATCCTTTTCCAGGAAGAACGACAGCCGCTGCAGGGCTTCCTCAAGCACACCACCCACTTCGCCGGCGCGTATCAATCCGATGAAGAGGTTGCTAAACACCTTGGGGAACTTCTGCATTGCCCGCGACAGTGTTTGGCCACCTTCAACTTCCACCTGAATATCGTGTATGATGCGCTTCAGCTTGGGGTTGGTGGTCTGTTCGCCCAATACGTCCAGTGCCCGCACCAGCGATACGCCGGCATCGATCATGGTGGAGAACTGGCGACAGAAGATGGAGAGATCGGCCAGTTTGACGCGACCAAACCCGGCGGCCGCCGATTTCTTTTTGCCGGAGCCGGTCTGCTTGACGTCACTGACGTTGAATCCCTGCTCCTGCAATCGCCGCTTCAGGATGTCCTGGTTCTCGGCTTCGGAGGTGCCGGTACGCACGGCGCCGGTGGAGTCTCGGACGGTATAGCTGTAGACGGGCATATCTGCCTCCGGATGCGCGCCCGCTGGCAGCGGGCGCGCCGTGTGAGAACGTTACCGCGAGTATTGCCCCTGTCCGGGCGCGGGCATGGTTGCGGTTCGTATCATCTTCTCGAGTTCTGTCGGGTTCATGGCCCGCGTCATCGCTTCATCGTAGCTGATCATGCCGCGGAGATAGAGATCGCGCAGGCTCTGATCCATGGTTTGCATTCCCATGTTGGCGCTGGTCTGGATCATCGAGGTGATCTGGTGCGCCTTGGCTTCGCGGATAAGGTTGCGTATGGCGGGGCTTGCACGCATGATTTCGATGGCGCAGATGCGTCCCGGCTGATTGGCGCGCGGGATGAGCTGCTGGCAGAGAATAGCCTGCAGGTTGTTGGATAGCTGCAGCCGCACCTGCTCCTGTTGGCCGGATGGGAAGGAGTCGACAATGCGCTCTACGGATGTCGCTGCGGAGTTGGTATGCAGCGTGGCGAAGACCAGGTGACCGGTTTCCGCGGCGGATACCGCCATCTGCATCGTCTCGAGATCGCGCATTTCACCCACAAGGATCACGTCCGGGTCTTCACGGAGCGCGGCGCGCAGCGCATTCTTGAACTGCTTGGTATCCTGCCCAACTTCCCGCTGATTGATGATGCTGCACCGGTGCGTGTGCAGGTATTCAATCGGATCTTCGATGGTGATGATGTGCCGACCCTGCTCGGTGTTGATCTGGTGGATCATCGCCGCAAGGCTGGTCGATTTACCGGAGCCGGTTGGCCCGGTTACGAGGATAAGACCGCGTGGAAGGTGCGTCAACTCTTCCAGCACCATTGGCAGACCCAAATCCTTGAGGGTTGGTATCTTCTGCGGAATCTGCCGGAACGCCACGCCGACATTGCCTCGGTCACGGAACACGTTCACACGGAACCGGGCGATGCGGGCCAGGGAGTAACTGAAGTCGAGCTCAAGTTCGGTCTCGAACCGCTGGATCTGTTCATCCGTGAGGATGTCGTAGATCAGCCGCTGCGCATCCTGCGAAGAGACCTTTTCGAACGGGATCGGTATAAGCGCTCCATCCACGCGGATGATGGGAGGCACCCCGACGGCGATATGGAGATCGGAGGCGCCCTTCTCGTGCACCAGGCGCAAGAGGTCGTCCACATGGGCGTCGTCCAGCGGTGTGGGACGCGCCGACGCCACGTTGGCAATCGGCTGCGCCGCCTCGCCGGTCATCGGGTTGACGGCGGCTGCCTGCGGATCGGGGGCGCCGCCGGGCTGCTGCGGTCGGAGCGGTGGTACCGCTGGAATGGGATTATCGGACAATGGGTCTACTCCTGCCCGGATGGCTGCCGGGCTGAGGAGCCGGCTGCTGGCGCCGCCGGCCCTCGACTGTGATTTCTCTCTATTCGGCCTAGAATCCTGCGGTAAACACCACTCGCCGAACTTCGTCCGGTGTGGTGACTCCGTCGAGAACCTTCAGTAAGCCATCTTCCCGCAGTTCGTGCATCCCGTTGGCCTTGGCAGCGCGCTTCAGCTCCGAAAGCGGCGCACGCCGGACCACCATTTCGGCCATCTCGGCGTTCATCCGCATCAGCTCGTAAAAGCCGGTGCGGCCCTTGTACCCCGTATAGCGGCATACCTCACAGCCCTTGCCGCGTGCAATCTGCACCATGGCGTCCGGATCTTCCGTCACAAAGCCGAAGTTATGCAGATCCGAGGCGCGCACGTCGTAGAACTCTTTGCAGCCGGTACAGATCCGGCGTCCCAACCGCTGGGCAAGTATGCCGACTACCGTTGCCGAGACCAGGAACGGTTCCACCCCCATATCAATGAGGCGGATAGTGGCGGAAGGGGCGTCATTCGTGTGCAGCGTGGAAAGCACGAGGTGGCCGGTAAGAGCCGACTCGATGGCGATTCCCGCCGTTTCAAGGTCGCGCATTTCGCCAACCATGATGATGTCCGGGTCCTGCCGGAGGAATGATCGCAGTGCATTACCGAACATCAGGCCGGCCTTGGGATTGACCTGCACCTGCGTGATACCGCTCAGCTGGTACTCAATCGGGTCTTCAACGGTGAGGATGTTCTTCTCCACCGAGTTCAGCTTGTTGAGCACCGAGTACTGGGTGGTTGTTTTGCCGTGCCCTGTGGGTCCTGTTGAAAGAAGCATGCCGTTCGGCTGTTGCGACAGCTCCTCAAGCTGTGCCTGAACCTCAGGAGTGAAGCCCAGCTTGTTCAAGCCGATCATAACGCTGCTCTTGTCCAGGATCCGCATGACGATCTTTTCGCCGTGCAGGTTTGGCAGGCAGGAAACGCGGAGATCAAACTCGGCGCCGGAGAAGCGCACGGCGATGCGGCCATCCTGAGGCACGCGCCGCTCGGCGATGTTCATCTCGGCAAGAATCTTGTACCGCGCCGTCAGCGGCATCTGGATGTATTTGGGCATCTGCATGGTTTCATGCAGAACGCCGTCTATGCGGTACCGGATCCGAACCGATTTGCGATCCGGTTCCAGGTGGATGTCCGAAGCCTTTTCCTTGATCGCCTGGATAATGATTGTGTGCGCCAGACGGATAATCGGGGCCTCTTCCACCACCTTGGAAATCGCGTCGTCGTCCTCGTCATCCTCCTTGGCGGCGTCGCCTCGCATGCCGTACTTGGCCATTACTTCGGCCATTGAGGATTTCACGTCGGCGTCCATGATGTCGGCGCTGCCGCCCTTCAACGGATTCATGCCGCCCTTGCCATCGGCAGACGCCAGGTCTACCTGCGTTCCCGTGTACAGCCGCCCAATGGCATCTTCCAGATGCTCCGGCACGGCAAGCACGGTCTTTATCTGGCAGCGCGAAACCAGCCGAAGGTCGTCGGTGGCCTCCAGATTGTTGGTGTCGGCCATTGCAACATACAGGGTGCCGCCATCCTTTTTGACAGGCAGCACGGTGTAGCGCTTGGCGATATGCTCCGGAACAACGTTGAGCGCGCTCTGCTCGGGTTTGAACACCGTAAGGTCCACGAACGGCACGTTCTCCTGAAACGCCTTGGCTTCGTACACGTCTCGCGGGTTGATGCCCATCTCAAGAAACACGCGCGTGAGCTCACTCTTACTGTTCACCTGGGCCTTAAGAGCCTCTTCAAGCTGCTGGGCCGAGATGTAGTTCTTCTCGACCATGTACTGGCCCATATCGCGCTTCTGCGTTCCGCTCTGCATTCCGCTAGCCTCCCCGAGTTCCATCCGATAGCGGTGGAGCGACCTGTGCCGCCACCGCCGCTGCAGCTGCTATATCACCTGGCAGTTATTACCGGCCCGGCGTCTTCGCCACGCCCGTCAATCCTGCCCGAACCGCCTGCGTCATCACATCAACAGGCGCATCCACACCAGTAAACATGCGGAACGCCGAGGCGCCCTGCGCTACGAGCATCTCCACTCCAGAGACGGTTTCACATCCGGCATCCTGCGCGGTCCGCAGAAGTGCCGTCTGCTCCGGATTGTACACCAAGTCCACCACCAGCATGCCTTTGCGCAGTCGGGATAGCGGTGCGGGCAACTCGTCGGTTGTGGCCGGCCACATTCCCACGGGCGTCGCGTTCACCAGCAGGCCCGCGGTAACCGCGGCCTCCCGCAGTCCGGCAGCGTTGTACTCTACCTGCTCGATGTCGGAATAGCCAAGATTGCGCAGCCAGGCCACCAGTTTCTCAGCCCTTCCACCAGATCGATTTGCAACCCGAACGCGCGCCCCCTTTTTTAGGAGCGTGAGGGCAACCACCCTCGCCGAGCCGCCGGCGCCAAGGATGAGAGCATGCTCTCCGGCAGCATCGAAACCACGGTCGTGAAGCGGCTGCCAGAACCCATCGCCATCGGTATTATCGCCCAGCAGGCGGCCGTCTTCCGGCAGTACGGTATTGACGGCGCCGCACTCGGCGGCAGAATCCGTAAGCCGATCCAGAAAAGGTATCGCAGCCTCTTTGTGCGGGATCGTGAGGTTCACGCCCGCCATCCCGAGAGCGGTTATGCTCCCGATTGCCGCCCCGAGATCGCCCGGCTCCACATGAAACGGAGTATAGATAAATGAGAGCTGCAGAGCGGCGTACGCGGCATTGTGCATCGCCGGGGAGAGTGAGTGCTCAATCGGGCATCCGAAAACGCCGGCTACGCGGGACGAACCATAGACATAAGGTACCGCACTCCCCGCAAACTGTGACGACTGCATCCGGATGTTGGTTCCACAACGAGCCTGATGAATCTATCACAAACTGGCTGGAATACAAGTAGACGAACGTACCGGTCTCGAGATTCACGAGGATAAACAGTTTGCGGCACTTCGGAAGTGGCGCATTTGGTGCGTAGGCTGCCCGGGGCGGTTACAGCGCTCCGGCGCGCCGAAAGTACCCGAGAAACAGCCACTCCAGCGGGCGATGAAAGATGCGTGTATAGAGGAACTCGCGGCAGTGGATGCGCCGCACCATGATGGTTCGGCATCCAACCCGGTTGCCGCCGAGTACGTCGGTAAACATCTGGTCGCCAACAATCGCTGTGGACCCAGGCTCGGTGCCAAGCGCCTTCATAGCCCGGTTGAACCCGCCACGCATCGGTTTCTTGGCCTTTCGGATATTCACGCAGCCGATGCGACTTGCCAACCGGTCGGACCGGTGCCCGAAAAAAGAGTTCGAGAGGATGCAGACGCCGATGCTCAAGGCCTTCAGCGCTTCCAGCCACGCCAGCGCCTCGGGCGCCAGTTCCTGACGCTGCCATCGCACCAGCGTATTGTCCATATCCAGAATCACGCCACGTATTCCTTGACGCTTCAGATGCTCCGGCGTGATTGCCGCAACGGTCTCCACGAGTTCATCGGGACACAGATTGGCGAAATGCACGCGCGGCCGTGGTGTGCGCCCCAGGCGCGGGCCATTGGTATCCGCCACATGTTGTTCGCGACGCTGCGTGGAGCTTGGCATGATTGTAGCCTGGCTAGTCGATAGCGCCGTTCGGCCGGACGGACCGCAGCCGGGCTACGTCGGCCATATGCTGCAGGCTGGTAGTTTCGAAGATATGTGCGCCACCGGGGCCGGCTACATAGTACAGGTAGTTGTTGTGCTCAGGATAGAGCGCGGCCATGAGCGAGGGCACGCCGGGGTTGGAGATCGCCGCCGGTGGCAGTCCGACATGCCGGTAGGTATTGTACGGGGAATCTACCCGTAAATCGCGATATAGAACATGCGATTTGTGATATCCGAGTGCATAGAGTACCGTGGCGTCTACGTCCAGCGGCATCTTTCGTTTCAGCCGGTTATTGATCACGCCGGCAATCCGCGCGCGGTCCTGGGGCGCTTTGGCCTCGCGCTCGATAATCGAGGCCTCAATCACAATCTGGTTGAGCGACTTGCCCGATTTTGCCACGGCAGCGGCATTCTGCGCTGCAAATCGGCGACCAAAATCGTCAAGCATCGCATCGATCACGCGGCCAGGCGGCACGTTCCGCGGGAAGCTGTAGGTATCGGGAAAGAGATAACCCTCCAGCGTGTTCGTTGGCAGCTTAAACGTGGCGTGGCACTCCGAGATGGAAGCCGAACGGGTTGCCTCACGATAGAACTCGTTCCCATCGCAGATCCCGAGCTCGGTGAGCCGCCTTGCGATCTGACGGGCGGTAAAACCCTCCGGTACCGTCAGCTTGATCAAGCCGACATCGCTTGCTATAGGGCCCATGCGAAGCTCGCGAAACACCTGTCCCAGCGTCATGTCCTGGGAGAGACGGTATCTGCCAGCCTGGATGCCTGAAGCCGGCCCACGGAACCACGCGTAGAGATCGAACACCCAGGCGCTGCGTACTATGCCCGCCGAGGCAAGGGCCGATCCGACGCCACGCAAGCCGGCTCCGGCCGGCACCGTTACGCTCCGCAGCGCATGGCTGTGGCCGCCCGGGTTCGTGAGCGATGCCAGCCAGCCAAGGCTAACGGCTGAGGCTGCGGCCGCGACGAGCATGAGCTTCCAACGGATGCCATTCGCCTTCCGGCGTTTGCCTTTGCCCCGCCTCACTCGGCCTCGCTCGCGTCGGCGAGGGCCGGTACGGTCTGTGCGTCCAGCCACTCCTGCAGAATGATGCACGCCGCCGCAGCGTCGAGCTGCCCTTTGCGAGTCCTGCGCCTGGTTCCAACATCACGCAGTACCTGTGCAGCGGCGTGGGTGGTGAGCCGCTCGTCCTGCATATGGATCGGAATACGTACGTATCCGCGCAGCACTCGGATGAAGGCGTCGATTCGCGAAGCCTGCTCACTCTCGGCGCCGTTCATCATTTTCGGCAGACCGACCACGATAGCTGTCGCATCGCGCTCAACGGCCAACCTGGCAATCCGTGCGGCATCCTGCCGTATCGAGCGCGTACGAACCACCGTTTCAACCGGCAGCGCCATACGCCCATTGGCGTCACTCACCGCGACGCCCGTACGGGCATCGCCAATATCCAGACCGAGAAATCGGGCCATTTTTAGCGTGGAGGCGGGCGTTGGGAGAGGCTCGTTCGGAGCACTACCAATTATACCAGCGCGAACGGCGAGCGGTGAGTGTTCCAGTCACCCGTCGCTCCCCGGCTACATTGTGCCAAAATACGGGTAAGGCAGCAGTACCGCCGATTGAACCGGGACCAGGAGAGATTTTGATGGCTTATACCGCGGTTGATTGGAAAGCGCTGGCAGCGCAGTTGCGGGCAGACAGCATCCGGAGCACGACGGCGGCGGGCTCGGGCCACCCCACCTCCAGCATGTCTGCCGCGGATCTCATGGCGGTGCTGCTTTCCTCGTGGCTGAATTACGACTTCAACAATCCGCACAATCCGCTGAATGACCGCCTCATTTTCTCGAAGGGCCACGCAGCACCGCTCCTCTACAGCATGTACAAGGCCGCCGGCGCGATTACGGATGCCGAGTTGTTGACGCTCCGCAAGTATGGCAGCCGCATCGAGGGGCACCCGACGCCGGAGCTGCCCTGGGTGGATGTGGCCACGGGATCGCTGGGCCAGGGCCTGCCGACGGCCATCGGCCTTGCCCTTGCCGCACGGCTGGACAAGCTTCCCTCGAATTACTGGGTACTGATGGGCGACAGCGAAACCGCGGAGGGCAGCGTGTGGGAAGGGTTTGAACTCGCCGGGTTCTATCGTCTTGGCAGCATCACGGCCATTCTCGATATGAACCGCCTGGGTCAGCGCGGCCCAACCATGCTTCAGTGGGAGGGCGATCACTATGTGGCGCGGGCCGAAGCCTTTGGCTGGAACGCCTTCGCGATCGACGGCCACAGTGTGGAGGCGGTGGACGAGGCATACCGGCGCGCCGTGGCGGAAACGGAGCGGCCCACACTGATTGTGGCGAAAACCGAAAAGGGCGCCGGCGTCTCGTTTCTGGCGAACAAGGAGGGCTGGCACGGCAAGGCGCTGTCGCCGGATGAGGCCGAACGGGCGCTTGTGGAATTGGGATCGCCGGCCGGCAACGTGCGGGTTACTCCTCCACCGGCACACAGCGGCGTGGCGCCCGCAACGCCGGCGCCTGGCAGGTTCGAGCCTCCGAAGTACGATGTCGGCAGCAAGGTGGCCACGCGCGAGGCATATGGCGACGGCTTGCACGCGCTTGGCGCCTCGGATGGCGCCGTGGTGGCTTTCGATGGTGAGGTGAGCAACTCCACATTTAGCGACCGGTTCAAGAAGGAGTATCCACAGCGCTTCTTCGAGTGCTACATTGCCGAGCAGCAGCTGGTAAGTGCAGCAGTCGGAGCGCAGATACTGGGCAAAAAGCCCTTCGCCAGCACCTTTGCCGCCTTCTTCAGCCGTGCCTTCGACCAGATCCGGATGGCTGCGATTTCGCGGGCAAACATCCGGCTTGCAGGCTCGCATGCCGGCGTCTCAATCGGCGAAGACGGACCCTCGCAGATGGCGCTGGAAGATTTGGCAATGATGCGCACGGTACACGGCAGCACCGTGCTCTACCCCAGCTGCGCCACGACGGCGGCTGCTCTCGTCGGAGAGATGGCGAACCGGACCGGCGTTGTGTATATGCGAACCACGCGCGAGAAGCTGCCGGTTATTTACGGCGCCCACGAAACCTTTGCAATCGGCGGAAGCAAAGTCTTGCGCCGTTCAGATTCCGATGCCGCGGCAGTCATTGCAGCCGGTATCACGCTCTACGAAGCGCTGGCCGCCTACGAAACGCTGCACCAGTCGGGGCTCAATATCCGCGTTATCGATCTTTACAGCCTAAAGCCCCTGGATGCCGAAACACTGTTTGAAGCCGCACGTGACTGCGCCGGACGCCTCATCGTGGTTGAGGACCACTGGCCCGAGGGCGGCATCGCCGACGCCGTCTGTGAGGCGTTTGATGGCCGCACGGAACCGCGTCCCGTGGTCACGCGGATGGCAGTTCGCTCAATGCCGGGCTCTGGAAAACCGGCAGAACTGCTGGACGCAGCCGGTATCAGCGCCAGGCACATCGTGGAGATGGTTCGGCATGTAACCGGATAGCCGGCAGACTCGTACTTCCGTTATGTCACTCTTTCTGGTAGTGTTTATTGCCGGACTTGCTGGGATGGCCCTGTTGGCCGTGCCAGGGTTCGGGCGGCTTGGCCACCACGCGGGCGGCCACATTCCGCATGCCCATGTTGGCCATCCTGCGCACGTCGCCCACCCCGGGCCGCATGCCGCGCACGTCCAGCAGGACAATCGCCTATCGAATGCATTCCGGTTCATTCCGGCGCCGCGGGTCGTTTTTACGATGGCCACGCTCTTCGGCGCATTCGGCTATGCGCTGCAAAGCGGTCTGGCGTGGAAGGTGGTCCCAGCGGCGATCACAGCAGCGTTGGGGGCCATTCTCCTTGAGAGGATGGTTGCTACCCCGCTCTGGAATCTGATGTCGCGATTCGAGGGAAAGCCGACCTCGCCGCTCACAGACGCACTGATGACTGAGGCTGTCGCGGTAACGGAGTTTCACAACGGAAAGGGCGTGGTGAGGCTGGTTCACGATGGCCGCAGCATACAGTTGAGTGCCTCTTTGAACCCGGCAGAGAAGGCATCGGTGGTTTCGGTTGGCGATACCTTACGCATCGTTGACGTGGAACCGGGCAAGGAACATGTAACGGTTACGCTGTTGTAACCAGGAGGATACACGTATGGCTACTCCGTTGATCGTGGCGCTAGGCGCCATTGTTGCTGTTGTGGTTCTCATTCCGGCAATCATCAATGCGTTTTTGCGCAATGTGGATGCGGGCGAGATACGCCTTGTCAGTTGGCTGGGTGGCAACTTGCGGATTTTTCGCGGGCCGTGCAAGGCGATGATGGTGCCGCTGCTCACTGTAAGCCGCAGCATCCCGGCGCAGGCGATCAATGTGGATATCGAGATCACCGACCAGACGGCCGACCTGGATTCTAACGGCAAGCCGGCGCCCGTAAAGGTTACTGTGAAGGCATCCGCCATCGTCAGCGTGGGGGAAGATGACTCGATGGTTCGTACCGCGGCCAACAAGTTCTTCTCCAAGCCGAACATGGAGCAGCTTTCCACGCTCACCGACGTGCTCTCTTCGGCCGCTCGCCGCGCCATCAACCTGCTGAAGCACGACCAGCTGTTCAACAGCCGCTCGGCGCAGCCTGCGGCGCTGGTAGCACCAGCCCATGGAGTGGATGCGCTGGCGCCTCGCAGCGATGATGATGAGCTGGCCGTAATTATCAAGGATGCGTGTTCGCGGGAACTGCTGGACCTCGGCCTCTCGTTCAACAGCCTCAATATCAAGGGCGTCCAGAGTGAAGTTGCAGAGGCCCGGCGGCGTGAATCGGCGGCAAGAGCCAAGGCGAGCGCCGACGTGGTGCAGGCGCAGGAGGAGCAGCGCGCGCGCATTGCGCAGCTGGAGGCTCAACAGAGCGTGAACGATCAGGAGAAGAACCTGAACATGCAGATCGCCAGCAATGGCGCGGCGATCGCCCGAGCTGAGGCCGAAAAGCAGTCGGCAGTCCGGCAGCAGCGCGAGGCAGAGCTTGCAGCATCGCAGATAACACAGGCGCGCGCCGATGCGGAGCAAAACGTTATTCAACAGGAGGCGGAGGGCCGCGCGCAGGCTAGCCGGATCAAGCTGGTCGCTGAGGCCGACGCCGAAGCGATCCGGATGAAGGCCGACGCATTGGCGGCGGCGGGCGCGGCCTATCTCGATTTGAAGCGCCTGGAGCTGGCGCCGTCCCTCACGCACGAAGTTGCCGGAGCGTTAGCGCGTGGTCAGTTCGTCAACATCGGTGGTGGCAGCGGAGCCGATAGTGGTGGCGCCGTAAAGGGAGGCTCCGACGACGTGCTGCGCGTGGTGCAAACACTGCTCGCCGCACGCGTGATTACCAGCTTGCCGGTCACCGGTGACGCTGCTGCCGCACCCGAACCGGCGGCTCCGCAGCCACCCGCTGAACCACAGCCAACACCGGTGCCGGCGGGCACGCCGCCGCGTCTGCCGCGGGTTCCCGGCCGGCCCTGAAGCCCGAACCAGCCGTGATGCAACTGCCGCTTACGGGATTGACCTCGGCCGAGATTGCGGGCAGGCTGGTCGGCCTTGGCCAGCCTGCCTGGCGCGGACGCCAGGTCGCTGCGTGGTTGTACCGACGGGGAGCATCGGATTTTGATGCCATGACCGATCTGCCGCTAGCGCTGCGCGGGCAGCTGGCTCGGGAGTTCGTCACCGGGCTGCCGGAGACGGTGCTCAAGGTAGATGCAGCGGATGGAACTGCAAAGTACCTTCTGAGGCTCGGCGATGGTGAGATTGTGGAGAGCGTCTATCTGCCCTACTCCAGCCGAACCAGTTGCTGCCTCTCCACCCAGGTTGGCTGCGCGGCAGGATGCCGGTTTTGCGCTACGGGGCAGGGAGGCTTTTCCAGAAACCTGACAGCCGGCGAGATTGTGGGTCAACTGCTGGCCATGCAGAGAGACGGCCGGAGGATCACCCACGTAGTCTATATGGGAATGGGTGAACCCCTCTGGAACTACGCGGCAACCGTGGAGAGCGTGCGGCTGCTCACCTCCGAGGTCGGTCTTTCGGCTCGGAACATCACCATCTCCACAGTTGGCATTGCGCCCGCCATCCGGAAGATGGCCTCCGAACGGCTGCCCGTAACGCTTGCGTTATCGCTGCACGCCCCGGACGACCATCTGCGCGCCCGGTTGATACCTACCGCCCGCAAGTGGAAGCTGGATGATATTCTCTCGGCTTGCCATGAGTGGACGATATCGACGCGCCGCAACCTCACGTTTGAGTATCTGCTGATTGCCGGTGTTAATGATGCTCCGGCTCAGGCCCGGGCATTAGCGCAACTGCTGGCGCGCCACCAGTTACCCGGCAACGTGAACCTTATTCCGTTTAATGCGGTGGATAACGCGCTCGGATACCGGCGACCAACATCTGCGGCTATCGGCGCGTTTCGCGCAGAGCTTGAGCGTGCCGGCCGCGTAACGACGCAGCGCATGACGCGTGGTCTGGCGATAGCGGCCGCATGCGGCCAATTGCGTGGTTCCCACGCCGGCAAGCCTCGCCAAACCGGTGTTATTTCGCTGACGCCGATTGCTGCCGAGGCGTGAGGACTCGGTGCGCCACAGCGGGCGCTGCGCTGCTGGCCGCTATTACCGCCGGCTGTGGTGGCAGGACCCGGTCTACGCCATCTCTCCGGTCGGAAAGTGCGGCCAAACGGCATACCGCGGCTACACTAAAGGGCATAACCGCGGAGGGGCTTCATATTCCGTGGTGGACAGATAATCCAGACGGCGCCAACCTGCCGCCAATCCGCGTGATGACCGCCGATGCGTCGCATGGCTCGATCTCGTTTGAGATACCGGGCACGCCGGCAAAACTGCAGGGCGCTCACGCAATGCTCTACGAGAAGGGCGACCTGGCCATCATTCTGGATGCTCCCGCCATGCAGGTGGATGCTGGTGCACAGGTGGTATGGGCATCGGGTGGAGTCAGCATCCGTACGGCCGGCCCGCAGACGGGTGAAACCATGTCGGCAGATCGGATGGTCTGGTATCGCAAAAAGCACATCATCATTGCCACAGGCAACGCGGTCGTACACGACAGGCGGCGCGGTCACACTCCAGGAGACAGCTCCGGCCGCCAGATAACCTATAACCTGCTTTCAAAGACGATGACGATTGCATCCTGAGCGAACCGGTATCTATCTGCTGGCCTGCGCGGCTGCCTCATGCGCCGGTGCGCAGGTGCGCCATGCTGCGCCTCCGCAGACAGCGATCCGTTACGGCATCTTCCACCTGAGCGGGTTCACCCATGGAACGGCCGGACCCGGCGGAGCTACGGTGAGTGGGCCCAACACCCGTGTAACGCTCGACGATTCCGCCCACGGCGCCTCAGGCACGCTCGGGGCGCCTACGATCAGCGTCAGCGTGGATTCCAAATCGCACGCCTGGGTGGCCCGCCTCACCGGCGGCGTGCAGTTCCGGATAGTCCAGTCGGCCAAAGCCGGCGCCCGGTCAACCATTGGCAGCGCCTCGGCGGCACAGTACGACTCGGGCGCGGCAACCGTGCGCTTGAGTGGTGGCGTTTCCGCCGCGGTCACCGATCCAGCGATCCTTGCCGGAGCTGCAGCGATCCATGTGAGCCGGCTGACGATGCGCATGTCGGGCGACCACCGGATTGAACTCTTCGGAACGGCGTCGCAGGACAGTATCTCGGCATATCCGCTGCCTCGGAAGGGCGCTCACCCAAATGCGGGAGCCGACCACGTGGTGATCGCCGGCTTTTCGCAAGGCCTCGTGACTCAAAGCCGGATCGCACAGTTCACCGGCACAGAGGTAAAGGCTGTTGTGACGCAGCCTTCCGGCGGTATGGCCTCCATCAGCGGTACATCGCTCGCCGTAACTGGAACAAACAAGGGGGTGACTTCGGCCGAAGCTGCCGGCCCGGTGACGGTTACCGTTTCGCGCCCGGCCACCAAATTGAATGGGGCATTTGCTGCGAGTGGCGCCGCCGGAGTCGGACACCTGGATATTGCCGACCACACAGCGCTACTGGAGCGCCACGTGCAGCTTCAGGCATCCTTTGCCGGCGGCCGCGCGGTAGTCACCTGTGACTCCTTAAAGGCGGCTTGGGGCAAGGCGCTGCGGTTTTTCGCCTCCGGCGCACCGGACCACGCGATGTTACGGTTCATTCCCTCGGCAAAAACCGCCGGAGCGCCTCCAGTGGCGTCAACCGGCAGCCTCGACGGCACGGTGAACCTGCAGCGCTTCGATTCTGCCGAGGAAGCGGGCGGAACAAGCTTAACGGCAGCAGGAGCTTCGATGGTGATCCAGGCTGCATCGGGCGACGACACTTCGTCAGCGGTTATCCATGCGCACCACCTTACCGCCGCAATTGAGAAAGGCGCGCTTTCCTCCGCCCAGGCGTGGGGTGAGCTCAGTTTCCGGTTCCGCCGGACAGCGCCGGCGCCGCAGTCACTGACGGGCACAGGGGTTCGAGCCACGTTGACCACCGTCCATGGAGCGCAGCAGATAGCGGTAACCGGTCCGATGCGGGCCGGTATCACGGATGCCACTCAGTTCGACGGGCCGGCGCTGCTGGAGGGACTGCAAGGCGACACGCTTACGGTAATGCTGAACCACGGCAGTTACAGCATGAACATTGACAGCCCAAATGAGACGGCCAGCCTGCAGATGACGCCGATCAAGCATCCGGCGCCGCCTCGGCCGCCAGGGAAACCTCATGGCCGTTGATGCCGCACCACGCACCGAAATCCAGTTGTGCGCCGAGAGCCTGGTAAAGAGGTACGGCAAGCGCAACGTGGTAGACGGCATCAGCATCGAGGTTTCAAAAGGCGAAGTGGTTGGGCTTCTTGGGCCGAACGGCGCCGGCAAAACCACAACCTTCTATATGATCGTTGGGCTGGTACGGCCAAATGGCGGTCACATCACGATGGGCGGAATCGACATAACCCGGCAGCCCATGTACCGCCGGGCACGGGCCGGCATCGCCTATCTGCCGCAAGAGCCATCAGTGTTCCGCAACCTCACCGTTGAGCAAAACCTGCTGCTGGTGCTGGAAGTGCGGGGCATGCCGCTGCAGAAGCGGCGCGAGATTACCGCGAGCCTGCTGCATGAACTGAATATCGAACGCCTTCGGAACGACCTGGGACGCACCCTTTCGGGCGGTGAGCGGCGGCGTGTGGAGATCGCACGGGCGCTGGCGGCAGAACCGAAGTTCATCCTGCTGGACGAGCCCTTCACCGGTGTTGATCCGAAAGCCATCGAGGATATCGAGAACATCATCCGGAGGCTGGCGCATGAGCGCGGCATCGGCATCCTGATTACCGACCATAACGTGCTGGCGATGCTTAGGATTACCGAGCGCGCCTATATTGTGGCGGATGGCCGCAAGCGTGCTGAGGGGCCCTCGGAGGAGTTGATGAGCAACCCCGAAGCACGCTCCTTCTACTTTGGTGAGCGCATGTGGCAGTATGCCGTGCCGCCCAATCCCGACGAGAGCGAGGGCGATGATGCTGCGCCTCGTTGACCGCCTTGTAGCCATTGACCTGATCGGGCCGTTTGTGAATGGCTTCTTCATGTTCCTGGTGCTGGTATTCGCCGCCGCCTACCTGCCCCAGGCCACCGACCTCATTGTGAAGGGCGCGTCGACTGGCGCGGTTCTCAAGCTAATCGTGTTCAAGCTGCCGAGCGTAACGGCGCAAACGTTTCCAATGGCCATGCTGCTGGCCGGCCTGCTCTCCTTTGGGCGCATCTCGGCCGATAGAGAGGCCGTGGCCCTATTTGCGGCAGGATGCAGCTTTCCTAGAATGATCCGCGGCGTCATCCTGGCCGGGGTTGTGGTGAGCGTGGTTGCCTTCTTCTGGAACGATATCGTGGTGCCGCCGGCAAGCACCGCATTCTGGAACCTTCAACAGCAGGTTGTGAGCCACTACTTCAAATCCACACAGCCGCTGGCGTTTTCGTTCGATTATCCGGATGGAGCCGGCGTTGAGGAGTACGTGACCGTAGCACGCGGCTGGGATCCGAAGACCAAGACGATTCGAGGGGTAACGATCCTGAAGTATGCCGACGCTCGCGGCAGGCATGGCGAACCGCAGGTGATAGTCTACTGCGACCGTGCCGTGGCTCGGGATGCGCTCGGCCTGGACTGGACCTACTATAACGGGTATGCCGTGGCGCCGTGGCGCGACCCAAAAACCGGGCTTTGGCGCTACCCGGAATTCGGCCGCTTTGCCCAAACGAAGACGCTGGCGGATAATGCCGCGATCCGCAAGCCGTTTGGCGAAATACCCGGCGCCGGCACCGATGATCCCGATCGGCTGACTTTCGCGCAGCTGCGCGCCCGGGCCGCGGAAGATACGCGCAGCGGTGAGTTGTCTAAAGCCCGCGGCGAGGAAGTAAACCTTTACGGCAAGATCGCACTGCCGATCGCCAGCCTCATATTTGGAGTGGTGGGCGCGGCGCTTGGATTAAACACCACACGTGGTGGCGGCCGCACGGTGGGATTTGGTCTGGCCATCTTTATCGTATTCATCTATTGGGCGTTCTACCACGCGATGTTCGTCATTGGGAACGGTGGCCGCCTGCCACCGATGCTGGCGAGCTTCCTGGCCGACATTATCGGCGCGGTGGTGGGCGCCATCCTCACACTGCGCGCATCGCGATGACGGAGCGACCGGGCGCAGGCTGCACGTGGCGGCACGCAGCGGTCACCATTCACGTGAGGCACGCCGCTGCCGGCATCGCCGCGCGAATCCACGCGCAGGCCGCGTCTCTAGTCCGCCACGAAAGCGGCTACCTGATATAATCTCTATGGCAAACGGTGAGCGCACGTCGCACGGACAGGCTTTGGAACCATGGTTACCGCGTTTATTCTAACAGGAATGGTAGTGGCCGCCGGGCTGTTGGCCTGGTGGGGTGACATCACTGGGCGCCGGTGGGGAAGGCGGCGCGCGTCGCTGCTTGGCCTGCGCCCGCGTCATACCGCCGCGCTCATCACCTCCGCAACCGGAAGCATCATCGCGGCGATCAGCATCGCTGCGGTCTTGTTCGCCGCCCCCCCGGTGCGCGAGGTGGTTTTGCGTGGTGAGCATCTGATCACCGCCAACCGCCGGCTGAATGTACGGCTGGCTGCCGATAATGCAAATTACTCACGCCAGGTCGGCGCGCTACGTCAGCAATATACGGATAGCGTGGCCCAAACAGCGGTTGCCACACAGCAGCTCGGAGCCGCCAACCAGCGCCTGGCGCAGCGACAGAGTCAGGTACGGCAGATGGAACAGACGGCGAGCCGGTTGACCGACCGCAACGCACAACTTGCCTCCGCCAATGCCGCGCTTACAGTACGCAAGAACGGCCTGGATATGCTTGTGGCCAAACTGCGCGGCGTGCAAGCTGCGTTGAACGTTAGGGTAGCACGGCAGCAGGTGAACAACAAGGAGCTCGGCAAGCAGAGCCTGGACCTCACGCGAGACAACTCTGCGCTGGAAACTCGCAACGCCGCGTTGCTGCAAACCAACGCGGGATTGCAAGCGGGCAACAGAACCCTGACCAGTCAAAACCTGGCGCTTACTGCCCAGCGCACCTCGCTCTCACACGATAATGTGGCGCTGGAGCGCGCAAACCGCCAGATGCTGGCCGGAAACAACGACCTGAATCGGCAGATCGAGCAACTACGCAGAAAGCGCGACAATGCGCTGTCGCAGTTCTATGAATTAGATAAAACAGCGTCGCTCTTGAGTACCGGTGACGTAGTACTTCGAGCCGGTGACGAATTGGCACGCTGCACCGTTCCAGACCATTCGTCGCCGGACGAGGTCCGCCAGAAACTTATGGACCTGCTCGTAAACGCCAGCATCGTCGCCCGCGAACACCACGCCGCCATTGGCTCCAATGGACGCGCCGTTGAGATTATCAGTAAGAACTTTGCCTCGCAAGCCGGCTACAGGCTGGTAAATGAACAGGGCAGTCTGGATCTGCTGACCGAGCGGTTGGCCGCCGCCGACAAGCCTATTGTGGTTCAGGCAAATGTGGTGATTAATACGCTGTCGAACGAACAGGCCATTGTTGACCTGACGCTGCACGAAGTCAACCCGGGCGATGTGTTCCATAAGGGCGATGTGGTGGCATGGACGCGGATCAACGCACATCAACCGGCTTCGAAAGTGGTCGACAGCATCTTGAGCTTCCTTCAAGTCGATGTGAAGAACGCAGCGGTTGGCGTCGGAATGATTCCGCGGCGCGACCCCGATACCAACCAGGAGGAGATCGGTACACTTGGTCCGGCACAACTCACCGACCTTGCGATGCGAGTGCTCAAGGTGGGCGGAATGGTGCGGCTGCAGGCCGTGGCAGCACGAAGCATGCGGGCCGCCGATCCGCTGAGCCTGGATTTCATAGTGGGGCGCGCGCCCGGTGGCAAGGCCGCGCCGCCGGCGCTGGGTCCGCCAACTGCGCCAAACGTGCAGTGACAGTCCGCCGGGTACTCTCCGTAGACCCCGGTACCGGCAAGTGCGGCGTTGCCGTGTTGGAGGCGCCCGCCACCGTGTTGTGGCACGGGATTGTTCCGCGTACAGAGCTGCGCTCGCGGGTGATCGATCTGCTGCACCGTTTTTGCCCCGATTGTATTCTGGTGGGCAACGGCACCGGTTCTCGTGACGCCACCACCGACCTGCGTGCCGTCGCAGGCAAGCTGCCGGTCATCCCGGTGCCGGAGCGCAACAGTTCCGAGCGAGCCCGCGCTCGCTGCGTTGCTGAGCAGCGCCCTCGGGGATGGCAGCGAATGCTGCCTCGCTCGCTCCGCACTCCCAATGAGCCGTACGACGACGTGGTTGCGGTGATCCTGGCCGAAGAGTATCTGACGCGGGAGCTGTCAGCGGCGGCGCCAGGCGGGTAGTAGCGCACAGTCGGCAGATTAGCCGTACGGCCGGCGTGCCATTGCGCAGCCAGGCGTCCGAAGGCAAGCTCACGACCCGTTACCCGTTGTGGGCGCCTCCTGCCGACCCACGACTACACCAGGCTGGCAGCCGCGCGTTCTGTGCCGCTTCCGGCCCGCCTCAACGTGGTAATCGTTGTGACGCCGCAGCCCAGTAGATAGTGTCGCGCCCGCTCAACGCCGGCGCCGACATCAGCGGCGCAGTGGCTGTCGTCTCCAAAACAGAACACACACCCCATCGCCGCCGCGCGGTGAACCAGCCATGGCTCCGGATAGGGCGTATCCAGACCCTTGCGCCAACCAGCCGTATTGACATCGATAATCGCCCCGCAACTGAGCACGGCTTCCAGGGCACGCTCAGCTGCCGCGCGGATTCGCGGCGAGCGCCAGTTGGTGTCGGGAAACATCGGCTCGCCCCGCTTCCTGATCAGATCCAGGTGCGCGGCTACATCCGGCTTGAGCGTGTCAAGCATCTCGGCGACCTGCGCATAGTAGGCAATCGCCAGCGCCTCGGGCCCGCCGGTTGCCTCAATGGCCGCCATAAAATCGGCTGCCGGGCCATCGATCTGCAACTCGCCAACATGATGAACGGAACCCACCATATAGTCGAACGCGGGATTACCATCCGACAGCCTGCTGCGGCGCAGCCGATTCATGATGGGGGCGTAGCCGGCCGAAGGCACCACCTCGGCCTCGAAACCGCGGAGCACCTCCATACCGTCTCGGTGCGTGGACGCAGCAGCATTGATGGCGACGGTGAACGCCTCGAAATCGGACGCCAGTTTTGTGGCGTCCCAACCCAGACTCCGCTCTTCAGGATAGAGAAACCGATTCTCGCTCCGTGGCGCATGCTCCGAAACACCGAAAGCAGCGTAACCGAAGGCGGCCGCCGCCCGCAGCATCTCGTCCAGCGTGCTTGAGGCGTGATCACAGAACTGGCTGCTGTGACCCCCGTGGAGCGACACCTTCCAGGCAAGGCGCTGACTCATCGGCTGCCCGAGCTACAGCTTAACGTCGATAATGCCGCTGACGCCAACGCCCGGTACCCGGCGCAAGGATGTGACCTTGGTCGAAGCTATCGGAACCAGCGCGCGCACCTGAACGCCAAGCGGCCGGAAGTTGCCACCAACCTCGGCAACCGCCTGTACCTGACTGACCCGAGCGCCTGGTCCCATCACCTGCACCGCTCCGGCATAGGCGCCGGTGCCGACCGACAGCACGGGCACGACCTTGGTGGCATAGTTCTCGCCGGTAGTGGAGGTGTGGGTGAGTCCATTGATGAACCGGTTGATCTGCGGGCCAAATGTGTGCACCACCAGCATGATGCCGCCGCCTTTTAGCAGCTTGCCCAACTGCGGCCCAGCCGCAGCCCCGGCTGCAAAACTGCACAACAGCCCTATCGAAAGCCATACTCCCGCACGCTTCATTGGTCGATCCCTCCACCTTCCGGATAGCGTTGGCTCGGCCTGTTACCAGCCGGGCCACACGACGCCATTGTACCGCCATCATGGCAGCCGTCCAGGCGTCTTGAAGGCAAGACCCGGCTGCGGCGCCGCGGGCCGACGACCTTCCGCGCTGATCGGGCACTACCACGCACCGTGCGTTCGTAATAGAACCACTAGGCTGTCGCGCCTCGCCCCCCAGGCCGGGAGCCAATCCTTTGTAGCGATACAGCTGCAACGGGACTGGAGCATGGTCAACAATGAAAAAGAGTAAAAAGGGCGGTGTGGCTGTGGCCGAGGCCATAGCGCTCTCCACGGGACGCGGCTGGCACGGCGACCCGCAGGGCCACGCCATGGCGGGCCGCAAAGGTGGCGCCAAGGTTGCCTCCAACCGCGAACATATGGCGGAAATTGGGCGTAAAGGCGGATCCAAAGTATCTCAAAACCGCGCCCATATGTCGGAAATCGGCAAAATCGGCGGCTCAAAGATTTCGGAGAATCGCGAGCACATGGCCGAAATCGGCCGGCGCGGCGGCGAGAGCAAGTAGCGCGCGGCAACTCCCGGAAGCGCACGGCCCCCTGCGATCAAACGTCGCAGGGGGTCGTTATGCTTGAACGGCTGATCCGAACGGCAAGGTTTGACGCGTCCTCGCGAGCCGAGTATAATCCCCATGCCCTGATGGGGGATCGTCCAGCGGCAGGACAGCGGCCTTTGAAGCCGTTAACCCAGGTTCGAATCCTGGTCCCCCAGTCCATCAGTCCGTCTGGCTACAATCCGGGGCGGCGCAGCGCTTCGATTTTGCGCACATACTCCAGCTTAAGCCGCTCCGTTGCCTCAGAATCTCCCGCTTCGGCGAATACATGGAAGCACGGATCGGACGAATCGGGCATCACCAGTACCCAATCGTCGCCGTGGTAAAACTTCAGGCCGTCAATCAGATCTACCCGGCCACCACCTTCCGTAACTGCGTCCACCTCGCGCATGAGGTTGCGCATGATGTTCCCCTTCTCCTCCCACGGGCATTTTACAACTGCCTCGCTTAGCCAGGATGCCGGCAGTTCGTCGGCAATCTCGGCAATGCGGAGGCCGGTGGTAGCCAGAATCTCCAGCAGTTTCGAAAAGCTGAACATCGCGTCAAACGTGGGCTGGAACTCGGAGAATATGAAACCGCCGGAGCTATCGGCGGCGAAGTCGATGCGAGATGCAGCCGGCACGCCACTGTGGCACAGTGCCATCAAATCTCGCGTGTCGGTGCGTGTACGGGTAATCGATGCGCCGTGCAGGCTGGTCAGCGCCTCCAGCGATCGTGGCGCCGTCACGGGCACTGCAATACGGGCATCCGGGTGCGTCCGTGCAAATAGCACGCACATCAGCGTAAGAAGCGCATCCCGCTCTATAATCCTGCCATTTGCGTCCACCAGCGTAAGTCGCTCGCCGTCGGCCTCGAACAGCACGCCCAGATCGGCCCGCAGCGTTTGAACGATGCGGGCGAGGTTTGCCAAACCGGCGGCACGATCGGCGGTGGCGCGCGGTATCTTCTCCACGTCCGGGTAGGCGTTTAGCGCAACCACATCGCACCCAAGCCTGCCAAGGATGGCGGGATAGTACATGCCGAGACGGCCATAGGCGAAGTCGGCAACCACCGAGAGAGCGTTGTTCCGCACAGCGTCGGCGTCAACGTGATGGCGGAAGTCTTCCGCATACTGCTCCATGCCGCGACCGGCAAACTCGAGTTGGCCCACCTGCTCGGCATCTACCCGACGGAAGTCCTCACGGAAAAAGATAGTCTCCACCTTGCGCTCATCGTTCACGCTTAGATAGATACCATGGCCATCGAAGAACTCGATGAGCGTGTTACGCGGGTTGTTCGGCGCGACCCGAACGTGAACACCACCCCCCGAGAGTGATCCCAGGATGGTGTGCCGCGCAATGGGCAGCGGCATCGAACTCATATCCAGCACATTCACGCCAACCGAAAGCAGACCACTCATGAGCGCGCGCTTCATCATGCGCGCAACGGGGCCGGAGTCGCGGCTGGCAACAACGGTAGCGCCTCGGCGAAGGTACCCGCCAAAGGATGCGCCGAGCTTGCAGGCAAGGTCCGGCGTGATCTCCACATTCGCAATACCCGTGACGCCGTGCTTCCGGAACAGCGTGCCGGCCCACTTTTGACCCCATACAAGGCTCATCGTCACCGTGCTGCCGGCCTCAATGATCTTATCGGGCCACAGTTTGATCTGCGAGCGTACCGTGCTGCCATCCTCAATGCGGCACCCGCTCCCGACGACGGCGCCTTCCTGGATCTTCACTCCCTGCTTTATCGTGGCGTGGGAGCAGATCGTACAGCCGTACAGGTCGCTGTCCACTCCTACGTAGACGTTGTCCCACAGGATGCTGCGTCCAATCTTGGCGCCGCTTTCAATGATCGCCTGGTCGCCGATCACCGAAGACGGGCCCACCTCGGCATTCGCCTTGATCACGCAGTTACGTCCGATCATCACCGGCGGCTTGATCTGCGCTGTAGGATCGATTTCGCATCCATCAGCTACCCAGATGCGGTTTGCATCCTGCTGCCCGGGCGTATGTCCCAGCGGAATCCTCGTCGCGCCATCCAAAACCGCGTACTGAGATTCACGGTAGTCTTGCAGGTTGCCTACGTCACACCAGTAGTCGCCATCCATCACGTACCCAAACATCGGGCGACCTTCGTCCAGTAGCCGCGGAAAGATGTCGCGGCTCCAGTCATAGTTACGGCGTGGCTCCATATATCCCAGAATGCCGGGTTCCAGAATGTAGATGCCGGTGTTGACGGTATCGGAAAACACCTCGCCCCACGACGGCTTCTCCAGGAACCGGCTTACGCGCCCCTCGTCGTTGGTGATCACCACCCCGTATTCCAGCGGATTGGGATTGTGAGCTAACACAATGGTGGCGGCGCTGCCCTTCTCCGTGTGCCACGCGATAACGCGCTCCAGGTTCACGTCGGTGAGGGCGTCGCCGCTTATGATCAGGAATGGCGAATCCTTCAACTGCTCCTCGGCCTGCTTTACGCTGCCTGCGGTCCCAAGGGGCGTATCTTCAATAAACCACGAGAGATTTACGCCGAGATCGCTGCCATCGCCAAAGTAACCCTGTATCTCATCGGCCAGATAGTGCAGGGTCACTACAATATCGGTGATTCCATGCCGCTTCAGCAGCAGCACGATGTGCTCCATAATCGGCATGTTCAGCGCCGAAACCAGCGGCTTGGGGCGATGCGAGGTCAACGGCCGCAGGCGGGTGCCTTCGCCGCCGGCCATAATCACAGCTTTCATGGTTGCGGCTCCTGCGAACCGAAGCTAAGGCTGGCGCCACTGCGCCCCCACGCGCCAAACAGAATCAACGTGCCGGCAGCGAACCCGCCGATCACACCTCCCAGTAGTGCAAGGTGCGCCATAGCCATAGCGACGCATGCCGCTCCGCAGCCGGCCTGCAGCACTGCGGAGTAGAGCCGTGCGTTACGACCGCGGTTCCACAGCAGCAAGCCGCCGGTGGCAAGAGCTGCAACCGTGATAGGCCAGCGGACCGAGGACTGAAAACCCGACCGCTGCAGGCTGACATGGCTTACAAGCGCTCCTGGAAGGCCCAGCGACTGAACGGCAGGAGTGTAGCGCTCCCATGCACCGAACAGGCTGCCGATTGCCGTAAGCATTCCGGCAATGGTCACGGCATCCATCATCGACAGATTGCGAGCATGGCGCGCCTTCACCGTCATCGCTCAATCCACCTCGCGGATGCTGGCACAGATAGCTCTCAGGGTCCCTTCAAGGTCGCCACCGGCTGGCTTGAACGCATCGGCATCCACGGCTAGAGGCGCGCCAATCACCACCAGTGGGGCGCCATAGCGCGGGCATGCAATGGCCTGCTCGATGCTGAGGCCGCCTACTGCCTGAACCGGTACGCTTACGGCGCGGGTCACCTCGGCCAGTTGATCCAGTGGACTCGGCATCCGGCCGCCATGCCGTTGCTGCACATCCGCGTCGCGCCTCTCGTCGTAACCGATATGGTGGATCACATAGTCGCAGCCGAGCTCCTCCAACAGCCTGGCGCCGGCAACCATGTCCTCACAACCCAGGTTGTCTCCCATAACCTTAACACCCGTATCGTGTCCCGCCTGGACTACCTGTTTCACGGTTGCGGGATGCGCGCGCGCCATCACCACCACATGCGTAGCGCCGGCGCCGGCCATCATCTCGGCCTCCAGGTATCCGCCATCCATCGTTTTCAGATCGGCCACGATAGGCGTTTCAGGAAATGCCTCTCGCAGCGCCCGAACACCATGGAGCCCTTCAGCCAGGATAAGCGGCGTACCGGCTTCCAGCCAGTCGATGCCGGCCCGCATGGCGATGTGCGCGGTCTGAAGCGCTTCGGCGATGCTGGTCAGGTCCAAAGATATCTGTACTACAGGCTTCATGGCAAGAGTTTGTGCGTGGATCTGCGGATTACAGCAGGATTGCTGCCACAGCGGAAGGGTTAGCAGGTCAGCGTGGCGAACCGTGCTATCTCGCCGGCTTCGGGTCCGGTCACTGTTCCGTTCCGGGCAGCAGAATTCCTTTTGCGGCCGCCCTCAGAAGTGGTGTCATGGCCCTCTGGAGGTCGCCCGGGCGGCATGGCAGCGCCGGCTGCGTACCGCAGAGCCTATGGCGGCGCTGCCGGCTATATGCCATGATGCCACACACATTGCAGCTTTCCAAGCCCTCGACCCGCCTTTGCGATGACCAATAACCAAACCATAACAATCCGGACCGAAACGATTACGCTGGGCCAACTGCTCAAGCTTGCCGGCATCATAGGCAGCGGCAGCGACGCGCGATCATGGTTGGAGGAGCATCCAACTCTCGTCAACGGCCAGCGCGACGTACGCCGGGGACGCAAACTGCGGCCGGGAGACCGACTTTCGGGCCTGCCGGGCGGCGTAACGATTGAGCTTTCCGGTACTGGCGCTAAGTGATATTCAGCCGCCGGTACTTTGTGTTGGCGCTCGCGATTGTGCTGGCCAGCCTGGCCGTTTGGGTTTGGCCATCGCAGGCGATTCTTGGCACATGTGGGCTGATCGCGCTGACCATCGCCGCCTGCTTGGACGCAAGGACTGCCCCTCGACTTAACGCTCACGACGTCCGACGCGAAGCGCCTCGGGCCGTAAAGGCGCAGGAGCCGGCCACCGTACGCATTACCGTGACGAACGGCACCGGATCTCTTTGGCGCCTGAGAGTGCTGGATACCCCAGACAGTCGTTTGACCTTCGATTTGCCAACCGACGGTCTGCGCTTCGTTGCTTTCCAGCATGCCGAAACGGCTGTTGATTACACCTTCCGCGCGCCGTCGCGTGGCCGTTATCGATTCGCAAACGTTGCGGTATACGCTTCCGGGCGGCTTGGCCTTGCGAGCCGCCGGACCGATCTACCGCTGGCAGGCGAGGTAGACGTCTATCCCGAGCTGCCACCGGCTTTGGTAAGCAGGCCAAACGCCCGCCGCATTCGACTCGGCTCGGACGGCACGCGAAGTACTCGACGGCACGGCCAGGGCAGGCAGTTTGAGAGCCTGCGCGACTTTCAGCCGGATGATGAGTTGCGGCGCGTCGATTGGCGTGCTACGGCGCGACGTGGAAAGCTCATCTCACGCGAGTACGAGGCGGAGCGATCGCAAGCCGTGATCATTGCGCTGGACCTGGGGCGCGTCATGTCGATGCGTATCGGCGGAAAGCCGCGCCTCGAAACCGCTATCACGGCAGCACTGGCTCTGGCCAGGACGGCACTGGAAGCGGATGATCGCGTGGGACTGCTGACATTTGGCGCCGAGGTCGGCACGTTTCTGCAGCCGGAGCGTGGCAGCAGGCAGCTGCGACGCATTCAGCAGCACCTGATGGCGGCCGAGCCATCGTTGGAGGAGACCAGCTTTGCGGCCGCGCTCGGCTCTCTGGCGCGCCGCGCCCGACGGCGGACGTTGATCGTATGCTTCACCGATCTTTGGGACCGCGAGACGTCGGTGGAGGCGATCGACGAGGTCGCCATAATGGCTCGACGGCATCTGATGGTCGTAGCGGCGATCTCCGATCCTGCGCTTACTGCAGCCGCGGCAAAGCCACCGGAAGATGAACTGGACGTATATCGGTCCGCGGCCGCTGCCACACTACTGACAGACCGCCGCCGAGCCCTCGCCGCACTGGCAGGCGCCGGCGCCATCGTTCTGGATAGCACCACCGCTCAAATCAACGCGAGCGTAATCAGCCGCTACATCCAGGCTAAGGAGCGGATGGCGTTGTAGTGCGGGCCGCCGGGCACAAGCCTACGCCTCGGCCGATTTTAGAATTCGAGCCACCGTGTTCCAGTTTCGCGTGGTCATGCCCCGCCCGAACAGAGCTTCGATATCCGTCATCATCTCGGGCGTACCCCCTTGCGCCGTCAACTGGATCGCGCTGCAAACATCCGCGCCACGGCAGAAGACGATCGAACCGGCGCACCGCGAAAAGGAATAAGGCAGTATTGGCGATACCGGAGGCGGCTCGTCCAGGAGCGTAAGGTACAGCCGCGTTTCTGCCGTAACGACAACCGTTGCGAAGGGGTCGGCAACCACAAGTTGGCGAAGAGCCTCCACACTTCGAACGGTAACGTGGATATCCAGTGCGAGTTCGCTCAGGAGCGCTTTCCTCAGGACCTCCGCAAGCCCGTCATCGGAACCGGCATCAAACAGCACGTTGCCGGTGGCAAGCACCGTACGGACGCGCAGGCAGCCGGCCGAGGAAAAAGCCTTACGCACATCGGCCATCGGTATAGCGCGATGGCCACCGACGTTAATGCCTCGGAGGAAAGCTACGTAGTATGACGGGGCCATGGCGAGTGGTTGGTGTGGCGGAGGAATGCCGTACGTTGGCACGGCGACATATGGACGCCGTACGATACCTGGCCCGACTATGCTCCTGGTTCAGGGCCGGCCCACGTCACCTGCACGCTCTAGGCGCTTTTCGACGCGCTACGGTGACATGTTTCTCGTACGCCCCGTTTGTCCAATCTCCGCCCGGCGCCATACCGTAATGCCAGACCTGAATCTGGCGACCCGCGATGCCCTGCCGTTTCCGTCAATAAGGGTCGGTACGCATCGTACACTGCAACATAATTATCCGAACGACTCGCTGCCCGCGTTCTTCGTCGAGGAGACGCGGTCGCGGCACATCCCGTCCGACCTCGAAAGCCGACTCTTTCGCAAGCTCCAGATGATCGACGATGCGACGACCAATCAGGATCTGCGGGTGCCGCCCATCAATCACTTCGAGACACTTCGCGGCAATCTGGCGGGATTACACTCGATCCGCGTCAACAGTCAGTGGCGGCTGATCTTTCCGTGGGACGGCAGCCACGGTGCAGCGGAAGGCGTCTATCTCGAAGACTACAGCTATAGATGAGGCGAACCAAGCTGACGGCGAAGCGCAAGCCGGCCACGGTCGGCGAAATCCTGGTGCAGGAGTTCATGCAGCCGATGGGGTTGACCCAGGCGGCGCTCGCGGCGGCGATGGGCGTTCAGCGCAAGCACGTCAATGAACTGTGCAACGACCGGCGCACCGTCACGGCGGCGACGGCGCTCATTCTCGCGCGCGTCTTTGGCAACAGTGCGGATTTCTGGCTGAACGTGCAGCGCCGCACCGATCTGTGGGAGGCGATGAACAGTCCCAGCGAGCGCGAGCGGATCGAGCGAGCGACGCCGCTCGGTACTCGGTGATCTTTGCCACCGGAAGGGGACAGATGTTCTGGCGTAGAAATCGGCCGTTCCGGTCCCTGAGGCCTCGCGCGATTCTGGCGCAATGTCCCGACGCGGGGCCAGCCTGAGTGTTCTGCCCGATGATCTCTACATCGAGCCGGAACCCTGGTCGCGGATCGGCCAGCCGCCGAAGCACAACATTCAGGCGTGGACCGTCATGGAAGACTGGTCCGACTCTGCGCCGATCACCGATGCCGAGGTCGACCTGTTCGAGGCGTGGTCCGGCGATCTTTTCGATCCGCTGTTCGGGCCTTGCCGATTATCTGAAAGGAGAGTCACGATGAGCTTGCCGTTGCGCGCCGTGATGTATCTGCGCGGCTCGACGGCGGAGGCTCTCGGCGCGACGCTCGCATCATCGGTTCGAAACGCAATCCGCTTCAGACGCTGACTGCGGCGGCCGGCGTCCGCAGTTCTGTTCTGAACTGGCGGAGAGGACAGGATTCGAACCTGCGCGCCCTTGCGGACGGCCTGTTTTCAAGACAGGTGCCTTCAACCACTCGGCCACCTCTCCGCGCGATCGACATTATAGCCGGGCGCAGTGCGCCCGTCAATTTGGGCGGGTCCACTCATCTAGCCGGCCCTCTTCGGACTCTGGCCGCGCACTGGAGCACCGTAGACGGAGCCTGTGGCGCTTCCTGTGAGAAGTCCGCCGTTACGCCGCCATTCAGCGTAGAGAACGTTTTGCCCGTTGCGTCGTACTGATCGTTACTCCCGGGCTTCGGGTCGGTGAGGATGTGGCGACCGCTGGTATTTGTGCCGCCACTCCCACGATGAACGGCGCCAATAATGCCAGGGCCATTACTACGGCCCCACGGAAGACGAGCGAGCTTCGCCGCGAGAGCACGCGATTCACGTCGTCGATCTTCCCCGCCAATCTGGATTCTGAGCGTGGTCCCATTCTGTCGCCCTTCCTGCACGTTGTGCCTGCATGGCGTTCCGTGCGGCAGCCCGCGGTACACGCTTGCACGGTATCCTGACGTTTCAAGCAATAGGTATTGGTAGAGTTAACTGGCCCGCTCCGGTGGTCTGTCTGCCTGAGGTATCATGCAATCTCCCGCAACTTCGACGCAACCATCGCAGGTTTGCGCCGGATCTGTCTGGGAATGGAGGCCCGTCATTTTGCGAACTTACCGGTCAATCTGCACGGCGCTCCCCGTTTCCGCAACGATCGGCGCCGCAGCGGCAGCCGTCAGGCAGCCGAACAGGGCCCAAACGACGTCCCGGCCCGATAAGTTAAGCGCCGATGGACCGC
Source organism: Armatimonadota bacterium (assembly GCA_028871815.1). Taxonomy (NCBI): domain Bacteria; kingdom Bacillati; phylum Armatimonadota; species Armatimonadota bacterium. Next base: position 598,115 of record JAGWMJ010000001.1, on the reverse strand, counting down.
GGAAGGCGTGTGCGTGGCATGTATCAGACCTCAAGATCAAAGGCAAAACCGCCAGTGCCTCCGTGGTCGTCACCAGCATTGCACCAACGCTTGCGCAAGCCGGCTGCAAAGATTACCGACCAGGTGATGCGCGCGCGATGCTGGTCAAGAGCGCCACGGGCTGGAGAATTAGACAGATACGCGCCGCCAGCACGCACATGGTCGTGATTGGCCGGAAGGTCTCGTAGGGAGGGCAGCGTGCGCGGTGCATGAAGTTATCGAGAAGGGGATGACGGCGCCGGTTAAGACGGTGCTGACCGCCTGCCCGCACGACTGCCCCGATGGCTGCTCAATGCTGGCCACCGTTGCCCTGGGTGGTGAGCCACGGCTGCTGAGCGTAGCCGGCAACCCCGCGAATCCGTACACGCGCGGGACCCTGTGCCGCAAAGTTGCTCATTACGAAGACCGGGTCTATTCGCCGGATCGCGTCCTTACGCCAATGCGCCGAATTGGCGGACGCGGTGAGGGCAACTTTGCTCGAATCGGTTGGGACGAGGCGATTGGCGAGATCGCCGCCCGTTGGAAGCAGATCATCGCCGAGAGCGGTCCGGAGGCCATCCTGCCGTACTCATACGGCGGCACGATGGGTCTGGTCAACATGACCGCGTGCGACGCTCGCCTATGGAACCGGATGGGCGCATCGCAGTTGAAGCGCACGATCTGCTCATCCGGCGCGGAGGCCGGATACGGCTACGTGTACGGTTCCAACGAGGGAATCGATCCCGAAAGCTTCGCTCAAAGTCGCTTTATCATCGCATGGGGAACCAACCTCAGCAGCACCAACGTGCATATGATGCCGATCATCCGGGAAGCTCAGCGGAATGGCGCAACATTGGTTGTGATCGACCCATTTCGCACACGAACCGCATCTGCCGCAGACTGGTTTGTACAGCCAAAGCCGGGAACGGACGCCGCGCTGGCGTTGGGAATGGCCAACGTGATCTTCGCAGCGGGCCTGCACGATGAGCGCTGGCTCGAACTGCACAGCGTGGGATGGCGGAAGTTCCGGGAACGATGCGCAATGTTTCCGCTGGAGCGCACCGCCGCTATCACCGGCCTGCCGGCGACCGAGATTGAGACACTGGCGCTGCGGTACGCCCGCGAGCAGCCCTCCGCGATTCGCCTGGGTTACGGCATCGCGCGGAACAGCAACGGTGGCAGCATGGTACGCGCCATCGTTACGCTGCCCGCCGTCATCGGCGCATGGGACCGCCGCTCTGCCGGCCTGCTGCTCTCCACCAGCCGCCACTTTCCGCTCAACATGCGCAGCGTCAAGCGGCCGGACCTCCTGCACTCGCCCGATGATGAGTCGCCGGTGAAGTGGGGCCGAAGCGTGCCCAGGGCAATCAACATGATTCGTCTCGGCGCCGCGCTGCTGGAGGAGCGCGACCCACCGATACGTTCGGTCTACGTCTACAACTCCAATCCCGCCGCGGTCGCGCCAAACTCGAACCGGGTACGCGAAGGGCTGGAACGCGAAGATCTGTTCACGGTGGTGCACGAGCAGATGATGACCGATACCGCACGGTACGCCGACATCCTGCTCCCGGCCACCACACAGATGGAGCACCTGGATCTGATCGCCCCGTACGGCCACCTCTACCTGAACCTGAGCCAGCCGGCGATACCGGCGCGCGGGGAAGCCCGGCCCAACATCGAAGTTCTGAATGCGCTGGCCGGTGCGATGGGGTACACCGACGCGGTGTTCCAGGAGTCGGCCGAAGAGATCATCCGCGGCGCGCTTCAGAGCTCCGAGCCCCTCATGAATGGCGTAACGTGGGAACGGCTGCTGGAGCACGGATTTGCACGGCTCAACACGCCAACAGCCCCATGGGCGCCCTGGCTCGGCGGAAAGCCGTTCAAGACGGCCTCCGGCAAAGCAGAGCTCTGGTCGCAGCGAGCCGCCGACGACGGGCTGGATCCGCTGCCGGACTACACTCCACCCACCGACGAAGGAGTGGAGTCCGGCATGGGCCGATATCCGATCAACCTGCTGTCGCCCGCCGCCCACCACTTCCTGAACTCCAGCTTCTCTAATCAGTCGGAACTGCAGAAAGCCGAAAAGGAGCCGCGAATCTGGATTTCGCACGCCGATGCTGCCGCGCGCAGCGTCTCGGATGGTGATATGCTTCGCGTGTGGAACCGGCGCGGAGAAGTGCTGCTCCGGGCCGTCGTGAGCGCGGCTGTAAAGCCCGGTGTCGCGTGGTCGCCATCCATGTGGTGGCGGCGAGACAGCCCCAACGGCAGCGGAATCAACTCGCTCACATCCGACATGGTCAGCGACATGGGCGAGAGCTCTACATTTCATACAAACCTGGTCCAGTTTGCCAGGAGCGAGACCTGAAGCATGGTCGCCGGGCGAAGGCAGCCCGACGGACATTCCGCCAACCGGCCATGAAACCAACTGCACCCGATGAGACCGAGTCGGCGGTACGCGCCATACCGGAAGAATCCACGCAGGCGCAGGCCATCCGCGAGGCACTGGCCAACGCACGGTCACGCAAGGCGCTGGTTCGCGAGTCGGCGGTTCGCAGGCTCAGGAGCCTCGGGCCAGCTGGAATGGACGCACTGCTCCAGATCGTCAAGTATGAGCACGAGAAGCGTGGTAAAAGTCGCCGCATATTCTTGCTGTTTGTTTGTCTACATTTCAGCGTTTTTTACTTGAATCGCATCCTCCTGGTTCTGGGTATGCATCGACTCCCGTTCGCAGTCAGCCTGCTCGGCACGTTCGGCATGATTTACGGTGGCGCCTTGTACTTTAGCCAACGTGGCGGCTCCGCGATGCGGGCCTTGATTGACTTTGACGATATCCGCGTCACCGGCGCCGTAGTTGAAATGCTGCAATTGCGTGACAGCTGGATGTATGGGCTCGCGTGTCGCTCCCTGTGCCGCCTGCTTCCGCGGCTGCGCGCCAGCGACGCCGCCATCCTCAACGCCAATCAGCGTTCGATACTCAACGGAGTCCTTCCGCGAGCAGCGAATCACCGACCCGATCTGGCGAGGGCAATACTTGCGGCCATTGGGCAGGTCGGTGACGCAGCTTCGCTACCGGCGGTAACCGCGCTTGCCACAATGCGACCGGGTGGGCGGGTACGACAGGACGTAGTAACAGCGGCGCAAGACTGTCTGCAACTGCTGGAGCCGCGGGCAGCCGCCGAGGAGTCTCGCCGCCAGCTCCTGCGCGCGGCGGGAAACATCGGGCACGAGGAGAGCCTGCCGCGGCCGGCAGCGCCTACGGCCGTCGACACGATTGGGCTGTTGCTGCCATCGGCTGCCGTACCTGCCGATGGGCAAACCGTGAGCCGTAACGGTACGGCGGATCCCTGTGAAGCAGCGACGATGATTGCGGAGCGCGCGGTGACTGCCCACAAGCCGCCGACTGGCGAAGCCGGGCATACAAGCCTTTCGTCCAACCAGCTATGAACCGCGCCGCACCAACGAGTATGGACTCGGCTGTAGCAGTCGCACCCGGAGAGTCGACACATGCGCAGGCCATCCGCGAGGCGCTGGCCAACGCGCGATCCCCGAAAGCCCCGGTGCGCGAGAAGGCCATCTGGTACTTGAGGGGCATTGGCGTCGACGGCATGAACGCCCTGCTGCAGATTGTTGCGCAGGAGGATCGCAACCGGCGCAAACGGCGCCACAGGCTGCTTTGGTGCGCGGGTGTGTATGCCGGTATATTTGTGTTAGTTGCTGTTATCGCCCTACAATTCGACGTGCACATGCCAATGTTCCTCAGCATGTTTGGCAGCATGAGCGGTGTGCTTAGCGGCGCGGTGCTCTTCAGCCAGACACACCGCTCCGCCATACGCGCTCTGAGCGACTTTGACGATATCCGGGTTACCGGCGCAGTGGTCGAAGCGCTCCAGGTGCCGGACAGGGACATGTACGCTTTGGCGAGCCGCGCCCTGTGCCGCCTCCTCCCACGCCTGCGAGCCAGCGACACCGGCATCCTCAACGTGGAACAGCGAGCCATACTGAACAGAACCCTTTCGCGCGCCGCGAAGCGCCGGCCCGAACTTGCCCTGGCAATACTGGCGGCACTGTCGCAGGTAGGCGATGAAAAGGCCCTGCCGGCGGTTACCGCGCTGGCCGCCCTGCCCCGAGGTTCGCGGATACGGCAGGAGGTGGTGGCAGCCGCGCAACAATGCCTGCCGCTGCTGCAACAGCGCGCGATCGCTCAGGAAACGGATCGTCACCTGCTGCGACCTGCCGACAACGTGGGCCGCGAGGACAGCCTGCTGCGAGCGGCAGCGCCGACATCCGCCGATCCGACGGGGCTTCTGCTGCCATCGGCCGGAGCGCCTCCGACCGCGCAAGCCGTAAATAGCCCAGCCTTGTCGGATTCCGCGGAGGTCCGTCCGGGATGACTGCTTGCCGTCGCTCACTGCATCGTGGCCGCTCCACGGGCCCGAAGTTGCCGTATGTTACGTAGACGGGCGCGAACCGCGATTCGAGCGCCCCGCGAACGGCATTCTCAACGTGAGGCCGTGATTGCGGCCTTCCGCAGTGTCGACAGCGCGACGCCGGAGCAGGCCGAGCTGGCAACGCGACAGCTTCTTGAGCTTCTGCATACCGACCACGCTTCACTCCAGAAACGCACCGTTACGGCCTGCTGCGCGATGGCCATCCTCTTGATCGTTACCAACATTGCATTCGCCAACACCGGTATGTTCGGTGTTGTTTCTGTTGCCGGTGTTGCTGCGGTTTCCATCGTAATAGTCCGCCTTTGGGCCAGCAATGCGTCCCGCGATACGGCTGCGCTGACCGGGTTGCTCGGTCACTCAACAGAACCCCGCGTCGCCGCCGCACTCATTGACGTTCTCGATGGTCTCAACGACATACAACTCGGAAGCGTCGCGGCGGCCGGCCTCGAGACGATCCTGCCGACATTGAAGCACTCGGATGTCGCGCGGCTTGGACCCGGGCGGATCAAGTATCTGATGAGGCAAGTCGCGGCCGACGCCGTGGGAGCGGCCGCCAGAAGCTTCCGCGTGGCGGCTATTCGTTCACTTCAGCAGTTGGGAGATTCCAGCGCGATACCGGTGCTGGAGCGACTGGCCCAGAAAGGAAACACGCGGCTCGACAACGACGCCGTAACGATCGCCGCACGCGAAACGCTGCCATTTGTGCAGGAACGAGCCGCGCTGGAAGGAGCACCGCGGGAGCTGCTGCGGGCTTCGGCGGCGGACACAATTCAGCCCGGCCAACTGCCTCGACCGGCGCCAGAAACCGCGCCGCTGCACGAGCTGCTGCGTATCAACGGGAAGCCGAGCGGACCGGAAGCTTAATTCGGCGTTGCGCCAAGCCGGGCAAGCTGCTCGCGGGCAACGTACTGTACGTCGGCATTCGAGCTCTGCGCCAACTGCTCCAGAGTTGGCTTCGCATCGGCCAGGCCCATACCGCCCAGCGCCACAGCGGCCCAACGCTGTGCTGTGGGATCGGGGTTGGCCGCTTCGCGGCGCAGGGCAGGCAGCGCCAGTACCCCCATGTGAGCCAGGGCCTGTGACGCATACCACGCATCAACACCACCGCGGGCTGTTTCGGTAGTCAGCGGTGCGAGGGCAGGTGTTCCAATGGCTGCAAGCGCATCACGGGCGGCCGCCGGCGTGTTTCCAGTAGGATCCGGGTCGGACAGTGCCGCAATCAGCGCCGGAACTGCGGGCGCGTTTCCCGTAAAGCCCAGGCTCACTGCGGCAGCGGCGCGTACCCGCGGGTCTGGGTCCTTGAGCGCCACCACAAGAGCAGGATCGATGGATGGCGAATCCACAGCCACGAGTGCGCTGGCCACACCCTTGCGCAAGTCGTTATTGTTGTTCGCGAGCGCGGCGATCAGCCGCTTCAAGACAGGCTGAACGGCTGGCGCCGGAGGCATCGGCCGCACGGCATGGGCCAACGCCGCCACGGCGGCCGTGCGCAGATCCAGGTCGTCGTCGCTCAAGGCACTCAGAAGGGCCGTTATGGCCGCTGGGTCACCCAGTTTGCCGAGACCTGCGGCCGCCTGCTCGCGCGCATTGCTGTCGGCGTTTGGGTTGGCGACTGCGGAGATCAAAACCGGCTCACCGTCTGGTGAAGCAATCAATGCTAAGGCGCCTATCGCGACGCGCACTACACTCGCAACATCGTGCTGTACAAGTCCAATCAGCGCAGGGTCAGCACTGGGATCGCCGATTTTGCCGAGAGCGTCGGCCGCGCCGGAACGCACCGCAGGGTCGGTATCTTTCAGCTGCGCCAGCAGCAAGGCGACGCTTTGTGCGCGCCCCGCGGGTGTTTCAAACACGGCACTGCTCAGAACGTCACCGGCGGGCCCGCGCGAGCCGGCATCGGCCTTCATCTCGGCAACAATGCCGGCCGCCACTCCGGGCCGCGGCCCGATACCCCACTGCGGGTTCGTAAGGGCATCGATTGTCCCTTTGCGGACGTAGCTATCGCCGTCGTTAAGCCCCTTGGCCAGCTGCGTGATATTAGCCGGTGAATTGGCGCCAATCGCAGCCAGCGCATGAGCAAGGTGTGTGCGGACCGGACCCGAATCGTCTTTAAGAAACGCGATGCACTGCGTAACTGCAGCCGCCGTACCAAGATCGCGCAGCGCACCGGCAGCGTTCTCTCGAATATGCACGGGCTCGCCCGTAATCGCGTCCATAAACTGCTCGGAGTTGATGAGTTCGAGCGCCGCGCTGCTCCGGACGCGCGGGTTGGGCGACGACATGGAGTCGACCAGGTAACGCATGTGCCGGCTGTGGTTGATGGCGAGTGTCGCCACAATCAAAACTATCGCGCCAAATACCAGATAATTGAGATGCTTTCGCACGGAACCGCTCTCCGATCAGGGCCTAACGCAGCATGTTGAGCGCTGCGATGGCTCCTACCGTGACGCTGGCAGCGCCGACGCCTACAGCGGCCGCCCACATCCGCCAACGCGCAGGATAGAATACCTGTAACAGGCAGCAACCCAACAGTGGCCCGCCCGCCAACACAGCGGCCATCAGGCCATGCCGGAGGCTGGCTGTTGCACCAACTCCGCCGTAGTGTAAAGCAAACGCTGCCAGAGGTCCGAAACCGCACAGAATCGCGAAGGCGCATGCCGAGCTGGCAGTAGGGTCCAGATGTGATGAAATGCTTACCAGCAGCAGCATCAGGGCAAGCGCTCCCGTGACGGCGGCGATCGGTGGCGCCACCAGCTCGAGATGGTTGCGGAGGATGGCGCCTGAACGAAATACAGTCACCGATACCATTGGAGCCATCACCAGCGCAAAGAGTGGCAGGAACCACCAGGCTGCCTCACGCAGACTTCGTTCCATAGGCAAAACCTGCATTGTGATCACCACCGGCGCGCGGGATCCCGGCAATGCCAACCCGGCATCGAACCGCCGATCCTCCGGAGCCATGTACGCCGGCACGCTGGCACGGATCCAGAGCAAACGGACCCATCGGCGCCAGATGACGGGTTGTACGATCAGCCACTGGGGTCGGCCCTTTGCAGCGGCGGCTCCCGGTTCGGCTATGGAAGCAGCTCGACTCTGCGACCGGACCCATGCCAGCCGGCCACGCGTATCGCCTGCATGAATGGCGCCCAGATGCACGGACCGTTGCAGCGTGCTTTTCGGATCCGAAGCCGCCGAATCGACAATGCGGTCTCCGGCAGCCATCGTCGCAGGCTCGATCGCCGGTACCTGGGCAACCAGCATTCCGGGTTCAGCCCTGGCGGCAGCGGATGGCGGTTCAGAGGCAACACTTCTCGTGGTGATCACAACGGCGGGCGTCTGTTTGCCGCGATCGACCTGTCGCAGTTCCCACGCACTGATCGTTGCCGGAGCAACCGGCTTACCCTCCAACAGCGCATTCAGGTCACGGCTGAACTCCGCCGCCGAACCGTATCGCAGGCTGCGATCGCGCTCCATCGCCCGGTCCAGCACGGCCTGCATCAACGCCGGGACCGATGGGTCGAACGCGGCAATCGGGAGCGGAATCTGCGTGCGTATCGCCCGGCTCCATACAAACAGATTCCTCGGATCGGAAACAATAAATGGACGTTGAAGCGTCAACATTTCGTACAGCGTGATACCAACGGCCCACAGGTCTGACCGGCAGTCCGAGTGGCTCACCTCATCGAAATCTTCCGGCGCCATATAGGCAAAAGTACCTGCGCCGGCCGCGTATCCGTGCGTGGCGACCAATTCGGCGACGCCAAAATCGGCCAGGCGCACGTCGTCAGTCTCGGTCAGGAGAATGTTCGCGGGCTTAATATCGCGATGAAGCACCTTCTCCCCGTGCGCGTACTCCAGAGCGGCCAGCACCTGCGTGGCTATCCGGACGGCTTTCTGCCACGGCATTGCACCGCCGCTGATCAGGCGCTCCTTCACCGTCCCGCCGGAGATGTACTCCATGTCGATCAGAATTGTCGTGTCGGTTGCGTCCGCAGAATGCACCCGCACAATATTGGGGTGTTGAAGCGCCAGAAGCAGTCGGGCCTCACCCAGAATCCTCTCGCGGTCCTGCACGTCGGCCGAGATACGCTTAAGCGCAACCTGCCGGCGCAGAATGGTATCCTGACCCAGGTAGACAACACTCGTCGCGCCGTGGCCCAGCTCCTTCAGCAGCTCATACTTCCCCACCTTTTCGATAACGCCGGCCATCAGTGCGGGTTTTCGCGAAGATTCATCGCGCGAACCGCTGCGGCCAGGTCATCACTCGCCGAAGGTTTGCGGTGCGGCGGCTGCGCGGCAATGTACTTGAGATGGTGGTTATCGATAACGAACAGGTCGCCATACTGGTTCACACCGATTGCAGCCGGCGCGGTCAGCTTGCCTTTGCCGATTGAGCTCGAAATGAGCTTTCCAGCAGGGTCAAACTTGTCGATGACGCGATTGATGGGGTCGTTGCAGTAAGCGTTACCACTCGCATCCATCACAAGGTATACATCTCGATCTTGTCCGGCACTCTGCCCCGCGCCGGGAACCACCGGAAGATGCAGCCCGGTTACCTTTGCAACGCTGCGGTCACGCCCTACGAGAAGCCGGGCGCCGTTCTGCGCGATCACAACGGCGCTTCCGTCGGGAGTTACCAGGAGGGTTGACGAGCGAACCGCTTTACCCGTGAGTGTGACGGGATCCTGGTAATTCAGCGGCAAGTCGGTAAATCGCATCGCCCCGGATGCTTGAGTTGGCAGCTTGATTGCATTCGCATCGAGGCTCGGGCGGAGTACGAGAGCCACAATAACAAGACCGAGCAAGAAAACCAGGCCGACCAGCACACCGGTCACCAAAACCATTGGTTCCTGGGACTCGCCATCACCTGACTCTGCAAGATCGGCCTGCGAGCGGTGTTGGCCGCTTTCGCGTCGATTGTGCGGCACGCTGCGGGCCGAAACGGCTTGTGGCGCGTCCGTGGTGGTCAGCCGCCGGCGCCGCTCGAAATGGGTGGTCACTCGACGCACTTCCGGCTCAGCCTCGGCCGCGCCGGAAGGCGCTGCAAACGCTGGCGCGCGCTCTACCGGCGTCGCACCGGCCGATTGCGCCACCGGCGATACCGTTGGCGCTTCCGATTCGATGTCGGAGGCGCTATGATCGCAGTGGGTCACCACAACCGTCACGTTGTCGCGCCCGCCGTTACGCAACGCGCGCTCCACCAGCCGGTCGCATGCCAGTTGTGGCTGTGGCGCCGCCATCAGCAACCCAGCCAGGTCGGCATCGGGCACTTCGGAGCTCAACCCGTCGCTGCAGAACAGAAGCGTATCGTCGGGAAGCAGCGTCAGCTCAACAACGTCCGGGTTAACCGTCGAATCGAGCCCGACGGCCCGTGTGATCGAGTTGCGGAACGCGCTGCGGCGCGCCTGCTCCGGCGTCATTGCGCCGGCCTTGACCTCCTGCCACACCTCGGAATGGTCATCGGTCAATTGCCGGAGTTGCCGGTCCCGGAGCAGGTAGGCGCGGCTGTCACCCACGTGGGCTACGATAAGCAGGTCGCCAACCACGGCGGCTGCGACGCATGTTGCGCCCATAGACGCCAGCTCAGGCGAAGACTTCTGCTGCGAGCGAACCAGCGCATTCGCCTCGATGATGCATGCCTTGAGCGCTTCGCCGACCGCGCCCCGCGCATTACTCGAGATGCTCGACTTCAAACGATCGGAGATGGTATCTACAACAATCCGAGCGGCCTGGGCGCCGCCGCCGGTGCCGCCGATTCCGTCGGCAACAACCACCAGCGCGTCCACATGGCCGCCAAGCTCGGTCGAAGAGAGCACCACCACGGCATCTTCGTTGCGGCTGCGGCGTCGTCCAACATCACTTCGGCTGCCAATTACAAGTTTCAACCTTGAACACAGCCCCTCATGCCTCATCGCGGCGAAGTAGCGCCAGCAGCAGCGCTACGAATGCTACAACAGCCAGAAGAAAAAGATACCGGGCCATGCCCAGTAGAATCAGCATGGGCGTGACTTAGCGCGCGAATTGTACCGTAAAACTGCGTCCTGCCATGGCAATCTCATCGCCGGCCGCCAGTCTGCGCCTCGCGTTGGCAGCCAGCGGCTCGCCGTTGAGCGAAACGGCGCCGGGTTCGCCCGCCAGGTTGGTGACCCAGTAGCAGCCATCGGCGATGGTTATCTCAGCCAGCTGCTGGCGCGTGGCTGCCGGCAGGACCACGTCGCAGGTGATGCCGGCGCCAAAGCGCGTGGAAGAGCCGCACACGCGCCGGTTGAGCGCACCAGCCTCATCCCGCCATTCCAGCTCCAGCGGAGGCGCGCCTGCCGGCGCCGTAAGCTGCGACTCCCGGCGGCCCGTCAGCCGAAATCGCAGCACCACATCACCGATGGTGATTGTATCGCCGTCGCCCAGCGCGCGCGCTTCGATGGGACGGCCATTCACGATCGTGCCGTTCCGGCTCTTGAGATCATGAACCGTGAAGGTTCCATCCAACTCTCGATCAATCCGCGCATGGCGCCGCGAAACCTGGCTGCTGTTCAGTACCAGTTCATTGCCGGTTTGGGATCGGCCGATTGTGAGTGACCCGGAGCGGAGTCCGATTGTGGCAGGCGGCAAACCCGGCTCTTCCACAACCACCTCGGCGCCGGCGTGCGCCGCAACCGTCATGTCGTCATCCAGGTCGCTGAACCGTCCCACAGGCTGATTCTGCGGCGGCTCCGGTGCAATCGCGGGTTCACTCCGTTTGAACCGGGCCTTCACACTCAGGCTGGCTGCACCTTGCGATGGCGGCGCCTCCGATGCCGTCACCGACAGGCGCAAATCGCCAGCGAAGATGTACCCCCGCTCGCGGCACGTCTGCTCCAGCACCTCGGCAAGGCTCTCGGCCGTAATAACCGTCAGCAGTTTTTCCCGCTCCTCCTCGCCGCGCGGGTAGATCGTAACCTCGTACTCGTTCGGCGCAAGCCGGTTTCCACGCGCGTCTTCGGCCAGGTCGGCCTCCATGGCGCGCTTCAGCTCCTTCAGCACATCGGCCGCCCGTATATCGCGCGGGGCGCCGAAGCCGTGCTCATAGATACGTTCGAGTTTGCGATCCAGGCGATTCAGGAGAGTTAGCAGCTTCAACGGTTTGACTCTTGCGATTCGGGCGCCGGCCGGCAATCGTGGCGGCCTTCGCCGAGAATACGTAACACCAGACACGACGGTTTTAGCCGAGTCCATATTATGACCACACTGCATGCGCCTGTTGCATCGGCGAAATCGGCGGCCGTCACTGCGCGTCATCAGCGGGCACGCGACCACCCATCTGGATCAGCACGTCCCGCAGCGCCTCGGCAGCAGCCCGGTATCGCTCGGCGCCGCGGCTCGCCGGTGCAAGGCTATCCAGCGTGCACGGCGCGCCGAACTCCACAATAGCCGGGCCGTGCGAGCGCTGCGGACGCGTTTTGCCGTACGGCATAATGCCATCGGTTCCAAGCACCAGCGCCGGCACAATTGGGGCACCGCTGTACGCAGCAAGCAGCATAACGCCTGGTGAGAATGGCTGTAAGTACCCGTCTTCGCTGATCTTGCCCTCAGGAAAAACCACCAGGGCCTGACCGCTCTTGAGTAGCGCAATCGAGCGCTGGAGCGCGGCATGGTCGGCGGTCCACCGTCGCACCGGCAGGCCGTGCATCGTACGAACCACCCAACCAACCAGCGGCATCTCAAACAGCTCCTGCTTGGCCATGAACCAGCACCGGCGTGGCAGCGCCATGCCGATGGCCGCCGGATCGCAATCGCTGATGTGGTTGGCGGCAATAATCACGCCCCCCTTGCGCGGAACCTGGTCTCTGCCGATAATGCGAAGACCGCCGAATAAAGGGAAGAGGCAGCGCAGTGCAAGCCAGATCGCCGTCCGCACAAGCACGTACGTCACAAGGAGCCACCCTCTTCGATGGCCTGCCCGGACCGTGAAACCGAAGTCAATAGCATCGCGTAACAATACAAACCGGTCACCGTTCAGTATACTTCGTGTAGCCAATCACGGATTGTCTGATTGCGCGCGTCCGCGTGCGTCGGCCGTGATGGATGAAATCGCAGAACTGGGGAGATCACACTGAAGTCTGTTCATCGCACCCGGCGGCGGCTAACCGCCACTTTCGCAACTCTGCTTTCTCTCGGCTTTGCTATACCCGTAAGCGGCGCCGGAAGCGTATCACCGCCCGTACCGGCGCTTTTCACGTACGCTCTTACCGCCGGAACCACCAGGCGCTACAAAGTGACGGCGTTTTTCAACGGTCACATTCCACCATTTGCGCAGCCGGGCGGAGAGCCGGTCCACATCCGCGTGATACTTACATACAAGGCCACCGTGCAGAGCGTATCGCCGGCCGGCGCGGTGATCGACTTTTCCGTGGATAGCGCCGATATTGGGCTGCTGCAAAAAGATCCTGGGCATAATGGCAAGGTCAACCCCGACGCGGTGATCCCATTCCCACTTCCGCTCGATGAGATTCAAAAGACGCTTAACGTAACCGCAGTCATTCGCGCCGACGGCAGCATTGCCAGCCTGAAAACCGGAACAACGACGCCAGTTCGCATCCAGCTCGGGTTCGATATCCGGCGCATATGCCTGCTTATGATGCCGCTGATATTCCCGAACAAGCCACTAAACGCCAACGACACCTGGGCATTTGACGATGGCGTGCTCGGTAAGCGGCTGGGCGATGTCACCTACGGTGGCACCCTGGTTTCGGCGACAGCCGCCGGTGGTTCGGAACGATACCAGTTTGCTGAAACGGCGCTGGCTAAGATCGATTCCAAGGTGGATAAAGATGGTAACCCCACAACCAGCGCAGTGGCTGCCGAAGGGAGTTTGAGCGGAACGGCAAAACTGGCCGGCTCTGTGCGCTTCATGAGCCCGGCCCCGGCTGACGCCACGACGGCTGGATTCATGGCGCTCGGCCACTTCGACCTCACCGTGCTGCTGAAACGGACACGTGACAAGCCCGACCCGCTCGATCCGGGTGCGCCGCTGGTATCAACAATCGATATCGCGGCGCGACTCAATGTTCAAGACCTTCCGCCTTCAAGCAACTGACGGCGCCGGCACGCAGGGGCTGTATCTGGGGAAAACAATGCGAAATCGAATCGGGCTTTGCATTTTCCTGCTGCTCAACGGCGCCGGTGGCGCCGTTAAGGCGCAAACACCGCCGGCCAACCTCGGCGCAGCACCCACCGAAAAGGTAGCTCCGTGGCGATTCATCTACCATGTCGGCGCCAGGCAGCGGCTGCGTACACATGCGGTGCTATCCTCCACGGACCCCGCCAATCCGGTAGTTGTTCAGATCGTTACCACATCAGCGAGTGTTGTGAAATCGGTAGCGAGTAACGGGGATGCCGTCCTCAGTACGCGTGGTGACGCTGAAGATATCAAGATCAACGGGCAGGCGGTTCCTTCACCACCGGAGCTGCCGGCGGTCACGCGGACGGTAACGGCAGCCGGGCTCCTGAAACAGGCTCCAGCTGGGGCAGGAACGGGCAACGGCGGAGCCTTGACCCGCGTGATAGAACTGCTGCAAAACACACCGGCTCCGCAACAGCCCGTGGCCGTGGGGGAGTCGTGGGCTGCACGCGTTGCCAATCCGTTTCTTCCCGGGCGATCGGTGGACTACGCGTGCATCTTTGTTGGTCGCAGGTCGCTGCTGGGATTCAATACTGTTGCGGTAAGGATACGCGCAAGCGTACCGATGACGGATGGGGCGACGCCCGGCCTGACGATCCACCTCGACAGCCTGTATTACGTGGATCCGGTCGCGGGACGCATAGTTGGCATGCAGTTCAGCGCCGACCACGTACCTGTGGCTGCGGCTGGACTGGCCGATGGCGTGTTGCATGGGCATGCCGAGATGATTGTAGCGGGAACCAACGACACCACCGATGTACTAAACGACGGAGAGCTCGCCACGAGCTCGCAGGCGCCTACCAAACCGGCGCACAAATGAAAGGATTGACCCAGATGGATTCTCAAATCGGTCCACGCGTTAAATCACTTGCCTTTGGGGCCATAGCAGCTTCTTTGGCAGTGGCGGCCAGCGCGGCTCACGGTCCGGTACTCCTCCGGATGAAATACAAAGCCGGCCAAACGCTTAAGTATGCGTTAACCATGCAGCTTGCCACCTCGGTGAATGTCAACGGCGGAGAGCAGAACATTCCCGCGCGCATGACGATGCAGATGGTACGACATATCGTAAAAGTGATGCCCAGCGGCAACGCTCAAGCAACGGAAAGCATCGAGAACATGAAGTATATGGTGAATGGCAACCAGTTCCCAACACCCGCCACACCCAGCTTCACCGTGGTGTACTCGCCACTTGGCACGATAGTCTCCATGAAGACCAACGGTGGCAGCGCGCAAATGAAGGCAATGGCTGGCCAATTGACCAGCCCAATGCAGAATGCCGCAGTCTACCTGCCGAAGCAGGCAGTCTCTCCCGGCCAATCCTGGGTCAGCAGCGGTAAGCTGCCGGCCGTGGCGGGCGGAGGTACGTACACCGTACGTTCTCGCTTTGTAAAGGCCGAACACGTAGGCGGTTTTCCAACGGTACTCATCCATAGCGTGATGGACGCGCCGATTGCCGTTTCGCAGGCAGGGGGCGGAACCGGTGAACTTAAGATGACTTCAGATTCCGACTTCAGCCCTTCGGCCGGCAAACTGATCCGCGTGAGCGGCTCCGGCAACATGTCGATGAAGGTCTCCAACGGACCGAACGGCCCGATGAATATGAAGATTCACATGGTCCTGGCATTGAGCCTTTTGCAGTAAACCAGAAGAGCGCGATCATCCTACTCGTGTGCCATGGTGGCGGGCTCGCAACGGACCTACCGGCCAAAATCACCGCCGCCCATAACTCAAAGGATTGACACTGATGCATTTTCAATTCGGCTCGCGCGCCAAGACGGTTGCCATTGCAGCCATTACCGGCTCGATGGCGCTTGCGGCCGGCGCGGCTCGGGGACCGGTTTTCCTGCGCATGAAGTTCAAAGCCGGCGAAAACCTCAAGTATGCATTCACCATGCAGCTTACAACCGTGGTCGGTGCCCATGGTGGAGAGCGGACGATTCCCGCCCGTATGGCGATGGAGATTGCCACGCACGTCACAAAAGTGTTACCAGACGGCAATGCACAGGCGATCGAGAGCGTCAATGGTATGAAGTATATGGTCAACGGCAACGTTCTGCCGGCGCCGGCCACTCCCAGCTTCACGATGGTCTTTTCGCCGTTGGGACACATCCTCTCGATGAAGGCAACAGGTGGCACTGCGCAGGAGCGCGCCATGGCCGGCCAGTTTAGCAGCTCCATGCAGAACGCTACGGTCTACCTGCCGAAGCATGCCGTCTCTCCAGGTCAAACCTGGGTAACCACCGGGAAACTTCCGCCCGTTTCCGGAGGAGGCATCTACACGGTGCATTCTCGGCTGGTGAAAACCGAGCACGTGGGTGGCTTTACCACCGTGCTCATCCACAGCGTAATGACCGCGCCGATTTCGGTAGCGCAAGCCGACGGCGGAACTGGTGAGCTCCATATGACGTCCGACTCCGACTTCAGCCCGGCGGCAGGCAAGCTGATCCGCATGAGCGGCTCCGGCGATATGTCGATGACGCTGTCTAACGGACCGAACGGCCCGATGAATATGAAAGTTCACATGGTCCTGGCGATGCGCCTTTTGCAATAAGCTGGCCAAGCGCACATTTTACAACGCCAGGTGTAACAATAGGGCCTATACTTCGTATTACAAGGGATAGGCCCGGAGTGCGGCCGCGCGTAAGCAGGCCGAGGCCGTCTCACGCGAACCGGTCGATGGCACCGACCCGGCCCAAGGAGAACTCGAGATGAGATTCCGCCCTGCTTCAACCCGAATTGCCGCTGCGGCTGCGTTGGGAGGATTGGCGCTCGCTCTGCTGGCAGGTTGCGGCAAAACGTCGCCTTCCAGCACCGCTCCGGCGCCGCCGGCCGCCACGCCTGCCAATCCGGCTGCTGGGGCGCCACCAACAACCACCGCAGGCGCCGCCGGCGGTCAAGCTTTTCAGCCCTACACGGTCTTGCCCAGCCTTCCGCCGGCGCCGGCAAAGGTGGTGGATACCAATCGCACGCTCACCATGGTGCAGCACTCAGGCGCATGGTACCTTCGCGATCATGACGGGCACTACTACCACGTAGCCCGAGACAGCCAGGGCCATTTCTACCCGGCATACACGGGACCAAACGGACACTACTATCCGTTGCGTTACGACGCCTCCCGAAATCGGTATTTCCGCATAATCCGGACCAGCAGCGGCGACAGTTACCGGAACTACGTCGGCGATCCCAACACCCAGTACTACCAGGATCCCGGCACGCAGTATTCGGGGCAGTCGCAGCTTGCCGGCTATAACGATCCCTACAGTCAACCCACTTACCAGCCGACCATCATCAAGCCAAAGAGTCACAGCAACAAGAACCTGTGGTGGCTCGCGCTTCCCGTTCTCGTCGGCGCCTACCTCCTGCTGAAAAACCAGCATCACAGCGGCCGCCCTAACCAGTACGCGCCACCCAGTTCGATCGTCCGCTACTACAACGGCCGGAACGGCAGCATGCTGCCGATGAACGGTCGCGGTCCGGCCGGCGCCGTGATGGCAAACATGGGGATGAACCGCAGCGCGAACATCGGCAATCGCCAGATCCCGGGTAGCCAGCTGCTGCCCCACTCGATGAACAGACCAATGGCGAGCATGGGCGGATCGTTTGGCCATCCGTCGGGCGGCCCCGCTCATGGGCACTTCGCACCGCCCGGCCGCGCAGGCGGTTCGAGCTTCACGCCGCCCGGTCATGCCTTCGGGCGTCAGCCCGGCTTCACGCCGCCAGGTCATGCGTTTGGGCGCCAGCCCGGCTTTACTCCGCCCGGTCATGCGTTCGGGCGCCAGCCCGGCTTTACTCCGCCCGGTCATGCGTTCGGCCGAAACATGGGCTCACCCGTTACGCCCAATCACCGCGCGCCTGTGGCTCACTCGTTCGCGCCACCGCGTCCGGCGTTTGTGCCGCAGCACCGTACCGGGAAACCCGTACACTCGACGCCCTTCCGGCTTCAGCCGCCCGCGCCGATCTTCGGGCATCCGGTGGCGCACCCGGGTAACCCCTTCGGCCAGGCCCAGGGACGTGGCCCGGCCCGGCCGGTAACTCCGCACACCTTCCAGCAAAGGCACGCGCCGGCACAGCCTTCAAGGTTCGTACCGCACCCGGCGGCAATCAACAGCCACAAGGTTGCGCCAAAGGGCAATCCCTTCCGCGCGCCCGTGCGGAAGTCGCCTGACAAGAAGAAGGGAAAATAGAGTGCAGGCGGGACCGTAGGGACCGCCGGCTCGTTGACACTGCGGGCGGCTGCCGGGTACACTTCGAGTGGTTCGGTTACCATGGCAGCCGCCCGCTGCCGTCTTTTCGCCCGGCGCCGGCTGGGCAGCGAGATCCTGCCGCAAACGCCCCTCGTCCGGCGCCATAAAGCGCGGAGTGAGAGGCGTTTTGTCTATCGGCGGATGCATGGAGCTACAGAGCGAGCGATGGTGAAAGTATCAGCCCTCAAGTGCCGCGAGTGTGGCGAAGAGTCACCGGTGGCGCCGAACCACGTTTGCGACAACTGCTTTGGGCCGTTGGAAGTGGTGATGAACTGGGCCGAGATCGCTCCACGGGTAACTCGGCAGACCATCGAGTGCGGCCCACGCTCAATGTGGCGTTACAAGCAGCTGCTGCCGGTTGAAGGCGAGCCATTCGTCGGCGGCCACGTTGGCTTTACGCCGCTCGTTCGCGCACGCCGGCTCGGCGAGTCGCTGGGATTGCGCCGCCTCTACGTAAAGAACGACGCCGTCAATCACCCCACACTCTCTTTCAAAGACCGTGTGGTTTCCGTGGCGCTCACGAAAGCCCACGAATTCGGCTTCGATACGGTTGCCTGCGCCTCCACCGGGAATCTGGCAAACTCCGTAGCGGCGCATGCCGCAGAAGGCGGCTTCCAGGCCAACATCTTCATTCCCAACGACCTGGAAGCCGGCAAAGTACTGGGAACCCTGGTTTACGGCGCAAGGCTCTTTGCGGTTGCCGGCAACTACGATGACGTGAACCGCATGTGCGCCGAAGCGGTGGGCAGGTATCCCTGGGCCTTCGTCAACGTGAACATGCGTACCTACTATGGTGATGGCTCGAAAACCGTCGGATACGAAATTGCCGAGCAGCTTGGGTGGCGCGCCCCCGACCACGTTGTGGCGCCGTGCGCCGGCGGATCACTGATCAGCAAGATCTACAAGGGCCTCCACGAGTTCTCCAGGCTCGGACTGCTTGAGAATACGGTGAACACCCGCATGTACGCCGCGCAGGCAACCGGATGCTCGCCCATCACCACCGCCGTAAAGGCCGGCTGGGAGGTATTCAAACCGCAGAAGCCAGCCACTATCGCACGGTCCATCGCAATTGGCAATCCGGCCGATGGCCTGCTGGCTATCGAGACGGTCCGCAAGAGCGGCGGATGGGCCGACGACGTGACCGACGATGAGGTGGTGGAGGGAATGGAACTGCTGGCGCATACCGAGGGGATCTTTACCGAAACCGCCGGAGGCGTCACCGTGGCTGTGGCGCGGAAACTTGCGAAGCAGCATCGCTTCCACGAAGATGACGTTGTCGTGCTGGCGATTACAGGCAATGGCTTGAAAGTGCAGGAAGTCATGGAGGGGCGTCTTGCCACTCCGCGCCAGATTGAACCTAACCTCAAGTCGCTGGATGCCGCGCTAAGCTCAGACACGCGAGAGCACGCGCTCGCCGGAACGGCGCCCGGCAGCAGGAGCAACTGAAATGGCTGTAACCGTATTGATACCCACGCCGCTGCGCAGATACACCGAGGATAATACCGAGGTGTCTGCAGAGCCCGGCACCATTTCCGGTGTTATTGCAAGCCTGGATGGCAAGTATCCCGGTATTGCCGCGCGCATAACCGATGATGCGGGCGAGGTGCGCCGGTTCGTCAACATCTACCTCAACGAACAGGATGTAAGGTTTCTCTCCGGCAAGGAGACACCGGTGAAAGATGGCGACACCGTCTCCATCGTACCGGCTATAGCCGGCGGCGTGGGCTGTCTCACCCGGAACCTGTAACCGGCGCTCAATAACCATGCCGACTATGCATCTTACTCTGGCAGCGGCAGCGCCGCACTCGAGCGCGCCGATCCTTTGGAGGGTGGCACGCAAGTTTCATGTGGCTGCAAACCTGCGGCGCGCCTACATAACCGGCGCAACCGCGGTTTGCGAGGCCTCATTTGACGGCTCACAGGAGGAGCTGGATCAAGCCCGGCAGTACCTGGCCGATTGCGGAATGCTGCCGGAAAAGGGCAGCATCGAGCGCTGCGGCCCGCTTCCGGAGGAGCAGGCTACGGGCGTGGCGACCCTGCACGTGGCGATCGAAATGGCTGCACGCGGACAGGGCGATGAACCGGTGCTCTGCCGGCTGGGGCGTGACCACCGTGTAGTTGTAAACATTCTGAGCGCAGCGTTCGACGCTGCAGAAGGCGGATGGCTGGAGATAGCGCTTACCGGGCCGCTGGGCGAAGTGCAGCGAGCCATCGCATGGCTGTGCACAACCGGCCTGCACGTTTCGCCCCACGAGCGGTCCGTCTCCGATTCCAGCAATCTTTAGACACTCTCTCAACACGCATCCTGCACTCTTGTTGGCGGGAGGCAACATTTGGCGACGTGAGCTCGTCTATAATGATGTGAGGACAACTTCATAGAGAGGAGGTGACGCAATGAACTCGCCTGTTCGAGTGGGGCTCGTATTTCCACGCAGCGGACAGAGGGTCTTCGTGCAGGTACCGCTCAATGTGGTGCTGCCGGAACTTGCAGGAAGGGCGCTGTTTGATGCCCATTCTGCTTCGATGCACGAGCCCGGGGAGAACGAGGAGAGCAGCGTCAGTCAGAATGGCCACAAGCCAGCGGCGTAAACAGCACTACTTCCTAATCATACTGTAGTTTCGGCCTTACGCTCTGACTGACATCGGCGCGGCGTCGGATGACAATCTCATCCGACGCCGCGCTGTTTTTGTGGCGCCGAACAGACTGCGTCCCGGACTCAATCGATGGGTCCAAACGCGGCGGCGATGTGCCGAACTCGCGTTGGCTTCCCGGGCACCGTGTAGACCTCTACGACGTCAAATCGAGACTCGGGCTCGTCGCGCGCCGGGTGCGCGGCCAGATACCTACGCGCGGCCGCCACGATTCGGGCCTGCTTCCTGCCGGTAACAGCTTCTGCCGGGTCGCCAAAGCTTTCGCCGGACCGCGTCTTCACCTCAACAAACACCAGCGCAGCGTGCGGCGCCGGTGACCGCTCAAACACCAGGTCCACCTCGCCTACCGGTGTGCCATAGTTGACAGCGAGCAGGCGCCAACCCAAACCCTCCAGGTAACGGCGCGCACACTCCTCGCCGTACTCTCCCAGCCGCCGGCTACCCGCCATGCAAGCGGCCCATCACCGCCATGCTCGCCTCCACGACGGGGCGATACGAGAGCCGATGTTCGGGGCAAGGACCAAACTGCTGCAGCTCGCTCCGGTGCAGCTGAGTACCGTAGCCTTTGTGACGTGCAAATGCAAACCGGCCGTACCGGCCCTGCAGATCAACCATGATGCGGTCGCGACGGACTTTGGCGATCACCGAAGCGGCCGCAATGGAGGCGCTGAGGCAGTCACCGCGGACCACGGATCGGCAGGGCGCCGGAAAGCCCGGTACCGGCAGGCCGTCGATGAGGCCGAACGCTTCGGGGGCCAGCGAGCGCACGATTTCGAAACTGCGGCGCATCGCAAGGTGTGTGGCGCGCAGGATGTTAAGGCGATCGATCTCCGCCTGGCTGGCCAGTGCAAAGCCGATCGCCACGGCGCAGTCCTCGATCCGGAGTTCCAGTTCGGCGCGCCGGGAGGGCGTGAGCTGCTTGGAATCGGTGAGGCCAGGAAGATCGACTCCCAGCGGCAGCACCACACAGGCAGCCGCAACCGGCCCAGCCCATGCCCCGCGCCCCGCTTCATCGATGCCGGCAACGCAGGTCGCGCCGTGAGCAATCGCATCGCGCTCCAGGTCCCATCCGGCAGGCGTGGACCTTGTAATCGCGCGTCTCCTCGGGTGTGCCTGTCGTTGAAAACCGTTCAGTGCAGGATTCGGATCCGGTCGAGTGGCCAAAAGATGCAGTCCGCCCTGCCGATAACTCTGGTTTCGCGCAGTGGGCCCCAATATCGGCTGTCGCTGCTGTTGTTGCGGTTATCGCCCATCACCCACAGCTCACCGGGAGCCAGATGTACCGCCCCCGGAGGCACGCCAATAGCGGGATCACCCGGAGAACCGGGCGAACCAAACGGCACGTGCGAATCCAGTTTCATCGGTTCCTTGATGTACGGCTCATTAAGCCGCTTTCCGTTGCGGTAAACAGCGCCGTCCTTCACCAGGATGGTGTCGCCGGGAATGCCGATCAGGCGCTTGATCAACACATTCTGCTTCTCGGGCAGGCCATTGTTCTGGTCTTCAATATCGGCCCGTTTCGGCGCCAGAAACACGATGATATCGCCTCGGCGGGGCGGGTGGAAGCGATAAGCCAGCTTGTCTACGAACAGATGGTCGTGAATGGTGTGCTGGTAGTCTTCGTTCGTGGCGGGATCTACGCCGGCATCGTGCCCCATCAAGGTAGGCTCCATCGATTCCGATGGAATGTAAAACGCCTGCACAAAGAACGGCCGGACGATAAGAAAGACCAGGACGCCGGCCACGATGAGCGACTCCAGAATATCGGCGACGGTACGGGCGGCAGGAAGCGGCTGCGACGCAGCGCCGGCTTTGACGGGCGCCCGGAAACTCAACAGCACCATCCGGGCGAGTGTCAGCGCAAATGCGATGAGCACCACCATACTCGGGCTCAGATTGGCGAGGAGCTCGGCCGCTCCGGAATCGTTGGGAGTCATAGTCTCAGAAAGCGTGCCTCTGCGCCGAAGCGCACCGGGCGGAGGATTCCAGCGCGGTTACCGCGTTGGGTTTCGGTCCTCTTTGATGCGCGTGGCCTTGCCGACCTTGCCGCGCAGATAGTAGAGTTTGGCCCGTCGCACTTTGCCGAACCGCACAACCTCTATCTTTTCAATACGGGGCGAGAAGAGCAGAAAGGTCCGCTCGGCGCCAACCCCATGCGCAACCTTGCGCACTGTAAAGCTGGCACGCACGCTGCCGTTGTTCCGGGCGATCACCACGCCTTCAAAAACCTGAACGCGCTCTTTATCGCCTTCCACCACCTTGGCGTGTACCTTCACGGTATCGCCGGCTCGGAATCCCGGAATCGGGACGCGCGCAGAAGCATCGGTATGCTCCACGTCGGTACGCTTCTTCTCTTTGCCCTCGGCGTCGCGGCGGCGGTTTTCCGTCTCGACCCAGATATCGATGGAGCGTGACTTCTCACCCTCCTCAATCTCCTGAATTGTGGTAAGTTTCGGCATTGTCGTTCTCCTCATCGTGTCGGCGCGAAGCGGATTGCCGCCATTCGCCGGGTGCTTCCGGTTCGGGCAGCTCCAACAACTCGCGGTCCTCGCTCGTCAGAATCGCCTTCTCCAGCAGGTCCGGCCTCAGTCGGCGTGTATCCTGCAGCTGCCACCATCTTCGCCATCGCTGAATGGCCGCATGGTTGCCGCACTGCAGCATCTCCGGCGCCCGCCAGCCACAGTATTCGGCCGGCCGCGTATAGTGCGGATACTCGAGCAGACCATCCGCAAAACTGTCTTTGTCGGGCGCATCCTTATCGCCCAATGCTTCCGGCTGCAGCCGGGTGACGGCATCCGTGATGATCAGCGCCGGCAACTCACCACCCGTCAGCACATAGTCGCCCACCGAAACCGAGTCATCCACCAGGTACCTGCGGACGCGGTCATCCACGCCTTCGTAGTGGCCGCATACGAGCACCAACCTCTGTTCCAGTGCCAGCCGCCGCGCCATCGGCTGATCGAACGGCAGACCACGCGGATCTGTCAGCAGCCGCTGCATCCCCGGCTCCGGGTTTCGGGCGCCTACGGCGGTCATCGCCCGCGCAATAGGCTCTACCTTCATCACCATGCCGCCGCCACCACCGTATGGCACGTCGTCCGTCGATCGGTGCCGGTCTTCGGTAAAGTCACGCAGATCCGTGACGCACAGTTCCACCAGCCCCCGCTCCGCCGCCCTCCGCACAATACCGTGATCCAGAAACTCGGTTACCGGAACCGGAAACACCGTAAGGATATCAATGCGCAGCATCGGCCAACGATTCGGGCAGGATACCGGGCATTGGCGTTGCCGTTATGCGCTTTCCAGCTATATCCACATTCCGCACGGCCTGCCGAATTGCCGGCAGCAGCCATTCGGTCTCCTGCGAGCGTATCACATAAACATCGTTGGCGGGAGTTCGCAGCACACCCGTCACGGTTCCCAGCGGCGCGCCACCAGGCGTCAGCACTTCGCAGCCGACCAGGTCGTGGATGTAGTACTCGTCTTCACCCAATGGCGCGGCATCGCCCACATCCTGGAGCGCAACTGCGCTTCTCAGGCGCTCCGCGTCGTCGATCGAATCGATTCCCTCCAGCTTCAGCACCACGCACCGTTTGTGCATTCGAGCCTGCTGAACCTTCCACTGCGAAACCGGCCCTTTTGCCAGCCGCAGCGCAATGGTTGGTCGTTTCAGCATCTGCTCCGGGTAGTCCGTATCCGGCCACAGCTTGACTTCGCCACGCCTTCCGAACGGCGATACGATAGTGCCAAGAGGCATCATCCCGGCCGGCGCAGCCTCAGTCCTGGAATTCGACAAAGATGCGAGCTCCATCGTGCCCGGCAGCCGCTCGGGCCACCGTTCGGATCGCCGATGCCACGCGGCCGTTTCGCCCGATAACCTTGCCCATATCGCCCTGCGCAACGCGGATTTCCCATGTGGTGGCGCGCTCCGATTCGAGGCGGCGTATATCCACCTCTTCGGGCACGTCAACCAGCGCCGAAATCACATACTCCAGAAGCTGCTGCACCATCGGTTGCTCCGGTTTTGCTCGCGCTTACCTGGCCGCTCGCGCGGCCTTGCGGTCGGCCTTTTCCTGCTCAAACAGCTCGATCGCCCCGCTCTGTTTCAGCAGGTTGCGCGCCGTATCGGTGGGCTGTGCACCGTTGTGCAGCCACTGTACGGCCCGCTCGTTATTGAGCACCAGCGAACCCTCTTTGCACGGATCGTAGTGTCCAAGTATCTCCTTGAACTTTCCATCGCGCGATGCGGTGCTGTTGGCCACCACGACGCGGTACTGCGGCTGCTTTTTGGCGCCGACGCGCTTCAGGCGAATCTTTATGGGCAACTTCCTCTTCTCCTTGCTGTTGGGAGGTCCGGTAACTGGGTTCAGCGGCTGAACGGCAGCTTTGGCCTGCGTCCGGTTCGCGCGGGCCCCTGCATTCCCTGCAGCGCCTTCATGCCGTGACGCAGCCCGGGCCGCTTGCCATTCGGCTGCGTCATCATCGTGCGCATCATCTTGCGCATCTTGTCGAACTCGTCGAGAAACGTATTGACATCGTGTACCGATTGTCCGCAGCCAATCGCAATTCGGCTTCGGCGTGAGCCGTTGATCAGCGATGGGTCCGAGCGTTCTGCTCTGGTCATCGAGCGCACAATCGCCTCTTTCCGCGGCAGCAGATTCGGGTCGATCTTCACATCGTTCAACATCGCGCTGTTTACGCCGGGCAAAAGCTTCAGCAGATTCTCGATGGGCCCCATCTTCTTCATCTGCTGCATCTGTTCCAGAAAGTCGTTCAAATCAAACCGGCTGCTTCGGAGCTTCTTCTCGATCTCCGCGGCCGACTTTTCGTCGATGGCCTCCTGAGCCTTCTCGATCAAGCTCAGAATATCGCCCATGCCAAGGATCCGCTGGGCCATCCGTTCGGGATAGAACGGTTCCAGGGCATCCAGCTTTTCGCCTACGCCAAGGAACTTGATCGGAACGCCCGTAACCGCGTGGATCGAGAGGGCGGCGCCGCCGCGAGCGTCTCCATCCATTTTGGTCATCACAAAGCCCGTGATGCCAAGTTCACGATTGAACTGCTCCGCAAAGTTGACGGCATCCTGTCCGACCATTGCGTCAACAACCAACAGGACCTCGTGCGGCTTCACCCACGCCTTCATTTGGCCCACTTCATCCATCAGGTCGGCATCGATGTGCAGACGCCCGGCCGTGTCCAACAAAACCAGGTCGCAGTTATCTGCGACTGCCCGCTTTACGGCATCCCGGGCGATAGTCGGCGGCGACTTCCTTTCCGCCGGATCGGAAGCGTAGACCGGCAGTTCGATCTGCTCGCCCAGTACCTGGAGCTGGCGGATCGCTGCCGGCCGGTAGATGTCGCAGGCAGCCATCAGGGGACGGCGACCCAATTTCTTGAAGTGGAGCGCCAGCTTTCCGCATAACGTTGTCTTGCCGGAGCCCTGCAGTCCGCACAGCATGATCACGGTCGGCGGTTGCGACGCGGAGGTAATCGTGGACTGCGCGCCGCCAAGCAGCCGAATCAACTCATCGTTGACAATCTTGACCACCTGCTGCGCCGGCTGCAGAGTCTCAAGTAC
This sequence comes from Armatimonadota bacterium, assembly GCA_028871815.1. Lineage (NCBI taxonomy): Bacteria > Bacillati > Armatimonadota > Armatimonadota bacterium. The sequence continues at coordinate 572,018 of JAGWMJ010000001.1, read as the reverse complement.
GTCCGCGCCCCTCGCCTGCTCGCTTACTGTGGCAACAAAATCCTTTACAACCTTGTAGTTGACGTCGGCTTCCAGCAGGGCGAGCCGAACCTCACGCATCGCCTCTTCAACATCGGCGGCGGTAACGCGGCCCTTGCCGCGAAGGCGCTGGAACACGCCCTGAAGTTTATCGGATAAGGTATCGAACATCGCTTGATAAGCCGCGCCAGCAATAGCAACAGAAAAGCCCGCTCCCGCTACGGCTTCACGATGCCTTTCGAGCGGTTTGGGGGCTTCCGGAAAGCATGACCGGGAGTTGTCGCCAGATTACTGGCCCAACGATTATACCGGAGCGCAGCGTTCCGCGTCAACTTGCCGCGCTGCCCAACCTGAAACCTTCTCCGCGGAAAGCCACACATGCCGATTGCGCCCGGGCCCGGAGCCGGAGCCATCCCACTGCGATCCTTCCACGATGCCTGGAGCCGCGCTGGTGTTCAGGATGACAGTGGTGAGGCGTTGGATGATAGAGCGAGGCGCCGGCACGCGCGTAACACCGGTTCCACACTGCGGCAATCCACAACGGCCGAGTTCCCCCCGGAACACGCAGTGCCCGCGTTACGTACTGGTGAGCAGCACATGTCCTCCTTAAGGGTAAACCATCCCCGAATGGATGGGGCCTGCGCCGGCCACTGCAGCCGGCGCAGGCTTTCTTTTTCCGCTGGCAGCGTTTAGCTATACAGCCGAGATAAAGCCCTCAAACAGGCGCCGCGATATGGGATCGCGTGAGGCCGTTTCCTCCGGATGGCACTGCAAAGCCAGCACCATACGGCGAGACGGCATCTCCACCGCCTCGATCACGCTGTCGCTGGTCCGGGCCGTCACCACCAGCCCTGGCGCCAAATCCGCCAGCGCCTGGTGATGCATGGAGTTTGTTTCGATCTGCACCGATTGCGTGAGATCGTGCAGGAGGCTGCCCGGCCGCACCTGGATCGTGTGCGTTGCATCCGAACGTACATGGCCGAAGTCGGTCTGCTGGTGCCGTATCTCCGACGGCTGCTGCTCAGGCAGATCCTGTATCAGCGTGCCGCCCAGAGCTACGTTGAGCACCTGGATGCCGCGGCAGATGCCCATCACCGGCATATCCTGCTCAATTGCCCGCCTCACCAGCGGAAGCTCGAACGCGTCGCGGGCGGGATCGATGCCACCGCAGCACGGCATCTGCTCCTGCCCATACAGGCCCGGAGCGATATCGGCCCCACCGCTGAGCAGGAGACCGTCGATGAGCCCCAGGTACCGCTCGATGATCTCCGGGCTGGAACACGACGGGAGAATGACCGGCGCGCCACCCGCGTTCTGTACTGCCTGAACATAAGCAGCGTTCAGCCGGAAGAGCGCGGAACCGCCGTTAGCGGCCTGCTCGGTAGCGCACGTGATTCCAATGACCTTGCGTGGCAAGCAAAACACTCCTGAATGAATGAAGGAAGGATTGCGGTCCGCAGAGATCGGCGAACCGGGTCGCGCCAAAGGGCGCAGCGACCACGCGAAGAGCCACAGCCGCCGGCGGACGATGATGGCGCAACCACACCCCGCCCGCACACTGCCCAACTGCAGTCCGGGCTCCCACCGGTTTGATCACGGCGGGATGGCTCAATGCGACTCAATTAGATAGACGCAGCTACCACGGAACAATGTTCGCTGGTCAGTATCCGATTCTCCTGTTCGTTAGCCCTTTGCGGCCGATCGCTCCTCCATACAAGGCGAACCCCTGCTATGCAGAGGCTTCCGCCGGTGCGGAGGGCGAGACGTACGCCGTCCGATGTCGTCGCAGCCACAGCATGCCGGCCGCGCCTATCACGATCATGACCAGGCTTGCAATGTGCGTATCGGTAAGGTGCATCGATGGAATGAGGTACGTGGAAGTTGCGCCGGCGCGAAACTCCTCGTCGATGAACCGGTAGATGCCATACATGGCGATGTAGCCGTAAAACAGGTCGCCGTCGTGGTGGCGACGCTTCTCCCACCGCAAGAGCACCCAGAACCAGAAGAGGTTGAAGAGCGTGGCGTACAGTTGTGTTGGGTGGCTGGGCGGCGTCATGACGCCTGGAAACTGCTCGCTGGGGAACCTTATGCCCCACGGCATGTTGGTCGGACGGCCGTAACAGCAGCCGTTCAACAGGCATCCGACACGCCCGATGGCGTACGAGAGCGCAAACGTAGGCGCCGCGATATCGCCCACTGCCATCATGCTGAGCTTCTTCCGCCAGCAGTAGATAGTGAGGAAACCGATGCCAAAGATCAGCGCGCCGTGCAGCGACAGGCCGCCTTGCCAAATCTTCAACGCATCGATCGGGTGTGCAGCGAAGCTGCCCCAATCCAGGAGCACAAACAGCAGCCGCGCGCCAACCAACCCGGAAAACAGCACGCCGATGCCGATATCGAAGATGGCGTCGGGATGCACACGCCGTGGCGAGCCGGGCGGCAGCTCCTTTTGACGCCGCTGGCAGAGCCACATGGCGCGCCACAAGCCTGCCAGAAAGCCCGTGACCAGAAGCACTCCATACGATCTGACCGTTACGCTGCCAAGATGAAAAAGTATAGGATGCATGGAGAATTACCGCAAACCCTTCCCGGTACCGAGCCGATGGCTTATGTCAACTCTCTTCACGCCGAGTGCGCGCAGACGATACCACGCGCATCCGCTCCGGCATGAGAAAGTGCAGCACCAGCAGCACAATGCTGAGCGTGATTGCCGAATCTGCCACGTTGAAGATTGGCCAATGGATGGCGCTGATCTCGAAAAAGTCGATGACAAAGTGGAGTCGCACCCGATCCAGCACGTTACCAACGGCGCCGCCGAGCGCCAGGGCAAACGCGCCACCGACCAGCAGATCCACCTCACGCATCCGGTGGTACGCCGTGATGAGCGCAGCTATAGCCGCAAACGCAAACACGATGAACAGTGTGTTTGCGTGTGGCGCCATGCTCCAGGCTCCTCCGGTGTTGCGGGTCAGCCGCAGATCGAACTGGTACCCCACCACGGGCACGGGAGTTCCCCAGTACAGGTGACTCATAGCCCAGAGCTTGCTGCCCTGATCCACGCCGCACACCAGGGCAGCGATGCCGTAAAAGGTGCGCGCACGCAGCGCGCGGTGTGGTGCGCGAACCTGCTGCTTCACCGGCTGGCCGGCCATCGACTCGCTCGCCGGCGGCTCTTCCGGCGTGTTCTCTTGCTGCAATTCCGCTCCTATGCCACACCCCCTGCTCTTTCACCATCCCACACGGCAACTGCTTCGGCACAGCGACGACAAAGCTCCGGCGCGGCCTCGCCGACATCGCTCTTCACCAGCCAGCAGCGGGCGCAGCGGATGCCGGCAGCCGCTCCGACCGTAACCTCCAGCTCACCCGCAGCTTCGGCCACGCCAACTTGCGATACGCCAAACAGGGCGGGTAAATGGGCCTCGCGCAGCGCCAGAACCCGCGCCAGGTCGTGATCGCAGCGGATAGTTACCCGGGCCTCCAACGGATTGGAGAACTTCCCGTCGCGTTTCTCCGCCTCGAGTGTGCGATTCACCTCGTCACGCAGCTCCAATAGCCGCGTCCAGTCGCTCAACAGGGCGGTGTCGGCCGGCTGTGCCTGCGGCAGCATGGCCAGGCTCACACTCGCCGGCTTATCGGGCAGGTGGATATAGTCCCAAACCTCCTCGGTGGTAAACACCAGCATCGGGGCCAGAAGCCGCGACAGTGTTTCTGCCACCCGATGCATCGCCGTCTGTGCCGAGCGCCGCTCCGGCGCATGTGCTGCCGAGGCATACAGCCTGTCCTTCACGGCCGAAAGGTAGACCGCGGAGAGGTCCACAGCGCAGAAGTTGTGCGCGGCATGGTAGGCACGATGAAACGCGTAACTATTGTACGCATTCAGGGCCGTCTCCGTCACCTCATTCAGGCGTTCAAGGATCCATCGGTCCGGATCTTCGAGCGCGGCCGTGGCGACGGCATGCTCCTCCACGCGGAAATCGGCGAGATTGTTGACCAGAAAGCGGAACGTGTTTCTGATGCGCCGGTAGCTATCTGCAACCTGCTGCAGGAGATTGGCGCCACAGCCCACATCGCTCATAAAGTCGCTGGAAGCAACCCACCATCGCAACACATCGGCCCCGTACCTGTCGATCACATCCTGCGGATCGACCACGTTGCCCGCGCTCTTGTGCATGGCGAATCCCTCTTCATCAAGGGTCCACCCGCTGGTGATAACGGCGCGGTACGGAGCAGCCGCGCGCGTGCCTACACCGACCATCAGAGACGAGTTGAACCAGCCGCGATGCTGATCGCCTCCCTCCAGATAGAGATCAGCCGGCCACGTGAGCTCGGGCCAGCGAGCACGATCCTCCAGCACGGCACGATTGGTCGAGCCGGAATCGAACCAGACATCCAGCACGTCGGTCTCTTTGCGCAGTCCTGCTGCCGGGGCGCCACACCCCGGGCAGGTGAAGCCGGCGGGGAGGATCGACTCGGGCGGCGCCGAGTACCACGCGTCGGATCCTTCGGCGCGCACCAGCGCTTCCACCGCGGCGACCGCATCACGGCTGACGATAGCCTCATCGCATGCGTCGCAGTAGAATGCCGGTATGCCCACGCCCCACGATCGCTGGCGCGATACACACCAATCGGGGCGGCTCTCAACCATGCTGCGAATACGGTTCTCGCTCTCCGGTGGATACCAGGTCACGCCGCCGATCGCATCGAGGCACTTCTGTCGATGGCCGTCATGGTCGATCGATAAAAACCACTGCACGGTAGCGCGGAAGATGAGGGGCATGTGGCAGCGCCAGCAGTGCGGGTAGGAGTGCTCAAAGTGCGTATGGCTCAGGAGCGCGCCGGCCTCCTGCAGTGCCCTCAGTATCGCGCTGTTGGCGCGACTCTCGCCTTCCCCCTCCTCAGCCACTACGCGCAGGCCGGTCAGTGGCTCACCAAAAACCTCTCCAGCCTGTGGGGTGTATCGCCCGGCAGAATCCACCGGACACAACACATCCAGCCCGAACCGCTGGCCGGTATCAAAGTCTTCCTTACCGTGCCCGGGCGCCGTATGTACAATGCCGGTACCGGCATCCACGGTTACATAGTCGGCGGTCACAACCGGCGCTTCGCGCTGGAAAAGCGGATGGCGGAAAACCACTCCCGCCAGATCGGCGCCCTTCCAAACTCCGGTAACTTCGCTCAAATCCGCGCCGATTGCCTCGCCCACAGCGGTCAGCAATGGAGTGGCTACCAGGTAGCTCACACGGCTGCCTTCCGGTAACGTTACGGCCGCCAACGCGTACTCCACGTCCGGATGTACGGCCAGCGCCAGGTTGGCGGGTATCGTCCACGGCGTCGTGGTCCAGATCAGCGCATACACCGGCTGGCCTTCGGGCAGCCTGCCCAACGCGTCGGATGCCAGAGGAAAGCGAACCGTGATGCTGCTGGAGGTGTGGTTGGCATACTCAATCTCGGCGTCCGCCAGAGCGGTTTCGCAGCCCGCGCACCACAGGGTGGGACGCAGTCCGCGATAGATGTAGCCCGACTCGACGAACTCTCCGAAGACGCCAACGATTGTTGCCTCAAACTCGCGGCTCATCGTGAGATACGGATTATCCCAATCACCGCGCACGCCCAATCGCTTGAACTGCTCGCGCTGAGTATCAATCCACTGTTCTGCATAACGGCGGCAGGCGCGCCGTAAAGTCACGCGATCCGGCTGCTCGCCATGGAGGCGGAATTCGCGCACTACGGCGTTCTCAATCGGCATGCCGTGGTTATCCCAACCAGGTACGTACGGCGCGCAATGGCCCTGCATCATCTTGAGGCGGGTAACAAAATCCTTCGCGATCTTGTTGAGAGCATGGCCAAGATGGATGTTTCCGTTGGAGTACGGAGGGCCGTCATGAAGCACAAACGGCCCGGCTGGAGCCGGCCGATCGAGCGACTGCCGATAGAGACCCGTCTCCTCCCACCTGCGCAGAATGCCGGGCTCTCTAACCGGCAGGTTACCGCGCTGCGGAAAGGCGCCGGGTTCGGAGTCCTTCAGTGTTACGTTGAGGGTCGGCCGGTAGTCGCGCCCCGATGGCAAGCGCCCGGATTCATCGATGCTGGTCATAGTGGTCATTCCAACGAGAACGCCGCCGAGGTCGGCGGACGGCAACGTGCAAAAAGCGCCGGCCGGGCGGCGGCCCGGAGCACGGCGCGGGAGCGGCGGCGCTCACCGCGAGGCCGTCAATGGCCCGCGATGTTCGCCGCCTGAGGAATGACGATGACGGTGAGGTAGCTAACCTGAAAACGCAGGACGCCCGGTACGCTGGTTAATAGATGTAGGATGCGCATTGCCCTGCTATTTTACCCAGTGAAACCCTGCCAGCATGTTATGCACCACCACGCCGTACTGCGGCAGCGTGCCGGCCGGCGTTGTCAGAGTGATCACAACGGCATCCCCGTGATACAGCGCAAACACCTGCAGACTGTCGGCAGGTGGCTTTCCGGCAATGCGAGTCTGCTGTGTCCACTGGTGCGCCGCAATACCGGCCAACAGGCGGTTCTGCTCATCAACGAGCGTGATCCCTTTTATCTGCTGGGGAAGACGCCGCGCGCCGGCCGTAAACTGGGCCAGCGTGACGTTACCGACTCTTTCGGCGTATACGGTCAGGTTCACGGAAAAGTTCTGCTTGTAGGGTCCCAGGAAAGCCACGGCATTCGCCGGAACGCCGGTGACCACCCTCTTCCACCCAGCCGGCGGAATGAAGCTGTAGTGGAACTCGGGCTCCGTGATGGTGGCGGGCTTTGCCGGCGCTGGATGGGGCTTTGCCGGCGCCACCCCCACACGCTGTCGGCCCGGCGGCGAAGCCTTGCGACCTTGCGTGACCTTCGGTTTCTGCGCGACGGCAGTGCCGCGCTGCCGGGCGTTGGCGGGATTGAGGGCGACCGCAACCAGCAACACACCGGTAAACCACAGCAAACGGATGCTGCGTGACCAACCTGCGCTGCTGCAATCGCCCCGGCTGGTCTCAGCCAACGAGACCTTCGGCGTCGGCACGTGCTTTCTGAGCATCACCACCCCTGACTCCTTCGATAAGCGGCATCCCACCGCGTCAGAACTACCTTTTGCCGCGTGGTTAACCGCACTCCCTCCATGCCCTGCACGTGCAAATCTTCATAGCGTGAGCCGTTCCAGCAGGCAAATGGAAACCGGGCAGTTGGCGCCATATCCACATCACGCGCGCCACACAGCTGCGTAGACGCAAGCTGCTCCTCTGTTGAGGGATTGCGAACCGGTAAGCAGCGTTCGGAGTCTCCGGAAGACCACGTGGCGCCGATCAAGTTCGGAACGTGAGGCGCCGCGCCGGCGTCGCAAATCATGGTCTAAGCGGCTCCGGCAAGCGAGAGGCCCGCATCCAGCGCGGCCACTAACTCGTCCACATGCTCGCGACCGGCGATGAGCGGCATGCCGGTCCGGATCACGTTTCCGTACAATCCGCCCTTGCCAATCAAAACGTGCCTTCGTTTGGTCTCTTCAAATACATCAAGCACCGCTTCCGGATGCGGCTGCTTCGTCGCCCGGTCCTTAACCAGTTCGATTCCCTGCATCAGGCCCATACCGCGGACGTCTCCCACAATAACGTGACGCTCCTTCAGCTCGTCCAGGCGCTCTCGCAGATACGCGCCTACCAGTGAGGCATTCTCTCTCAGGCCATCCTCCTCGATCACATGGATGGTGGCGCGCGCCGCTGCCGCGGAGACAGGGTTGCCGCCGAAGGTGGCGAATGTTATGCCGGGGTACCTGTCGGCGACCTCCGGCGTGGCGATCGTGAGGCCGATTGGCGTTCCGTTCGCCATCCCCTTGGCTGACGTTATGATGTCGGGCTGCACCGCCCAATGTTCAATGCCGAACCATTTGTCACCGGTGCGACCCCAGGCGGCTTGCACCTCATCACAGATGAAAAGTCCGCCGAATCGCCGGGCGATCTCCACGGCGCGCTCAAAATAGCCGGGAGGCGGAACGATGAACCCGCCGACGCCGAGTATCGTTTCGGCCATAAATGCCGCGATCTGGCCGGTAGTTGTGGTGCGAATCAGCTCCTCAATGTCGTCGGCGCAGGCAAGGTCGCATGCAGGAAATGTGAGTTTGAATGGGCACCTGTAGCAGTACGGAGCGTGCGCGTGCACAAACCCGGCCACCTGAGTGGGTAGCGTGCGCCATGGTGCGTGACCGCAGGCCGAGAGCGCCGCTGCCGATCGGCCGCTGTAGCTGTGGCGCAGGACCACGATTTCACTGCTGCCGGTGAACGCCTTCGCTGCGCCGATTGCCGTATCGTTCGCCTCGGTTCCACTGCTGGTGAAGAACGATTTCTGCAGTCGCCCGGGCGCAATTTCCGCCAGTTTTTGAGCCAGTTCAGATTGGGCCGCATTTGCATAGAGCGCCGATGTATGCGAGATCCGCCGGACCTGATCGGTGATCGCCGCAACCACCCGAGGATCGGCATGACCCACGCTTACGGTAAGGACGCCGCCAAACGCGTCCAGGTACCGCTCGCCCGCTTCGCTCCACACGTGCATGCCCTCGCCACGGGCTAGCGCCAGCGGCTCTCTGTAGTACGGAGTCACCGCGGGAAACAGATACTCTTTGTGCTGGCGGAGTGTATCAGACATCAAATGGCGCAGGAAGTTATTCAACAAATGGGGCTGCGGACAGGGCCCGTGAACCACGCGCAGAGATGGTACCTCACCGCAGCGTGACGGCTGGAACCAGTGCGTACGCGGTACGTCGCCACAAGACGGAGGCAGTGATCCGCTCTTGCGCAGCGACAGCGCGGACCGAGTTGCAGGCGTCGCGCGGTAACATAAAGGATATGTGGATCATCCTTTCGTCTATGCTCCGCGGAGTCCTGCACGGAAACCGATGGCTGCTGTAACCGATGCGGCCGGCGCCGATCCGGCCGCTCAACTCGCTATCTGCCGCCCGTTCTTCATTACCGCAATAGTCAGCGTGCTGACTTCCGGCTGCGCGCTCGGCGCCGTCGCGCTTGTCGCGCTGTCGCAGCAGCGAGTGATTCTAAACCGTGAATGGACCCTCTGGATAGCTGCACACGCCAATTCCCAGCTGTTCGGATGGGTGGGCCTGTTCGTTATGGGCTTCTCGCTGCAGCTGCACACGCCACGACCCAGCCGCGCCGACCTCTTCCGTCTGCTTGCCGCTCTCTCGTTGGCATCGGTGGCGATCGCCATACCGCTTCGCTTCGCAGCGGAAGCGCTCTGGCTGCATTCGCGGGCTGCCGGCCTCCTCGCCGGCGCTGCGTCGTGCCTCCTGGAGGTGGTGGCCGTCGCTGCGTTCATCGTCAACATCGGCATGACGCGCCGGCGGGTTGCGGACCCAGTAACCGGACGGCCGGCCGGCCTGCCGTGGCAAAGCGTGCTGCTCTTCACGGCGCTGGCATGGTGGCTAGCCGCGGCCGCAGCCGAAACCATCTTCTTCGTGCAGTCGCACCAGCCGCAGGGCGCCCGATTCGTGGCGGAGTGGGACATGCCGCTTCGTGACGCGCAGTTTTTGGGATTCGTGGTGAATATGATATTCGGCGTGGTGCTGGTGCGCCTGCACACCGATTTCGGCGCGCCCACTCCGAGCCGCAACGGCGCGCTCGCCGGCTTCGGGCTGTGGAACCTTGGCGTTGTGCTGCGCGTTGTTGCGTGGCCCATGGGCCATACCCTCGGATTGCCAGGCGGTCCCAACCCACTCTACTTCGTGGGCGGCGCAGCATTGGCGGCCGGTGCAGCGGCCCTGGTGTGGAGCGCGCGCCCGTTTGCCGCACCGGCGAACCGGCTGCCTTCGCACAAGTTCCTGCGAGCTGCGCTCGCCTGGCTGCTGGCGAGCGCGGCCATACTGCTGGCGGAGCCGATCTACCTGCGCCTGGCAGGCGCGGGATTTGAACATGCAATTGTCAGCGCATTCCGCCACGCCGCCGCGGTGGGGCTGATCTCGCAGATGATCGTGGCCGTCTCTATCTTCCAGGCGGCGCGTTTCCGCGGGCTGGAAGCGCGGGCTCAATCGCAACTGTGGAGCGTCTACTGGCTGCTGAACGGCGGCAACGCGTTGCGCGTGGCAGGCGCTCTCCTGACGCCGCTTACGCCACTCGCTTATTCCGTAATGGCGCCATCCGGCGCTATTGAAGCCGCCGGCATTCTGCTTTGGGCGGTATGGCTGGTCCCAACGCTCACGCGCCGCCGCGCTGCGGCGTTATCGTGATCAGCGCAGGACGCGCTCCCGGCACAATCACGCGTACGTCGATCACACCGGGTATCCGCGGATGCGCCAGCGTATAGGGAAGCGTCTTGACCTTCCCCTTGTACCGCGAGACTGCGCTCACCGTGTAGTGCCTGCCGATGTCGGCGGTGGAAAGCTCACCGACCATCGGTACATCCGCCAGGTTGTAATTCGCGAGCAGCACCGACCTGGCGCCGTTAGCGCTGCGCGGCTGCGGATAGGCGAACAGCCGCCACGGCTGAAGAACCAGCCAGCGGACAGTTGCGCCATGGACATGCACAAGCAGGTAGTGCTGGAATCCACCATCTTCCGGCGCCGCGTCGGATGGTGCACCTGAGCCGCCGGAAATGACGTAGCTGATCCCGTCATGAACGGATGCATGGTACAGGTGCTCGTGACCGCTGAACACCTGGTGGACGCCGGCGCGCACGAACATCTGATGCAGCGCATCCCGATTGGCAAGGTCCTTGAAGCCCTCTGCCGGATCGGTTGGAAACAATGGGTGGTGCATAAACACGAAGGTGTGCGCAGCGGAGGCGTGCGCGTTCAAGTCGTTTGTAAGCCACTTCAACTGGCTGCCGGTAACCTCCCTGGGGTGCGCCGGCCCTTCCGTGTTGAGGGCGATCACATGCGTGGCGCCCCAATCGAACGAACCGTACAGCGGACCCAGCATCCTTTGAAACAGCGCTGCCATCTCCGGCCTACGCGCAATCTCATGGTTGCCGGGCGCCACAAATACAGGCGCCTCGCAGCGGGAGGCCAGCTGGAGAAAAACCCGGTACTCCGCGCGCGCCTCACGCACCGTCTCTTCGGTACCGTAGATGGTATCGCCGGACCAGAGTACAAATGCCGGGTGGATCAGGCGAATCTCCGTGAAGATTTCACCGGCTGTTGGCGGCATCGGCGCCCCACGGGCTACTGCGCGGTTGTCGCCACCGACCACAAACCAGTAATCACCGGTTGTCGGTGGCCGGCCGAGATGCATCCTTGGTGAAGTTGGTATCGGCGCCAGCGGCGCCGTTTGGGCCTGTGCGGTTGCAGAGGCCAGAACACAAACCGCGCATATGGCGGCGATTCGTCGTATCACGAGAACTCCTCGGGCAAAATGGAGATGTCATAGTGGCAGATGGCAGGATAGCGCCGGTTCCGCGACGTCGCCATCCTGCCCTGCACACAAACCGGCTTGACGTTGGCTCTCTGAGCCTCGTACCTGCCGGGAGCAGCCGCGCCATCAAGAGCGCGGCAGCATCGCTCGGCGCCCCGTGCGGTCAGCGAAACCCCGCGGGGCGCCCCGTCCTGCCGGCCGTCAATCCCCGGGCCGCTGCAGCCCCAGCGTATTGCACGAACCGGGGATATCCCATGCCCAGGTCGCTCCGTCGCAGCCGGAGATGTAGGCTTGCGGTACCAGCGAACTCGTGCCGGGGATGAACTTGGCGTGGCCATCGCCATACGCTACCGTGTCGCCGCCCTTGTGCCAAACCCGGTCGTCATCCTGATCCCACGGCGGATCGTAGTCGCGGAAGACGCGGGTCTCCGACGGACGCGCCATGAACGACAGCGTAAGCACCGGCGGAGGCGACTGATTACACGGATCGCCGGCACGCGGCGTATACGACCAGTCCGGGTTGTCCGTCCCGCCGCCGAAGCAGAGATTTGTGGGCAGCTTGTAGCCCGTCTCGGCTTTGGTTGGAAATGGGTTGGAGAAGTTCTCGTGAGTGAACTTGTACGAACTCCCGTAGACCTCGGAGAATGGCTGGTTGGCGATGGCGCCGTATTGCGAAGGCATCAGCACATTCGGCGGTGGGTCCGGGTTGGCACCCGTCAGCTCGAAGCCCCCGTCATCCGGGCATTTGAATGCGCCGTGCTCCTTCACGTAGGAGCTGATCTCGGCCGCGATCCCCTGCTGTGGGGCGCCCGAAAGCTGAGAGGTGAGTGGACCGACCAGCCATGCCGTTGCGTAGGCGATCGGCTGCCCCTCATCGTAATCCCCGTCATACATCAGGATCGCCATGGCGATCTGATGGACATTCGACACGCAAGTCGTGACGCGCGCCTTTTCCCGTGCCTGGGCGAACACCGGGAAGAGGATTGCTGCTAATATCGCTATGATGGCTATAACTACGAGCAGTTCAATCAGGGTAAACCCGCGCCGGGCTCTTCGATCCCCCATAGTCGCAACTCCTTTCGCGCAGATACAGCAAGTGGCTCTGGATGCGAATTGAGTCTGGTTTGGGCATGTTAAGCGCGAATGAAGTGCGGGTTAAATCTTCCTGTTCCCGGAAGCATACGGTTTACCAACGCAAATTGCACTTTGGCCTCCTTTCGTCTACAATTCCGGCAGGAGCGAAACAAGCACACTATGAAGCGCGTGGTAAGCGTCAGCCTGGGATCGTCGCGTCGCGACAAAAAGGTGGAAGCCGAATTCTTCGGCGAGCAGTTCTCCATCGAGCGGATCGGCACCGACGGCGATAAACAGAAGTACCGCCGGATGGTCGCCGACCTGGATGGCAAGGTCGACGCATTCGGCGTTGGCGGCTGCGACATCTACCTCTATGCCGGTGCGCGGCGTTACGTATTTCGTGAGCCGATGTCGCTGATGGCAGCGGCCAAATTGACGCCTTTTGTGGACGGCAGCGGCCTGAAGCATACTCTGGAGCGCAAGACGGTCGCGCGCCTGCAGGATGACGGCACCATCGACTTCAGCAAGTCGCGCGTGCTGCTGGTCTCGGCGGTGGATCGGTTCGGCATGGCGGAGGCCCTGGCGCAGCGCTCAAAATCGATCGTCTTCGGCGACATGCTCTTCGGGCTCGGGCTGCCCTTTCCAATCCGGTCGTGGAGCGCAGTTCAGGGGCTGGCAAGGCTGCTGCTGCCGATTGTGGTCCGGTGTCCGTTTCAGTGGTTCTACCCAACCGGCGAAAAGCAGCACGTCAATACTCCCAAGCATACCAAGTACTTTGCCGAGGCCGATGTCATCGCCGGCGATTATCTGTTGATCGGCAAGTACATGCCCGAGGATATGCGGGGCAAAACGGTGCTGACCAACACCACCACTGCGGACGACGTGGAGGAGTTGGGTCGGCGCGGAGTGGAGCGCCTGATTACCACCACCCCGGTATTCGACGGCCGCTCATTCGGCACCAACGTGATGGAGGCGGTGCTGGTGGTGCTGATGGGACGTGCTCCGGCCGATCTGACGCCCGACGACTATCTCGCCAAATTGAGCGAACTGGGCTGGAAGCCGCAGATTCAGCAGTTGAACCCACCAATCGCGCAGACGGCCTGACGTCTGCCGCCGCGGTCAGCCCAACGCATCCATGGAACGATTCGCCTTCCTTATTCACCCCATCGACGTGCGCCGTGACGTCGGGCGCAAATACCCCATTGCCCGTTATCTGCCGGTCTGGCTGCTGGAGTGGTACATCAAGCATCGCAGCCCGATTGTCGTCTCGGAGATCAAGGGCATACGTTCGCTCACAGGCGTCGAAGCCGAGGGATGGTTTATCGGCTGCCCGCTCACGCCGCGGCAGATGGTCACTCTTCCGATTGAGCATGTGTGGGACAAGCTGGAAGAGTGCGCGCGCATAGCAGAGGGCCTGGGCGCCAGGATACTGGGCCTTGGTGCGTTCACCTCGGTGGTGGGCGATGGCGGCGTAACGCTCTCCCGGCGCGTGCCCGATCTGGCCATCACCACGGGCAACTCCTATACCGTGGCCACTGCCATTGAGGGCGTGCGCCGCGCCAACACACTGATGGGACGTGATCTCCGGGGCTGTACCGTTGCGGTGGTTGGCGCGTCCGGCTCCATCGGCGCCACGTGCGCATTGGTGCTGGGCCGCGAAGCCAAATCGATACACCTCATCGGCCGCTCCGCGGATAAGCTGCAGGCAACTGCCGACCGCCTGGCTGCAGCCGGAATCTCCTCGGCATCCATCACAACCGACGTGGCGGAGGGCTTGAGAGACGCGGATGCTGTTGTTACGGTAACCAGCAGCGTGGACGCCGTCATCCTGCCGGAGCAGTTGAAGCCCGGGGCGGTGGTGTGTGATGTGGCACGCCCGCGCGATGTTTCGGTCCGCGTTGCGCGGGAGCGGAACGATGTGCTGGTTATAGAAGGCGGCGTTGTGAAGGTGCCTGGCGAAATGACCACTCCGCGCCCGGATAAGCCCGGTGCGCAGTTCAGCTTTGGCTTTCCACCCGGCACCGCCTACGCCTGCATGTCCGAGACCATGATGCTCGCCCTGGAGCGCCGGTACGAATGCTTCACCCTCGGCAAAGAGGTTTCGGTGGAGCAGGTGGAACAGACAGACGCAATGGCAGCCCGTCACGGCTTCGAGCTGGCCGGCTTCCGTTCGTTTGAACGCGCCGTGACACCGGAAGAGATCGAGCGCGTGCGCCGGAATGCCGCTGCCCACCCGGCGGGGAGGGCCGATTCGACGGCCGCCCGCGGAGAGGCTGGCGCATGAAACCCACGCAGCACCGCGGCGTCGTGGTGGCGCGAAATGGCGTGATAGCCGCCTCGCAGCCGCTGGCAGTGAGCGCCGGCCTACAGATGCTGCAGGCTGGCGGAACCTTTGCGGATGCCGCTATCGCCGCCTCGGCAGTGCTGTGCGTCACCGAACCGTATGCCAGTCAGTTGGGCGGCGACGCATTTCTCATTGTTCACGACGCCGCGCATCACGACACGTTCGCCATCAATGCTTCAGGACCGTCACCGTCCGGGGCCGGACCGGATCAACTGCCCGACGGGATACCCATCCGCGGATTCGCGGCGGCCACCGTGCCGGGCCTCGTGGACGCATGGTTCAAGCTCCACGAGCGGTGTGGATCGCTGGCCATTGACCGGATTCTGGCGCCGGCGATTCGCTACGCCGGTGAGGGCTTCCCTGCCGGATTCCGGTACTGCCGCGCTTTTGCAAACAACGCCGCGCTTCTTCGACAGTATCCCGAAACGTTGCTGACACTCACCGGATCGGACCAGCTGCCCATGCCGGGAGCCGCGATACTTCAGCCGGCGCTTGCCGCCACACTGCGCGGTATTGCAGAAGGCGGGCCGGCTTACTTCTACGGCGGTCCGGCTGCAGAAGCTATTGTGCACGCAAGCAGTCGCCGCGGCGGCTTTTTCTCGAAGGAGGACTTTGCGCATTACGCCTGCTCGGTGGAGGCGCCGATTGAGATTGCCTACCGCGGTCTGCGCCTCTATGGCCAGCCGCCGCCATCGCAGGGGCACATCCTGCTGCAGGAGCTGAACCTGGTCGAGGGCTTTGACCTGGCCCCGATGGGCCACAACAGCGCGGAAGCCATCCACGTTCAGGTTGAAGCCAAGAAGCTGGCGTTCGCCGATAAGGACCGGTATCTGGCGGATCCCGGAAGGATGACGGTGGGCATTGATCAGCTGCTCAGCAAGCAGTACGCCGCAAGCCGGCGTGGCCGGATCGATCCGAACCATGCAGCGCGCGATCCGCAGCCCGGCGCCGTGGAGCACGACACCACCTACTTCTGCGTGGCGGACGGACGCGGCAGCGCCGTGAGCTTTATTCAGAGCGTCTTCTTCGGCTTCGGCTGCGGCGACGTCGTTCCGGACGCCGGAATTCTGCTCAACAACCGCATGAACGGCTTTTCGCCCGATCCCGCTTCGGTCAACGCGCTCAAGGGCGGCGTACGACCCGTACATACGCTGAATGCCTGGCTGGCAACACGTACGTCACCAACCGGCGCTGACGAGGTTGCATGGGTTGGCGGTACGCCGGGCGGCGATATCCAGGTGCAATCCAACTTACAGGTGCTCAACGCCGTGATCGACTTCGGCTGCAACGTTCAGGAAGCGGTTGAAGCGCCTCGCTGGCAGCATGGGCCCGCGACGCCAGAGCCCGGCGGAGCGTCGCTCGGCGAGCTCCAGGTGGAGGAAGGCGTGGGACCCGAGGCGATCGAAGGCCTGCGACAGCGCGGCCATCGCGTTCGAGCCATTCCAGACGGCTCGCATGGCAGCTGCTGCCAGCTGATTGCCCGCGACGAAGAGACCGGCGCCTGGATGGCCGGTTCGGATTGGCGCTGCGACGGCCACGCAGCAGGTTTCTGACAGGCCGGTCTATCAGCCTGCCGCATACCGGCCGGCTGCGCTTTGCAGAGGAGATCGCCCAAGTGCCGCTTCCCGCCCTGATACCCCGCAGTCTGCTGTTCGGCAATCCCGAGGTTGCCGGCCCGATCGTGTCGCCAGACGGACGCCGCATAGCATGGCGGGCGCCGCTGAATGGCGTTATGAACATATGGGTGCGCACGCGCGGCCAAGGTGACGACCGCGCGGTAACCGCCGATGCAGTGCGGCCCATTCGCAGTTGCGCCTGGCAGGCGGATAGTGAGCACGTCCTGTACGTTCAGGATCACGAGGGCGACGAAAACTGGCGCCTGTGGCAAACAAATGTTACCACAGGCGCAACACGCGACCTGACCCCCTTCGACGGTGTGCGCGTGGAAGGAGTGGCCGACGAGCCGGCACATCCCGACTTTGTGTTGGTGGGAATGAATCTGCGAGATCGTCGGCTGTTCGACATGCATCGCATCAACCTTATCTCCGGTGAGGTGACTCTGGCGGCCGAGAATCCCGGCGATGTGGGCGGCTTCAATTGTGATCACAGGCTGGTCGTTCGCGCGGCCGCTGCGCTCACCGCCGACGGCGGGCAGATTGTGCGGGTGCGCACAGATGAGCATTCACCGTGGCGCACGCTGATGGAGTGGGAGTCGGATGACGGCCTCGGCGGGATAGCAGGCTTTACGCCGGATAACAATTCGCTGTGGATCACTACCGCCAAGGGCGCCAACGCCGCGCGCTTGCTGCAAGTGGATATTGAAACGGGCGAACAGCGCGTTCTTGCCGAAGACCCCCGTTACGACGTGGATGGCATCCTTACCCATCCCGCAACCCACGCACTGGAGGCAGTACGGTATGTGCGGGCACGCCGAGATTGGCAGCTGCTCGACAGCGCCATCGAGCCGGCGTTCGCGCGGCTCGCCGACGCGCATGACGGCGACATCTCCATCATGTCGCGCTCGCTGGATGACACGGTGTGGACCGTCTGCTGGAGCGCCGACAACCGGCCGGAACTCTACGCTCTGTTCGACCGGACTTCCGGCGTCGTGGAAGACCTCTTTACGAGTCACCCTGCGCTTGCCCGATACATCCTCGCGCACAAGCAGCCCATCGAGCTCATTGCGCGAGACGGACTGAAGCTGGAAGGCTACATAACTCTGCCGGAGGGCGTTGATCCTCATGGCCTGCCCACCATCCTCAACGTGCACGGCGGTCCGTGGGGCCGGGACGAATGGGGCCTGGATCCCGTTTCGCAGTGGCTCGCAAATCGTGGTTACGCAGTCGTTCAGATCAACTTCCGCGGATCGATGGGGTATGGTCGCGCGCATCTGAACGCCGGTGACCGGGAGTGGGGCGGCAAAATGCACTCCGACCTGCTGGATGCCAAAGCATGGGCGATTGAGCAGGGCATTGCCGATCCGGCGCGGGTCGCCATCATGGGAGGCAGCTACGGCGGTTACGCTACCCTGGCTGCTCTGGCGTTTACTCCGCGTGAGTTTGTGTGCGGCGTGGATATCGTCGGCCCCAGCAACCTGGTGACGCTGCTCAAGTCGATACCGCCGTATTGGGAGGTCGGGCGAGCCATGTTCCGGCGGCGCGTAGGCAATGAGGAGACCGAGCCGGAGTTTCTGGAGAGCATCTCACCGGTGAACAAAGCGGGCGAGATCGTAGCGCCGCTGTTGATTGC
Source organism: Armatimonadota bacterium (assembly GCA_028871815.1). Classification (NCBI taxonomy): domain Bacteria; kingdom Bacillati; phylum Armatimonadota; species Armatimonadota bacterium. The sequence goes on along the minus strand of JAGWMJ010000001.1, from coordinate 553,982 downwards.
GCAGGGCGCCAACGATCCGCGCGTGAAGCAGGCGGAAAGTGATCAGATAGTAGCAGCGATGCGCGGGCGCGGGCGGGAAGTGACCTACCTGCTCTTTCCCGACGAAGGTCACGGTTTTGCGCGGCCCGAGAACCGGCTGCGCTTTTACGCCGCCGTCGAGCCGTTCCTGGCCGCCCACCTCGGTGGCCGCGTTGAGCCGGCCGGCCCCGACGAGGAGTTCAGCAGCCTGCTGCGGTAGCCTCGGCGTGACGCCTATGTCGGCTCCGTCAGTCCGATCGGCCCGTTTCCGATGTGAGACGACTGCCCCATCGTATCCGGGTTTTACCTCGGGGTTGCCGGCGTCGGTGATCCGCGTGGTCCGACCACACCGCGACACGCAACGACGGACGGCCACGCGGCTTGCCGATGAGTCGGGACCGGGGCTGCTTGTGCCAAACAGCAGCTCGAACGGTCATTGCCGATGTGACCCGGCAGCCTATGGCGGCAGAGCCCACGGTGATGTGGCACGGTCGCCAAACAGGCAGGCAACCAACATGAACCCGAGCGGTCCGGACGCGAAGCCGAGGCCGGCTATCCGTACCGCGGCCACCCGTCCGGCGTCATCAGGCTGGAGGCACATCGAATATTCCGACCACCATCCATTCTAACGCGATGGTGACGTTAGTATCGATGACCGAGCAGCGCGCCTGCGCCATCTCGGTCGCCATCCGACTGGTTCTATCGCTGGACTCGCTTTAACCTTCCGGCCGGTTGTCGCTACGCGAAGTAGCGACAACGGGCATGCGGCTCAGCATCACGTACAGGGCGAGCCCCGACAGGACGGATTGAAAGCTGGGGTCGCGGCCCGGCGCCGCCACGAGCCCGCAGCCGGCAGCCCACAATGCTGCCACAGCGGGCCAACGCGCGAGATGCCCCAGCCACCTCGCGCCGATTGGCTCCCGGTCGAGGACCATGCACGCAAGGTATAGCGCGAAACAGCCCGTCTCCCAGCAAACGAGCGGTGTCCACAGGCGGCTGTCACCATGGTTCGGCCATAAAGCCGCTGCGAGAGCGCCAAACCATAGGAAGGCCCCGGCCGGGATCAGGAAGTATAAGGTCCAAGTCGGCCGCCGGGGGCCAATGCCGCGGCCGGCCGGACCGGTGCCACCGTCGCCGTGGCCGTGCCGGAGCTGTTCGTTTCGGTGCGGGCGGGGACGAGGCCATCGAATGCGGGACATTCGCCGTTGCGGCAAAGCGGGCCGGTTCAACGCGGGGAGCCGCTGCCGGTCGTGGCACCGTCGGTGGCGTGCGATGCCGGCCGCGTCAGATTTCGTTGGGCGGCCAGTCGCTTCATCACCTCCGGATGCTGAAGGCGCCAGGTGCGCAGGTGAGCTTCGATTGACGCACCCGCCGCTATTACGGCCTCCAGGTAGTGTGCCGCAGCCACGTCGGACTTCGCCGTTCTGCCGGACTTAAGTCCCACCGCCCAGACCGAATCCGCACCGAGAGCGCCGTTTGCCACAGCAGCGTACAGCGGAACCGTTGGAACGTACGCGTAATGCCGTGGCAACTTCTGCAAGTCCGCTGATGCGCCTTCAACCTCCGAGCGCGGCTGGCTCCATAGGCCCAGCCAATCGGCGTAGTTGCGAGATGCCCGACCGGCGGGCTCTTGCCTGAGGAGATACATCTGGTCGGCGAGTCCGCCAAGTAGCGCCTTTCGATCACGTTCCGCCCGCTCGAGCCAAGCGGTTTGTGACGTGACCGGCGTCGGGGCAAGCTGGGTTGTAACGGCTGGCTCCTCCGAGCGTCTCCGGGCCGGGACAACCGCCGCTGACTGAGTGCGGTACCCGGCGCAACCGAACGCGGAGGGCCACACAACAAGCGATGCCGCTGCTAACTGGGCGCCCGTCGTGATCGGCGATCTTCTCGGCATCATTCGCCCGGCATACCCCCCTCGCCAGGATCCACTCCCGCGCTCGTACTCCGCGGAATAACCAGGTTCGTCAGGAGGCCCGTAGAAGCCTGTTTGCGACTGATGCTTGTTAGGTCCAACTCGCCACCTACCGCCTCGACCGACACGCCGACGGCGCTGTCACCAACGTCGCCAACCGCACCTTCGCCGCCGTGTTCGTAGCCAAACTTGAGCGGATCGGGAATGTGGTCGACGACTATTTCTATGAACCGGACGGCAACGTCGCCAACTGCGGCGGCTCCGCCCGCTCCAGCCCCGACGACACATGAACCGATACGCGCGACGGCGCGCGTCGACCGTACGGACGGCAGGGCGAGAGCGGCTTTACGGCGCTCGGCGCGTAAATCAGTGATCATGATTCCGGTTGCGCCGGAGCGTGGGAAGAGAGATCAGCACCACCGCATTCCCGATTGCGCCCAAACGCACCAGCCTCCTGCCCTCGAAATCCGGGATTGCATGACCTTTTCCGTTGCGCCAGAGGGAACACCGCGTCACAAGCACGAGGGCGCAGCCGGTGACGGCGCCCAGAAGTCCGGGCCACATACCCTCGAAAGTCGCGCGTGCCGGGCTGGGCGGCTGAAAGCCCGGTGCGATACGCTCGACCAGTGCTTCGAAGCCCACCCGAGCAACGAACCACACGGATGCGTACAATACCAGCATCAGCGGCCAGTCACGCTTGCCCAGGTTTGCATCCCGTCGATTGGCAAGGCGACGTAAGCCCTCAGCGGTAGCGACTATAAGGGAGCCAACTGCTAATTCAAGTGGTGCGTGTGCGGTCATCGGTTAACGCAGGATAACGTAGTAGGTAATTCGGATGAGCGTTGGCCCAGCCTTCCCGATTCCGATCCCGCCGAGCACGCCCCGCCGCCAGCCAGCGCCGCCAATGAGCCCACCAACGACTCTACAGAACAATCGGCCCAGCCACGGCGCCTATTCGCTCGGCCGGCCGTGGCAAACCTCCAGTTGACGAAGCAGGCAAATCCCGGTAACGCCCCGGAAGTTCTGTGCAGACCGGCTGCAGACCTGCGCACCAAAATCATGGCGCCACCACGGAATAAGGCTGTCAAGCGGTGCGCGGGAAATCTTGAGCATGATCGCACGCTGGCCACCTTCACCAGGTAAAGCGAGCTTTTTGAGCCGGAACGTTCCATCCAGGCAGCTATTCTTCGCCAGATCCTGTTTTGCGGCGGTTGCCTCGCCGCTCATTTACGGTGCCTTTGCCTGCGCCCTCGCTTCCCGAGGAGTTTGCTTCTGATCGTTCCAATAGAATACGCGTGGCTGCTTCCGCGGCGTGGCCGGCAGTCCGAAGCCCAGGATGAGTGCGCGCCTCGGCTCCGATGAGAGGTTTGGGCCGGTGTAGTGCAGCGTGCGAACCGGATGAATCGTGCAGCCGCCTGCAGGCAGCGGACAGGCTACGGCGCCGGAAACATCCGCACAATCTACCTCCAGCCCGTGAATCCGCGGATCGTTATTGATGCAGTGGTGGGGCAGTACCTCGAGCCGGTGGCTGCCCGGCACAAACCACATGCAGCCATTCTCCAGTGTTGCCGGCTGCAGCGGAATCCAGATGCTGATGGAATCGTGATCTTCGTCGGGATTCCAGTAGGCCTCATCCTGGTGCCAGGGCGTGGCCGCGCCGGTGAAAGCCGGCTTCAGAATGGCGTGTGAGCCCTGGTACTGCACGCCATCGCCGAGCAGCTGCCGAGCAATCGCCTCCGCGTTGCGACGGAACAAGCCGGTCCGCAGCTCCGGAGCATACCGATCCGGCCCGAGAATCTGCGGCAATACCGGCGGAGCATTTTCGTCGTCTATACCTCCGAGGTCAAATTGATCGCCGACTTCCCGTCCGGCGCGCTGCTCAAACAACCGGTCGTAGACCTCACGCATCCACACCAGCTCCTCCGGCGCAGAGATCGACTCAACGGCCAGAAAGCCATTTTCAAGGTAGAATTCCAGTTGTGCTTGCAACACTTGTATGTTCGCTTGCTCGCTTACCATAAGCCAATCACTTCCGTTTCCGCGTTTGCCGGCAGGTTTGCCGGTACACCCGCATTCAATGCGTCCCGGTTCAACTCCTGCCGGCGTCGTCGTGCGGAAGCTGGCCCTGCGGCGCTCCGGGAATGCTGTTTAACCCCTTAACCGATTGTTGAGAAACCGATGACCGAAAATCCTGCCGACCCACCGGTTCTGCTGGTGGAAGATAACCCCGATGATGCGGAGCTGACGCTGCGGGCCCTGCGCAATGGCAAGCTTGGAAACCCGGTAGTGCGCGCCTTAGACGGCGAAGAGGCGCTTGCCTTGCTGCATGGAGCGCCCGGCCTGCCGCCGCTGCATCCCGCGCCGGCCATCGTCCTGCTGGATCTGCACCTTCCGAAAGTGGATGGGCTGGAAGTGCTTCGCGCGATACGGTCCAACGACTCCACGCGTGAACTGCCTGTAGTGGTGCTTACCTCCTCACTGGCGGAAGCCCATGTGGTAGAGGCCGAGAGCCTCGGCATCCTCGCCTACCTGAACAAGCCGGTGGATGTGTCGGCGCTGGCCAAGGCAGTCGCTCCAATGCGGCTCGGCCTCATAATCCGCCGATCCGACGTCGACGAATCCGGTTAGCGCAGCAGGACGACTGCGGGCCCCGGTTCACCACTCCGCAAAGCCCCCATCCTCCGCCTGCCAGCGCGGGCAGCGCCAGCGGTGCCCGCCGGCGGCAAGTGCCCGCACACGCTCCTCATTGACCGTTATTCCGAGACCGGGCGCTTCGCTGCGCAGTATGAATCCTGCCTCAAACTGAAATCCGCCATCCGGCGCAAGCGTCTCCAGAAGCGGGCTGTTCTCCATCGCATGCACTTCAACGTGCTGCTCCTGCAGCGCCGCATTCGGAGTTGCAAAATCGAGCTGCAGCGAGGCTGCCAGAGCGATTGGACCGAGCGGACAGTGCGGAGCAACGCTCAGGTCATACGCCTCAGCCAGGGCGGCGATTCGGCGGACTTCCGAAATCCCACCCGCATGGCTGAGATCCGGCTGGATGATATCCACGCAGCCGGCGGCGAACAGCCGCTTGAACTCCCACCGTGTGAATTGACGCTCTCCCATGGCTATCGGCACGCAGGTGCAGTCGGCCAGCTCACGCAGCGCCTCCAGGTTTTCGCCTAAAACCGGCTCCTCATAAAATGCAGGGCTGTACGGTTCCAGGCTGCGCAGCATCGGTTTTGCAACGGTGCGGTGCACTCTTCCGTGAAAGTCGATGCCTACGGCAACGCTGCTTCCAACTGCGTCTCGCACCGCGGCCAGGCGATCGGCCAGCTCTTCTCCATGGCGCGGCGTCTCCATCCACTCCAGCGGCCCGGTGCCACCCATCTTCAACGCGGTGTAGCCCTGTGCCACGCGGACCTTCGCCTCGCGCGCGGCCTCCTCAGGCGTGGCGCCGCCAAAGTGGCTGTAGACCCGTACCCGGTCCCGTACATGGCCTCCAAGCAGATGGTAGATGGGCACGCCGTGACGCTTGCCGGCAATATCCCACAGCGCCTGATCGATGCCAGATATGGCGCTGGAAATTACCGGTCCGCCCCGGTAGAACATGCCGCGATAGAGCGTCTGCCAGATATGCTCGATCCGACAGGAGTCGGTGCCGATCACCGCCTCCGACATCTCGGTGACCGCAGCTGCCACCGTTCCGGCCAAACCCTCCACAATCGGCTCGCCCCAACCGACCAGCCCGGAGGCGGTCTCCAGCCGCAGATAGAGCCAGCGTGGTGGAACGAAAAACAGTTCGATCCGTGTGACTGCGTCCATGTCCGGCCTTCCTTCCATCTCACGCCCGCAGCACAATTCCCACGCTGCGCCTGTGCTTCCTCCCTTGCCGCTCCGGATGACACTGGTCAACGGCCGCAACCTGAATGGCGGCAGGTCGCGGTTGACTCCCGATGCCCGATCTGGATATACTGCGATGACTTGAAGCCGCCGTGGCAGGCGGCTCCTCATACCCTTGGGGACGTTGGTGTTCCCACCTCACAGAATGGGCCCGGTGCGCGGCCCACGAGCGCCTCTCCCGACAATGCCCGCCGGACGTATTCTCATCGCCGACGACGACCCGGTAACCCGGCTCGATCTGCGTGGCATGCTGGAAGCCATCGGGTACACCGTGGTTGGCGAGGCTGGCGACGGCGAAGAGGCGTGCCTCCTGGCCCGCAACCTTCACCCGGACCTGAGCATTCTGGACATCATGATGCCCAAATGCACCGGTCTGGAAGCCGCAGCCACCATCAGCCGCGAGCGGCTTGGACCGGTGATGATGCTCACCGCGTACAGCGATGCTCCGATGATTGACGATGCGAACCGCGCCGGCGTCCTTGCGTGGCTCGTGAAGCCGTTTCGGCAGCAGGAACTTCAGCCCAGCATCGAGATGGCGATGGCCCGCTATCGCGAGATGCTGGCGCTTACAGGCGCCCTGGAAGTGACGCAGCAGCAGAGCGAGACCGAGAGGCTGGCCGCACGTGCACGGCGCATACTGGTGCAGAGCCACGCAATTACCGACCAGGAAGCCGGCCGGCGGCTGCAAGCGCAGGCGCTGGCCAGCGGTAAAGAGCTGCGGGTTGTTGCCGAAGCGGTGATAATGGCCAGCGAACTGCACTCCTGAGCCCGTTCAAGCCGTCGTTACGCCTCCGGGCCGTGCCCGACGCGCCGTTCCTCGCATGATCCGGCCTTTGCGGCATGCTGCAAAGGCAACACTCGTTTGCACCTGTACGGAGATTCCACCATGATCAAAATTGAAGCGCTGATCCGACCGCAGAAACTGGATGAAGTCAAGTCGGCTCTGGCCGATATCGGAGTGCGCGGCATCACCGTATCCGAAGTCCGCGGTTCCGGCAAACAGAAGGGCTTCACCCAGCACTATCGCGGCGCGGAGTACACGGTGAACCTGCTGCCGAAGGTGAAGCTGGAGGTTGTGGCCACCGATTCCGAGGCGCAGCACCTGGCCAACGTTATTGCTGAGGCAGCGCGCACCGGCGAGATCGGAGACGGCAAAATCTTCCTCATCCCGGTGGCGACCGCAATCCGAATACGGACGGGTGACGAAGGCGACTCGGCAATCGAGTAGCCGCGGCACGGGCAGGTACACTCTCCTGGGCCAAATCTACCAATGCCACGGGATCAGCAGTTCTGGGTGCGTGCCGGCGTGTTGACCATCGGGGCGTTTGTTGTCGCCTCGTACGCGCTCTTCCCGGCCATTGTGGCGCCGTTGGTGCGCCGCGACCGGGAGGAGGCGGCGCCCCGGGCCGGAGTCGGAGTGGTGGCGATACTTGTACCGGCCGAGCCCGGCATGTTCGGCGAAAAACAGGCCGCCAGCGTATCGGTGCGGTTTCACGGCGGCATTGAGGCCGCCGCGCACATCACCGACTTTCAAGCGCTGCGGCTGGGTCAGCCGGCGAAGGTCATCTACCGCATTGGCAAGAGTGGCCGCATCTACGTAGACTCCGTCGGACCGATCGTGCATTAACCCCCAATGCCTCTCTACGAATATCAGTGTGCGCAGTGCCGGCGCCGGTTCAAGCGCCTGGTCGGCGTGGTGGCCAACGCATCGCCCATCAGCTGCCCGCAATGTGGCTCGACGGACGCTGCGCGCCTGATCTCGCGATTCGCCCGGAAGCGCAGCGAGGACGACACCCTCGACTCACTCGCCAACGACATGGAGGGCGTGGATGAAGGGAGTCCGGCAGCCATGCGCCGCCTGATGCGTGATATGGGCTCCGAAATGGGCGAAGACCTCGGCGACGATTTTGAAGAGATGCTTGAAGAAGAGCAGAGTGGCGGCGCCGATCCGGACGCGTCCGACTCCTTTTGAATCGCAGATCGACCGCGCGGACGGAGAGTGCATGCCGGCTTTGTGCAGGATTCGCGGGCCAGAGCGGTAAACGTGCCGGCATGCACAGATTTACCACAACACTCCTGGCTGCCGCTGCGTGCCTGACCTGCTGCATTGCTGCCGATGCGCAGGCGCCACATAACTACAATCTCGAAGATGTGAACTGGAACATCTCGTTTGATGTGGCGACGAGGACGATATTCGGCGATGTAACGAACACGCTGACGCCTACGCAACGCGGCGTATCGGAAATCGCCGTGAACGAGGGCAAGCTGCTGATCAAGCGTGTGCTGGTCAACGGACGACCGGTCCACTACACCGTGGACGCCGTTCACGAACAGCTCGTGGCGCATCTCGCCAGGCCCGCCAATCCGGGCGACCCGATACACCTGAGGATTGTTTACTCCGGGCAGCCTCAAGCCGGAGCGTATTTCGTGATGCCGGATCGGTCCGATCGTGTCACCACCACGCCGATGATCTATACACAGGGCGAGGCGGAAGATACTCGCTACTGGCTGCCCACGTACGACGAACCGGATGACAAGGCCACGAGCGAATGCCACATCACCGTTCCCGCCGGTTACTTTGCACTGAGCAATGGCAAACTGATGGACGTTCGGCACAGCGGCAGTCGCCTGGTGTACCACTGGAAGATCGCTCAGCCACACTCCACCTACCTGATCAGCTTTGTGGCCGGAAACTATGTGAAGGGCCACGAGGCATGGGGCAATCTCGCAGTTGACTACTACGTGCCCGCCGGCACAGCCGCAATGGGAGAGCCGACATTTGGCGGCACGGCGGATATGGTGCGCTTTTATAGCAAGTTGACGGGCATCAAGTATCCATATGCCAAGTTTGCGCAGTCGGCCGTGGCCGATTTTCCGTTTGGCGGTATGGAAAATATCAGCGCCGTCACCCAGACCATCGATGCCCTGCATCCAGCGAGCGAATCGGCCGTTCGAGACACGCGTGGGCTGGTGGCGCATGAGCTGGCGCACCAGTGGTTTGGTGATCTGGAGACCTGCCGCAACTGGCCGAACATCTGGCTCAATGAGGGGTTCGCCACCTTCTTGCCACACTTCTATTTCCGCCATGCGGATGGCGAAGACGAGTACCAGATACAGAAGCTCGGCGATATGGAAGGAGCTCTGCGGGCCGTTCAGGCGGCGCCACGGGCGATGATCAAGAGAACGTACAGCGTGCCGATGGACCTGTTCTTTGATGGCTATGCGTACGGCGGTGGCTCGGCCCGCATGTTCGCACTGCAGGCTGTGCTGGGCGAGAAGGTGTTCTGGAAGGGCATTCATCACTTCCTGGTCAAGTTCTCATACAAACCGGCGACCACGCATGGCTTCTTCCAGGCCATGAGCGAATCCAGTGGCGTGGATCTGAGCTGGTTCGAGAAGCAGTACTTTCACACGGCCGCACTGCCAGCGATCAAGGTCTCTCGTGACGGCGCTGCGGTGACGATCACACAGGCCGAGCCTGTGTTCACGCTGAATCTGGACGTGTGGGAGTTGGTAAACGGAACCTGGTCCAAGCAGCGTGTGGCGCTGCACTCCACCACCGCGGTGGTGCAGCTCCAGAATGCCGACGATCCGTTTCTGGTCGATCCCAGGGTGAACTGCCTCGCTTCGATAGATTACGCGCAGAAGTTCGCGCCGGATGTCATCAAGCAGCTGTACGCTGCCGCGCCGAACGCGGCCGGAAAGCTGCGCCTGGCACAGATGGCGCGTTCGGACGGCGATGACCAGCTTCTGGAGTCGCTCTTCGCAGGCGAGAATTCGCGCGCGCTCCGCCGCGCACTGGTCTCCATGCTGCCGGCATCCGACACGGAACAGCTGCTCCGCCTCATGAAGGATCCAGATCCGCGGATACGGCTTTCCGCCACAGACTCGCTGGCAAGCGGGGAGTCGTCCGATGCAGTCATCGCCAGCCTTACGAGCGCCTGGCAGCACGCGCCGAGTTTCGCCGTGCGGGCGGCCGCACTGCGCGGATTGCTGCGGCTGACCAGGAACAATTCGCTGGCCAGGCGCGCGTGGGCGATGGAGACGTACGACGAGTCGTTCCGGACGACCGTGCTGGCCTGGTGGACTCGCGAGAACCCCGACCTTGCGCGGCAGGTCGCCCTGAAGGTGCTTTCGGCCAACTATCGGGAACCGGTTCGGCGCGCTGCAATAGGCACGCTCGGTACCGTGAAGGACAAGCCGGGAGAAAAGGTGGTATTCAACGCACTGGTCGCGAGATTGAGCGACGTGAGCCTGGGCGAAAAGCTCTCGGCCGTTGGCGCGCTCTATCGCTATGGTGATGCCGCGGCCCTGCCTTACCTTCACCGGCTGGACAACTACAGCATGTACCAGCTCCGCGGCGCAGCGCAGCGAACGGAGCAGGCGCTGGAAGGAAAGTAGTCGCGTCGGTGGAACGCGCCTGCTGGAGCTGGTGGCGCTGAGCACGGCTGCGGACGAGACAGTGGGATTGCTGGCCCTCGGTTACGCGCCACGCCGCCGTGCGGAAAGGACGCTAACCCAATGAAGCAAACAGTTCACACCACGGCGTTCTTCGCGGCGGCGGCCATTCTGCTTTCCGCAGCTCACCCGTCACCACCAGGGGCCACTGCGCCCTGGCGGTATGCCGTCGTCTTTCACGTTGTCAACGGCGTCCGGACCTATGCCGGAGTCACGGCAGTCTTGCCATTCTCCGGCCGCATCAACGCCCTGGCGGCCACTGCGAAACCAACGCGTGATGTAGCTGCCGCTCCGGCTGCCGGTGACGATATCTGGCTTGCGGGAAACGGAACCACGCAGGAGCTGCATTGGAACGCCAGGGCAGGCACCGTCCGATTCGTAAGTGCGGTTCACCGCAAATTGACAGGCATGACGATGCGCTTCGTCAACGGCAGCCAGATATCGGATCCGGTCCGTGACGATGGAACGATCGCCGCTCTCGTCAAATCGGCCCGGCCGTTTCTCGAGCCTACTGGCTTTGGCAAGGCCGCCCACGGTCCGTCGGCGAGCGTTGGCGAGGGCTATGGGGCCGCCCCACCGCGCAGTCTTGATGAGATGGTGGAGGAGGAGTCGGTCATCGTGCGCGCAAGGGTGGTCGCAGTCTTGCGGGAGCAGCTCATGCCGCCGGACGACGGGCCGCTGATGGTTACCGTGTTTCTAGTGGCCGTGGAGAGGTATCTCTCCAACCCGGGCCCGGGCGCGCCAGGCATCATCAAGGTCTCGGTGGACGGTGGTGACCTTCCCTGCCGCAGCGGCAGATCGCGATGCATCGGATTCCGCGACCTCGGCCAGCCGATGCTCGTCCCGGGCGCGCGCTACATATTGTTCCTCCGCGCCCATGGGCGGCCGAGTCCTGAGGCGTTGCAGCGTGGGTACTACCTGTCTGTGTCTAACGGCGTGCGGCGGAAGGAGTCGGAGTTCGATGAATACGGTCTCGCGGAGCCGTGGCGCGGCCAGATTCTGTTGGAACATGGCATGACCTTTGCCCCGCAATCGGAAGGTGACGCCACCGGCACGGACTGGAAGTTCGACGACGGCGAGCGGCTGGTCGGTCTGCCGGAGTCGATCGCCGAACAGGAGATCGAGGCAGCAGTACGCAAGCTGAACAAGATGGAAGCCGCGGCCGGCGGCTGATTACCGCGTTCACCTACCGCCCCAGAAGCATGCCGCGTTCTCACGGCGGGCGTTGCTTAGGTCGCTTTGAGCCGCACGTGCAGGCCCACGCTCTCTCGATTACCCTGGCAAGCGATGAAGACCGACCCCGATTAACCCTTCGGCGTCGCCGGAAGGCCGCGATGTGCGCGGTCAGAAACGATGCAGGCTTTGATGCCACTACTCACCGTGCCTGAGTTGCTTCGCGCGTCTGAAGCGGAACTGATTGCGCTGCGTGCCAACCTTGAACGTCAGCGTGCCAACGACCTTTGTGATAGCCAAATCGCCGGCGCTTACTTGCGTCTTATCGAGCGTGTGTTGTCCGGTCGCGACTCCGCGATCGCGTGCTAGCGGCCTTTCGCGCACGTAAGCTGAGCGCAGCTGCTGGTGGAATCCGAAGCGCGGATTGGTGGGTGCCGAGTCGAGAAGCGCCCAGCACCAGCCGTCCCGCAGCGAGGTGGAGGGACAATTTGGTGACCGGCATGAATCACGCGCCCGGCGTCGGAGCGCTTCCGACCTGGACGGAGGGCAATCAAGGGGCGCGACCGGCCCGCATCGAGCGGTCGGAGAGTCCTCTAACCGGGCGCTGCATCACTGCACTGGAGCAGAGCGAAGCTGCCCGACGGGATTGCGGAAGCTGGGGCGACGCTAGCCGGACGTGACAAAGTGATTAGGGTTTATGTATCTCCACGAACTTATTGATTCCTTCATGCACGCGCCTCCTTGCCCCCTCTGCTGATTCCGGTGACTCGGAAGGCGGTTGCACATATTGTAGCCACGACTCGCACTCCATATGAGTCCGAACTCTTGTCCAAAGATCTCCGCGCTTCGTCTGAAAGAGTATCAACTTATCAATGCTGTCAAAACCGTCACGTAATAGCGCCGCGGAACGGGAGGCAGACGATGCAATTTGGTCTTTGTTACCCAGATCGACGCAGAGTAAGAGCTGACCTACAAGGCCAACAAGATACGAAACTTCTCGAATCGTATTCCTCGCGAAATTCCTAGCATCCTTCAGGCCATTGGGTTTCTTGTTAGGCTCAAGCAGATTCTGAATCTCGACAAAAGGAGATCCATTGATCCATGCGCTGACGGCGCTGGATTCGGTGTTGCTCCTTCCGACCCAAGTCAGGCGGAGTTGCGAACGAAGTTTAGGAAATCCATCTAGCCAGTTGCGGGCTAAGGCGTACCATTCCATGACACCGAAGTGGGTGCTCGCACCTCTCTCGACCAGCAAGTCCCCGAGGTGCTTGAGCGTTGCGGGCCGAAGCCCTGCCGCTCGGCACGCTGCAAGCCAGTCCGGTGGCGTGTCTGCCGGCAGGAGCCCAGTGCGCCGATTGACGGCCAACTGAACCTTGGATTGAAACTCATTCATCTGGCCGGCCGCTTGGGCATGATACGCGGCCAAGGTCTTTTGCAGACTGTCAGCGATTGTCAGGGAGCCACCCTGCGGTTGGAACGAAGGAGTTCGAATAAGAATCGAGTCGAGTTGATCATCGTCCAAACCCTGGGCCAGCGTAACACGGTCAAGGAGATTCTCGTATGGATCTTGAACTGTTAAACAGCGATCGTCTTGGGACAGTACGCCGTCGATCAGTTCATTGATGACTTTGCCAGATAGGGAGCCGCCGCTAAAGGGGACAATATCATCGGGAATCACGATGACGAATCCAAACGACGCAAATCCAGCCCTACCTGCCCGGCCAGCGGCGTTTAGTAACTCGTGGGCTGAGATCGCGCGGACAGAGCCTTCAGCAGTTCGACCACTTGTCCGAGCGATGACAACAAGGTCTGCGGGGAGATTCATACCCTGGGCCAAGGTATTGGTTGAGAACAAGACTTGTATTCCGTCCTCCCTTTTGAAGCATGATTCGACGAGCTCCCTCTCAAGAGGTAGCAGCGAGCCGAAGTGCCCGCCGGATATTCCAAGAGGTTTGAATACATGCGCGTCACCGCCAAGTTCTATAGCGGCAGCCTCGATCAGTCGGGTCTCACGATCCGTAAACGATACAAGGTCGCTTCTGTGTTTGTACATCTTCCTAACGGCTGCCGGCACGGAGCTGGAGTTGTGGAAGAAGACAATGGTTTTTAAACCGCTGGCGGCAGCAGTCATTGCGATTTCGCGCGCAGCATCAGCGGAGTTCAGGCTCAAACTAGGTCCAGTCAACCCGAATCTATCCGTGCCGTATGCGCCCTGAAGCTGGAGGCCCCCTTCCATGATTGGAATGAGCTGGTATCGACCATGTCTATCCCAAACTTGCTCTAGCGAGAATAGGCCGCTTGGCTGAGCCACCAAGTCTCTTTGCGCAATGTTCCTCCCCAACGTCTTCCGATTAGTGACGTCGGATCGTAGTTGTTCAAGTTCATTCTGTGCAAAAACGATGCTCCCGCGCGCTTGCCTGGTAGGCTTCCATGCGTCTTTGCAGACAATGGTCTTTTTGTTGAATTTCGTTTCGAGCCAGGCTGCCAATTCATCTGAATTGCTGACCATTGCCGACATCAAAAGCACATCCGAAGACTGTGAAATCGACAGTAGATTCAGAAGGCAGAGCATTGCGTCCATGCTTCGCGGATCGAAATCAGGATCCGGCTGCGCGTGAAGTAAATGACACTCATCGAACACGATGAGTCCCACGTCCTCAAAGTCCCTCCGATTCAGGCCCACCCAGAAGAGGCAACGTTCCGGAGTCATTACAAGCACGTGGCCCGAAGGGGTCATTGGAAACTCGCTGAAGATCTGATCCTCATAGAAGTCAGCCGACACGTCAATGTGTAACTCCTCCTTGAGATCCGACATCACGCGTTCGACTTGAGATGCTAATGCCAGGGTTGGGACGAGATAGATGACGCGCTTACCCGCGAGGAGGGTTGCGACTACCTTGAGTTGCGCGATGGCGGATTTTCCAGCGCCGGTCGGGAAAGTAATGACACCCGAAATGCCCTCATCAAGCAGATTGGCCCGGACTGCTTCAATGTGATTCGACCACAAGAATGGTCGAGTGCGGGCTCGGTTCTTGGCAAAGCTCTTCCAATCCTCCGGCGGACTGCCCTTTGGCGGAGGAACGCCGACGCTTGCAGAAGATCCTAACTGCTCTATAGCTATGCGGAGCAAGGATGCCACTTTTAGCGGTGCAGGAAACGCAGAAACCATCTTCAACGTTGGATGTGCTTCCGGCGAGCTTGACCTTATGGAGTGGATTGAGTTTGCCTCGACGAAAGCCGTCCCTTGCTGAGCATTTGCAATTGCTCCTGGCAGTTCCTGTTCACCGAGGCAAGCTAAGGCCAACCACTGACACGACCGATGCAATTGCTCCCATAGCTGATTCTCTGCGCGTTGCAGAAGATCAAGTGTTTCGTCGAGCTGAAAAACTTCGTCGCCTATGGCCATTAGCCGACCGGTGGCTAGATTCAATAAATCGCGCGAAATCACGCTCCTGGGCGAATTTGAGTTGTCCGTAGCGATGCCTTGCGCCATTTCCGCAGCATCAGCCGGATATCCAGCCGCGAGAAAAAGAAGCGTTGCCGAAATCGAGTCAGGTACGGTGAGTGTGGTCAATTCTCCGCCATCATCCTCATTCGGCACCTTAGACAGCAATTGGAAGCTTGTCGCAGCTACATACAGCGCCGCAGTCCTCGAAATGTCCTCTTGCGCAAGGGATGCGTACACGCTAAGGCGTGTCGCGATGTCTCTTAGCTGGTCAATCGATTCTCTTGTGGGCTGGTCGTAGTCCGCCGTCGGCACGCTGCGCAGGCGAATACTGGAAATCAGCAAGTAAGCGTGCGATAAGAGTTCTGGCAGATCAGCGACATTAAAGCCTTCAACCGGTGGCGCGCGCCTTATGACATCACGTGTGCGTATGTCAAACATCGGGGCTCTGCTTAAGTGCCTCAAGGCATGCCATAACCCGTGTGGCGAGTTCCTGGAAGAATCCTCTCATATCTTCAAGAACGAGCCGGTGCCCTCTCCTTGTTAGGGGATCTCCCGGCGCTGATGATGCAAAGCCTTCATAGAGCTCTATTGTTGGCGGAATTCTATTTTGCGAGGTGCATAGGGAAGCTCTGAACCTCTTCCTATTTCGCCAGTCGCCTTGCTTAAGAATCGTGGTGGGTTGAAATCCACCAGCTTTGATGAGAGCAACAAGCTCCGCCCGAAGCTGAGACTCGCGCTGGCCTTTTGCGAGGCGCTCAAACTCTGGCAGAACGTCGTCCCGTACAACATCACGAGGATTGAGCGTCGCCTTGTCCTCGGAAACCGTCACGGATTCTATGACGGAGTCATCTGCGGCCAACGAGACGGACACACCATCGAACCCTTGTCGAGTCGCCGTTGGCAGCGGTGCTCGTATCAGCGTCATTTCACCCTCTACATACCAAGCGACCCACGAAATAACTTGAAACATCCAGCCATCTCGGTGCTCGACAGGCATCCCTTTGATAATGGCGATGGCCTCACCAATGTTCTGATCGGTCGGTGGATCGTCGCTAGCGATCGACGATGCGTGAAGGATGCGTTCGGCGTGCTCGACTTGCCCTAAAGCGATATCGGCCACGATCCCAGCAAGTGCGGGCACATCGGCTAGCGCCCAAGTAAATTCGGTTGCATGCTGTGACGCCCGCGGGGTGATGATGATCTGACTCATGTCGATGACTCGGCTATTCGCAGGCTCTGAGTTGCTTCGCCACATTCGAGCGGTAAGCGGTTAGTCATGAGGAGGCGCTGCGCCAGACTGATGGTAAGTCGCTCCAAAGATCGTGTCACCCAGCCACCTCTTGAAGCTGGGGTTGTCGGAAAACTGCTTAAAGAGCTCGGTGTGATCGGAAAGAAGTTCGACGATTGCCCGCTGTAGTGCTTTGTCATGTTCGATTCTCGCGTTCTCCTTGTCGGAATTCTTCATCGCGTTTTGGTAGGCGGAATCCGCTGCCACTTTGGCCGGAATCTCCTCGGCGATTACGTCTCGAATCTTATCAACGTCTTTCCAGTCGATATTGCCAAACTGCTCGTTGAACGAGCGGAGAATGTTGCTGAGCCGGTCTAACTCCGGTTCGGGAATCTTTCTGCCGCCACCCGTCGGCACGGGTTCGATCTCTTTGTCTTCGTCGGCAAGACCGATAGCTATTGTCGTTCTGGCCTCCGTCCGATAGCTGTCCATGTCGATGCTTTCGAGCATCCCTCTGGATAGATCGGCTTCCTTTGGCGCACCAGAGCAAGCTCCCCCCTTAACCCTGAGATCAATCGGTTTGTCGGTTTCAGTCAACCCTCCAACCCGGTCTCTATCGTGTCCTGGGAAGTCTCTGAGCGAAAAAATCTCTCTCGGATCAAGCATAAACCCTCGAACGAAGTCAGAGTTTCATATGATAACGCAGGGGCCGGTCCATAGGCAATTGGCCGTCGGCTGATTACCGCGTTCACCTACCGCCCCAGAAGCATGCCCGCAAACCGCACGCCGAGCCACGCCGCGAAGAAGCCAGCCGCCAAACTGCCCATGGCGTTGGCGGCCGCGCGCAGTATCGCTCCGTTTTGCGCCAGCTGAAACGTTTCGTACTCGAATGTTGAGAAGGTGGTGTACGCGCCTACGAAGCCGACAGCGACCAGATTGCGCCACTGCGCGCTCCACGCATAACGCAGTGCCAGCGTGCTGAAAAAGCCCAGGATAAAGCTCCCCGTCACGTTGATCACCAGTGTGCCCCAGGGAAACTCGTGCCCCCAGCGGTCCGAAATCCACCCACCAACCACGTAGCGCGCGTTAGCGCCAACAAACCCTCCGAAGCCAATCGCGAGGTACTTCACTCCGCCTCTCCTCCACGAAGCGCTTCAATCATGCCGCCCAAACGGCGAACGCTTTCGCGCAGCGCCGTACATCGCTCGCGGAGTTCGCGGGCCGACTCCTCCGGCATCGCCCCGTACCGGCCCTGCAGCCAATCCGCATCCAGCTCGCACAGCATCTCGTCCTCCAGCTGCCGCTGAAGCATGGCCAGCCAACCGACTGTTTGTGAGCGCTGTGGAGCTCCGGCAGTCAGAGGCGCACCGCCGGCGATGGTGCGAAACGCCTGCATGGCCCGACGCAGATCATCCAGCCGGGCCAGAAGCGCCTCGGAATCCTGACGGCAAAGTGGCGCCAGCGGAGCGCCGGCCGGGCTGCGCCCATCAACGCCGGCGCCGGCCATCCGGCGCAGCGTCTCCTCCGCGGCGCCAAGCGTGGCGGCGATGCTGCGGGCGTGCGGGCTCGGCAGCTTCACCCGGTCTCACCCTGGCGGTAAGCGTGACCGGTAAGGAGCCTGTGCTTGATCTGCTTCGCCACCTCCAGCGGTAGGGGCATCAGCAGCACGTCGCGGACGGCCTTTTCCACGTCGTACTCCACGCGGTGAATCTGTAGCGTCCCACCCTCCCAGATAAGGAAGGATGCGCGCGGATCGCCGTCGCCAGGCAGGCCAACGCTGCCCGGAGAGGCCGCGGTAAAGCCCTGCTCTTCCAGCACCCACGGCGCGCGGTCGCCGGCGGTGAAAAGGCAATCCGCGCCGGAGCTGGCCGTCAACTCCCGCAGCGCCGAAAGCCTGGCGTCCGGATCTGCGGCGACCGCCGGAGTGCCGACGCGATGCACTGCCAGCATCGAGCGCATATCGAAATAGAAGCTCAGCCTGGGCGCCAGGCCTGCCAGCCAGGTAAGGTCGTCTGCATCCAGCTGGTTTCGGTGAAGCGCGCTCGTGGCATCCCGCCAGGCAGTCGGCTCGTCAGCGGCTGGACCTACCCGCGAGAGCGCCACGGCCAGATCATCCTCACCCGCCACGGCCCACGTAGCGCTGTTGCGCAGCCAATTCACACACTCCGACACCGACGCGCCGAAGAGCGCCGCCCCACCCAGGAAGAGCGTGGCGTCCACGCTGCCGGCAGCGGATTCCACCGCCTTCAGCGCTTCGTAGTTCGCATGGATGTCGGCAATTACCAGCAGCCGCACAGTCCCCTCCTTATGGCCGCGCCGGCCGGCGACATCGCCGCGCTAGGACGCCGGCAGCGATGCGCCGGAGATTTTGGCCAGCGCGCGCCGCCAGGCACTCCGCTCGGGACCCATGGGCTCCGAGCTGTGGTTGAAATCGCATTTGCGCACGTATTCGCCCAACTCGGCCTCGAGTCGGCTCAATCGCGCCGACTCATCCACCGACAGAAATGAACGCGCCGGTTCTGCGGCGGCATTGAAGACGGCGGCGAGGTGCCGACCGCATAGTCCGCCGCCGAGAGCATACCGCTCGCGGAGGGCCTCATCCGCCAGCGCCGCGCCTAAACCGGCGCAGAGTCGAACAGTGTCGGCATCCTCGGCAAGGCACTCGGTACATGGCTCGACACGCAAACGGTGCGCCGTCCGGCGAATAGCGAGCTGGCGCTGTATCGCCGCAGCGATATCCTGGTAGATCAGCGCCACGCCGAGTGCAGCGCCCAAATCTGAGGCCCTTTGCGCATGGCGGGCGCAAAACCCCCAGGATGATCGCAGGGCAGTGCGCACGGCGGTATCGCAGACCTCCTCGGCAAACAACTGTCTTAGCCGGCCCGACGAGGCGGCATCAACACGCGCGCACACGCTGCATCCGGGTTCGCCCACCAGAGCGAGAAATGCGTGATACAGCGCATGACGATCGGAATCATACGCCGCTGCGGCGGATCGCCTGCTATGGGATGGGTGCTGCATGTGCGGTTTCTGCGGATAATCGCGAGAACGTCTCCGGCAGCAAAACGGCCCCCGGAAGCGCGTTCCCGCGGAACAGCCTCCAGGAGCCATCAGCTCAACATGAGCGGTTCAGGCACAGGCCCCGGCGGTCTCCATCGCCTTAAAAGGTTCACTAGGTTTCAGTAGTCTACCCGAAGCTTGACGACTGGGGGCGGGTGCGGGGCCGGCCGAGTGGCGCCCTTCCGACAGGCTAAAAGTTGCGCGAAGCCGTGCCGCCCGACCTCAGCAGCGGCCGAGGCTGACCTGTATCCACGTCGCGGTTTCCGCAGGCAACGTTTCGTCCGAGGCGACACTGCCGCTGGCCCGCGGAACGGTCCGGTGACGCTTCGCCGTGGTGCTGCCATCTTCAACGCATGCATATAACCAGGCGCGGTTCGACCGTACCACGCTAATCGCTGCACCGCGTCCCTGGCGATCCTGCCTCGCTCGTGCGGTCAGTCTCGTTTCGTCAGACACGTCGGTCCCGCCTCTCGCTTGGCCCCAAGAGACCGTCACGCAGAGCCGAGTTAACCGCTGCGCGGCCTCGGCCCGCTCAGGGCGGCCATGGTGAACGGCCGATTACGCCTCAAACGTTTCCGGCGGCCGGCTCTGTTTCCGCAGCGTCCTGCGTCCGCCTTCGCGCCTGCCACGACCGCAGAATATCAAGGTTCGCACCGTATCCGGTTGCCGAAGGCACCAACAGTTGCTCACGGCACATCGCCGCGACGTCTCGCGAGAGCGTCCTCGGACCAACGGTCGCATAGAGCTGCGCGAGGCGCGGCGTCAACTCTTGAATGGCCGTCAAGGCAACGAAGTTGGGGCCCTCCTTGCGCGCGAGTACGAGCAGCAGATCGCGGCGCCGGTCGTTCGCCGCGGACCGGCGGTTCCGGAACTGTGAATAGACGTAGTCCCGCCACGATCGCACGAGCTGCCATCGCCAGACCATGGCCAGCTGCTCGTCAAGACCATCTACGAAGCCCCGGGCGGCGTACAGGAGAAAGGGCAACGGGCCCTCGCGGCTCGACCTGGACAGTTCCCGGTAGTACTGCGAGCGGGTTTTGTTATAATGGTTGCTTAGCAATTGCGCGGCCGGCATCGGAACGCCTGCAGCCAGCAGAACCTGCACCTCAAGCAGGCGAGCCGTCCGGCCATTTCCGTCACCGAATGGGTGAATCCAGACCAGATAGAGGTGCGCCAGTACTGCACGAACAACGCCGAGCAGCACCCGGTTTCGATCCGACGGCATGAATTCCGGCGCATTAAGCCAATCGCACATTTGCTTTAACAGAAATGGGCAACAGCGTCGTGGCGCCCCGGAGTAACCAGCCACTGCCACTTCATGCGTCGATATTTCGCCCGGTCTTACCCCATCCGCCAGCTCAAGATCCAAAAGGGCGTCGATGTTGAACTGAAAGATGCGTAACGTCGTCATCAGACCGAACCCGGGCGTATCAACGTCCTTCAGAAGCCCATTGCACGCCCGTACGATTTTGTCAACTTCAATACCGAACTACTCGCGGGATGGTGCCCTCAAGCCGTGCCGACACCTCCTCCTCGGTAAGTGTGTTACCTTCTATAGCTGTGGTGGCGAGCACACCTTTTGCCAGGTAGATCCGGTTCAGTACCCTCGCATCTTCGGGCGGAAGGAGTACGGTTGCCAACTGCTCACATTTCGCCTTTACTTCGCCGAGCAACTCCCAAAGATCCCACCGGGCGTGGGCCAGGTCGATCTCGAACGTCAAATGCGGGTGCGTCCGCAGATAGGCGCGCGTGTTGTCCACGGATTCACTCCAGACTTGGCAGCCTGCGCACACAATCCCTCTCGTAAACTCGCCATCCTTCGCTAACGCTATACCCTAGACCGGTCCGCAGCGTGTCAACGCATCTGTCCAGCAATGTGTCAGCCGGATCGCCACGGCTAGCGCGCGAGCCGTTTGCCGATCGATGTGAATGAGCAGGCGCGTGTTCTCTCCGCTCGCTTGCCTGGCACAGAGTTGCGCACGGCTTGGCGATATGCCGAGGCGCCCGCAAACGAGGACCCCGCAAGCGAGCTACGTTCCGGCAACCGGGTCGCCATGCAGGTAGTCGTAGACCACCTCGGCAATCTTCAGGCTCATGCCCGGCACGGCGGCAAGTTCGGCCAGCGACGCCTCCCGCATTCGCCTGAGGCTGCCGAAATGGACATGGAGACCGCGGCGCCGCTTGGGACCGATGCCGGGAATCTCGTCCAGCACCGAGCGGGTTTGCCGCTTGCTGCGCAGGTTCGCCTGATAGGTGTTGGCGAAGCGGTGCGCCTCGTCGCGAATGCGCTGCACCAGGAATAGCGCCTGTGAGGACCGGCCCAGGATCACAGGCGCCGCGCTGTGCGCCAGGTAGAGGTGCTCATGCTGCTTGGCCAGCCCGGCCAGAGGCGTGGAGATGCCGGTCTCCTCCATAGCCAGAAGCGCGCTGCTCACCTGCCCGCGGCCCCCGTCCACAATCAGCAGATCGGGCAGCCGGGCGAATTTGGCGTTGCCGGTTTTCGACTCGTTGAGCCGCCGGGCGATTACTTCACCCATCATCGCAAAGTCGTCCGGGCTCTCGTCGTGCTCGCGGATGCGGAAGCGGCGGTACTCCGATTTGGCCATCTCGCCGGCTTCGCACACCACCATCGAGGCCACCGGGTTCCGGCCCTGCGTATTCGAGATGTCGTAACACTCGATGCGCTGCGGCGCGCCGGAGAGTCCCAGCGCCGCGCCGAGCTCCTCCAGCGCGCCCGCGGTACTGCGAAACCGTGCCTCGCGTTCGGCGCGAAGTTGATCCAGCGCCTGCCCTGCATTCTCCGCAGCCATCTCCACCAGCCGCTTCTTGTCACCACGCACGGGGACGCACAACTCTACCTTGCGCCCGCGCTTTTGCCGCAGCCACGATTCGATGATAGTGTGCTCTTCCATCTCGCACGGCAGCAGGATCTCCTGCGGCACATACGCTGCCTTCTCGTAGTACTGCTTCACAAACTCCTGAACCAGCTCGGGTTGGGTGTCGTCGCCGGCGCCGTCCAGCAGAAAGTGGCTCTGGCCCAGCAGCTTGCCGCCGCGTATGAAGAACATCTGGACGCAGGCGCCGGTACTGCCGGCAGGATCCTCGACGAGTGCGATCACGTCCTGATCGATCACCTCGGAGGTCAGCACTTTCTGGCGCTTCAGCACCTCCTCAACACCCAGAACCCGGTCGCGCAGCCGGGCCGCCAGCTCAAACTCTTCGTTGGCGGCAGCCTGCTCCATCTGCGCGCGCAGTTCGCGCACCACGCCTTCCTCGCGACCACTCAGGAACTCATCCACGTCGCGCACCGCGGCAGCGTACTCGGCGGCATCGGCCAGCCCGGCGCACGGCGCGAGGCACTGGTGCAGGTGGTAGTAGAGACACGGTTTCTGCACCGGCGTGCCATCAAACTTCTTGCCGCAGGCGACCAGCGGAAAGAGCCGCTTCACCACATCCTGCGTGGCGTGCACCGCCTTGCTGCTCGGAAAAGGCCCGTAGTACCGGTTTCCATCCTGACGCGCTCTCCGCACAAAGATCAGTCGCGGAAACGGCTCGGTCACCGTCAGGCACAGGTAGGGATACTGCTTGTCATCGCGCAGGCGGATGTTGTAGCGCGGCTGGTGCCGCTTGATCAGCGTGCACTCCAGCACCAGCGCTTCAAGTTCGCTGCTGGTGACAATCACCTCAAAATCGGTGATGTGCGCCACCAACCGCGACGTTCGTGGCGTGTGTCGCGCGCCAACCCGAAAGTACGACCGTACCCGGCTGCGCAGGCTGACGGCCTTACCAACGTAAAGGATCGCGCCGGACGCGCCTTTGAACAGGTAGCAGCCCGGGCGCGCCGGAAGCGCAGAGAGTTTTTGCTGCAGCAGATCGGGCATCGGGATTCGTCGCGTTATTATGACACCCGGTTGTACGCGCCAGGAACCACCGACCACGCAGCGAGCGCAATGCCCAGACAACCCAGAACGGACACACCTGTTACTCTTTGTGTCTCATCTATGGGCTAACCGCAGTGAGACAGAGGTGGTCGGAGCAACCCGATCCACCCACAGTCGCCAGGGAAGGCGAACATTGACCTTGCCCTTTAACCCGTTTTCCTTTTCGTGGCGCTGCGGACCAAGCGGCCGATTCCCGCGGCAAGGCGTACGTGAAACGGAAACCGCAACCCGGTGCTCATCACGCGCAGGGCCTCTACGGCCGATTGGCGGTGGTCCAGCACCCATTCGTGGGCCCCTGGCTGCGTATCCGCAGTGAACACCCGCAGAGAGGCGTCGCAGTACGAGATCGCCTTCCGCCGGTGCGTTCCGTGCGGGTGGATTCTCGAGTTGCTCTGCACCAGCGCCCGGCCCTATCCGAACTGGTTTCAGGAGCAGCGCCCAAGCGGCTGGCAAACGCGCTCCTGCTGAGCGAGCGGGTATGGTTAGCAGATAACTGGACCGCTAATTGACTGTGGCTGCAGACAACTGGAGGATTTCGAAATGAGACGACATGCGATATTGGCACTTCTATCGTTTGGCGTGGCGGTGGGCGGGGGACCAAGCCTGGCGGCGCCGCCCGGACGGGTACGCACGGCCAAGGCCGCCATCCAGCTGATCTACAACGCGCAAAACGCGGCGATGGCAGCGCGCAACATAAAAGGCGTAATGTGGCACCGCGCGCCTGCATACTCGGTAACGCTGCCAGGCGGCCAGGTGAGCACACGGGCACAGGTGCAGAAGCACTTTGAAGGCGGGATGAAGAGCGTGAAGAGCCCGCACTCCGTAACCACAATTGCCGCGTTTATCTTGCACGGGAATACGGCCACGGTCGTGATGGACCAACGGTTTACCGCCACCATGTTGCCGGGCCACGGCCCCTCCGGCAAAGTGGCCATCCACAATCGCAACCGCGACACGTGGGCCCATACCCGGAACGGATGGATGTTGGAGCATAGCACAATGCTCAAGCAGGATATTACGCTTAACGGAAAGCCGATGCGCTTTAGTGCGCCTCCGCCCGGAAGTACGTCCGGCCCGCATGCCGCCGCCCCAGCCGGCAGCGCCCGCCAGCGGCCACGCCGGAGCCGTACGCACGAACCACGTTGACGGTACGGAGGTGTACGGGATACCACCAGGTCCGTCCCGAAGTGGCCACCGCTGCCGCCACTTTAAAGACATCCTGCGTGGGGTGCACCGCCTTGCTGCTCGGAAAAGGCCCGTAGTACCGGTTTCCATCCTGACGCGCTCTCCGCACAAAGATCAGTCGCGGAAACGGCTCGGTCACCGTCAGGCACAGGTAGGGATACGGTTTGTCATCGCGCAGGCGGATGTTGTAGCGCGGCTGGTGCCGCTTGATCAGCGTGCACTCCAGCACCAGCGCTTCAGGTTCGCTGCTGGTGACAATCACCTCAAAGTCGGTGACGTGCGCCACCAACCGCGACGTTCGTGGCGTGTGTCGCGCGCCAACCCGAAAGTACGATCGTACCCGGCTGCGCAGGCTGACGGCCTTACCAAAGTAAAGGATCGCGCCGGACGCGCCTTTGAGCAGGTAGCAGCCCGGGCGCGCCGGAAGCGCAGAGAGTTTTTGCTGCAGCAGATCGGGCATCGGGATTCGCCGCCCGATTATGACGCCCGGTTGTATGCGCCAGGAACCACCGATCAAGGAGCGAGCGCAATGCCCCTGACAACCGTGATCAACCGTGCGCCGGTTCGATGCCGCAAAGGCTGCTCCTGCCCCTTGAAACAGTGAAGGGCTTCCCACCCAAAGGATCCTCTTGCAGACTTGGCCGAGATATGCCGGAATCTCAGTAATACTGAATATCAGGAGTATGGGACATGAATCGACCGCACACAGAGACCAGCAAGATCGGGAAGCGTGGCGTCCTCACCATTCCCGCTGCAATGCGTAAGCGCTTTGGTCTGGCCGATGGCTCTCTCGTGATAGCTGAGGAGCGCGAGGATGGCATCTTGCTCCGGCCCGCCGTTGCGACCGCTGTTGAACTTTACAGCGACCAACGCTCTGCCGAGTTCTTGCTTTCAACCGCGACGGATGCCAAAGACTACGAAGCGGCCCGTCAGGAGGTCCTGGCGATGGGCCTCGATCCGGACAGGATTCCTCACCGTAAACCAGCCGGATGATTCGGGTTTTCCTGGACGCGAATATCCTTTTCTCCTGCGCGTTCAGAGAAGGAATACTCAAGCAATTAACAGGAGCTATCCGGCTGCAAATAACCTGAGACGCAAGAGAGTATCGCTTTCTGTGTCTCACACATGCGGGTAACCACAGCGAGACAATATCGGTCGGATCCATCGGATCGGTCAAATCAGTTCCAGATTCCGGAATTGCGACCGTGTGTGTAGCCGGCCGGAGACACGCCTCATTTGTGCGTTCGCCGCTGAACCGACACCTCACGGGCGGCTGGCGCTGTTTGAGCAGCGGCGGCAGCCACTGCCTGGCGGATTTCGGCGACTTCGGTGGTTAAGGGTTTCGTAATAACCTGGCGCCATGGCTCCAGCCGCCGCGCCTCGGGCGAGCCGAGCAGCATGCCCGCGGCATTCCTACTCGTGAGATCGATTTCAAGGAGGCTCCGGCCGGGCTCAGCGACCGGTACTCATCCGCGTAGCCGCCGATGCCCCAATGTCCGGCGTGATCGCTTGCTGGTATGTACCCCAATGCGATCGATCTTGCCGCGATCAGAGCGAACGACCTCAGGAACACGATGTACCTGCGGCCAACGACCGGCGCGGGGTCCCCCGCGTCCCGCGCGCCAACTCCCGAGCTGAAGTTCTCGGCCCACGGCAACCCCGCTCCGCCGTGAGCAATCTTCAATACGCAGGCAAGGCCACGAACCCCCTTGAACCCCCGTTCGACTTCAAAAAGAAACGTGGTGCCTTCGCCAAGCGGCCCGCGAGACTGGGGCGGGGAGTAATATTCGCCGAGCTCGGCGACGACGCGCCCTTGCGCAACCACGTCCGAGGCGTCCACAGCCTCCGTCAGGGCTACTGATGGGCCAGGGCAGTCGGCTACACACATGAGCGGATTCGGCGGTGGCGGCGGCGCGGGCAAGAACGGTACGGCCGCGCGTACGATTGCCGCCAACCCCAACCGGTCCGGCAACCACGAGGCAGAGTGATTTCGAAGGTCGCGGTATCTGGCGTGCGCGCTGCCGAGCCACCCGCGTCAGCCGTCCGGGTGACCGCCTTTTCGAATAAGTTCATCGAGCGCGACAATAATCTTATCGGCGTTAGCGGCGGAAACTCCACCCACTGCCAGGTTGGCGGGGACATTCCTGGCGCTCGGCACCGGGTAGTATCCCCGCCCGGCGGTCTCCGTCGACATGCGTAGGCTTCCGATTCGCGCATTCCTTACCGCGTCATATCCGCAGGACTCGCACGCCTCTGCCACCTTGGCACGCACCAGACTGTTCTTACTCACCTTTTCCTCGCTCGGCTCGACCGGTCGGAACCTGACGTTACCAAGCTCCTTGACCGACGGCGAACCACCTTTCAAGTCTTGCCATAGCGGCTTCACGCCCGCGAGAACCGGGATCAGTTCCTTCCGCAATTCCGTAGACAGCTTCGGGTTCAGTACCGCGTTAACTCGCTCCTCAATCTCCCGCGCGCGTTGGAGCCTGGGGCCCCTCCGCTGGGCAGCCTGGGCGAGCTTCCTCGCGGTTGCTACGGGGTCGTCCTCCAGAGTTTCGCGCGCCAACGTGGCCAGCGCCTTTGCCACGCCGAGAGCGCCGCCGCTCAGGTCGGCCTCCAACACTGGGGATCCGCACACGGCCTTGTATCGGCTCAGCTTCGTATGCTTGGTGTTAACCCAGAGCTGTGCTCGCGTGCCGTTGAACAGCAAGCCCAACGGCGCCTCCACCCCGTCGCAGTACCGCAGCAACTGCCCTGCGTGCTGCCCCAGTTCTTCGCCGGGCGCCTTGAGCTCGACGATCGCCGCGAACTCCTTGGCTCCCGCAGTAGGGCACAGACCGTAATCCGCTCTGCCGGTCACGGTGAAGGTCTTGATCGGGACTTGTTCGACCACGGTGGCCACGTCGTACCCCAAGAGTCCCAAAAGCGTAGGTTCGCCGGAACGCAGCGAGACACATTTCGCAAGTTCAGATTCCAAAGTAAGATACTGGTGGGCGCCAGCCACTACGTGGCCATTGGTAATCACGTTCCTGATTTCGGTAAGCCATTTGACAAGGTCACCAACCAGTTCCGATCCTTGACCGGGCATGCGTACCTCCGTAGTCGAGACGCTTATGCGGCCATTGTAGCACGTCAGAGCAGCCGTCGCGTCCGGGCGGCGACAGGCAAGAACTGGCGGCGGCGCGGGCTCCCCAGCGTCAAATCGCACGCCATTATACCGTTCCTGCCACCAACCGGTGCGCCAACCCAGAGCGCATCGCTCTACAGCGCCGACAGAAACGCGCACAGGTCGCGCTTATCGCGCGGCGTAAGGCCAATCGTGAACCGGCGGTCCAGCAAATCTACAGCATCCGGTATGCTCGCCGCGCAGCCGTTATGGAAATAGGGGGCACGGGCGGCCAGCCCCCGCAGTCCCGGAACCTTGAAGCAGTTCATATCGCGCCAGCGGCCCGTTACCAGCGCCCTACCCGGATCGCTGGTGGTGATCTGCTCCGCCGTACCGCGCCGCAGGAAGGTGTAGAGCGGCAAGTCGGCTGTTCGCAGCTCGGCCGAAGAGATGCCGACATCCATCAGCAGGCCAGCGCGCGAAGTGCCCACATCCGGCGCGTCGTGGCACGATGCACACGCGCCGTGCGACGGTCCACGGTAACCGTCAACGCCCCGGATGGCAAACCGGCGGCTATCGAAGATCACCTCGCCCCGCGCGATGCTGCGCCGCGCCGCTGAAATCGCGTCGCTGCCGGGCAGCCTGAGCCACGCGGCGTAGAGATCGAACCCGGGCGCCGATCGCCGCCAGTTTTCATGCGCCATTGCCGCCAGCAGAGCCGGGCCACCGCGCCCGCCGGCCGCATCCAGCGCTCCGACTGATCGCAGCGCCGACTGAGCGGCAAACAGACCCTCTTCAAACCCTACGATCCCCGTCACCTGGTGCCCGGACGGCGCCGTTAATTCCTGTGAATGGTCCCGCATGGCATCCAGGGCCTGGCGCTCGAGCGCCGGGCGGTCCACGCGGCCGCCTCGCCCGGTCTCGCGGCCGTCCCACATCAAGGTTGTCTCAAACGCCAGGTTCGCCACCGGCAGCGGGCGCCGGTACAGCGATAGGGCATTCGCGGAGGCGTAGCGCCAGGGATCATCGACCTTGACAAGCGTGAAGGAGGCGCCGGCCGGCATCGACCGCTGCATCCGGATCAGCCCCTTCTCCAGCAACAGGCTCGATGCCGCCCGCCGGGCCGCCGTGGAGAACCGATCGAGCGTGGGAGCATTGGTGCCGTCGATGGGAGAGAACAGAGGATCTACGGTCGAGCCGACACGGAACTCCGCCGACGCCATCACCGGCGTGATCGACCAATCGGCGCCGGCGCGGTGGCACGTGCCGCAGGCGCGCCCGCCCGGACCGAAAGCCTCGGCAAAAACCGCGGCATTCGCCGCGCCATGCGCTTCTACCGTGGCGATAGCGCCGTCCGAATCGGGCAGCGCGGCCGGCGGCGCGCCCGGCTGCAGCAAAGAGCCCGAGGCGGCGCACCACGCAGCCAGTAGAGCCGCAGCTGCGGCCAAACCAAAAAACGGGCGGCATCCAGAGAACATGCCGAACCATTCGACGCCGGTCGCGTGCCTGCCTCCTCACATACGGCGCAACTAAGGAGCGGCGGTGGCTCCGGCGCCCGGGGCTGCGGCAATGCCGCTCCGCGCCACATTCTCGCCATCCACGGTCAGCCCAATGAAGCAGAAATCCATCTCGTCGGTCGTCTGCTCTCCAAAGTGAACCAGCTTCGGAGGGTGCGATGGCTGCCTCGGGTTGTTCGCGGTGTTGTCGAACACCGCCTGCATATGCAGTACCGTGCCGGCAGGCAGCGCCGCCTCATGCTGAAGATAGTAGGTGGCCTGCCAGTTGAAATCCCAGTCGGCGATTGCAATCAGCCGTTCGGTGGCGCCACCCGGCAGCGTGGCCCATACCTTCATCGATTTGCCAAGCATGTGCATGTGCGGGAAGAGGCTGAGGATGTGTACGGCAACCGGCAAAGTCTGCTCCGCGTTCACGACCTCGTGCGGGTTGCCGGGTGGCAGATGGAGCATGAACTGGCCCAACGCGTCCACGTGAACCACCTGCCGTACCGGGCCATGGCTGAGGTAGAGCGCCACCTGGCTCCGATCGGTCTCTGGGCGACCATCTTTGTGGTAATGAACCTGCATCACCAGCACGGAGCCTTTGGGTATCCGGATCGCCACGCCCGGCGGCAGCATGCGGGCTGAACTGCCCGGAACCCACACATCGGCCCACTGTGCGTCGTAAACCCCGATGCCAAGGCCATCCACGGTGTAGCCTGGCTGCCGGCCGTGGCCATCCAGCTGCACAGCGGCGCCGCTGGGATCCACGTAGAGCAGAATGTGATGCACCACGGCGCGGTTCTGCGGTTGAAACGCCACTCCGGATAGATAGACGTCATGCGGAAATTGCATTGGCAGCACAAAGTTGCGGTACACATCCTTGCCGTCGGCCGCAAGATGGTATGGCGCGGATGGCTTCAACACTACCGAAGGCACGCCGAGCGTCCAGGCCGTCGGCGACGGATAGTGTGGCAGTGGCGGAACGGCAGAGGCTGAACCAAGTGGAGCGCCGCTGTCGGCCCAGCGCGCCAGAATCGCCTTCTGCCGATCGGTGAGCCCGCGCGCATCCCGGAACACGCCCCAGCCCGGAGTCGGCTTCCATGGCGGCATCACGTCCTGCTGCGTATAACTCTTGATCTGCTGCGCCCAGGTGCGAGCCTCCACATAGTCGGTCAGTGAAAATGGCGCCGACTCGCCCGGGCGGTGGCAGAGGGCGCACTTGTCGTCGAGAATCTGCGCGACCTGGCCGGAGTAGGTCGGTATGGCTCCGCCACGAGCCAGCGCGGCACGCTCGGCCGCCGAGGCGGCGGCAGGATGGAAGATGGCGCATCCGAGCGCCAGGGTGCGCGTCACACGCACCGCGGTTCCCGACAGCAGGTCGCCAACGGCGTCGGAGAGCCAGCGCTGGCTCACCTGCGCCGGATCGGTGTTGTCATCGATCCGTCCGATGTACCGGATCGCACCCGCGGAGTCGACCACCACGGCTTCCGGCGTGGCGGAAGCGTGCAGCATATCGGCCAGCCGGGTACCGCGATCCTTCACCACCGGCGCGGCGATCTGCCGCTGCCGGGCGTATTTGCCAAGCGCCGCCGCCGAATCGTCGATATTCGAATCGACGACAAAGCTCTGCACGCCCCGGCGACGCCACGTGGACGAAAGCTGCCGGATGCGCGGAATGTAGAGGTTGCTGATCGGGCACTGCGTGGAGATAAAGAAGAAGACGGTGGCGGGATGCCGGCGACATTCAGCGGCTGTGTAGTTATGACCCGCAAGGTCGCGCCATGTCGCCGTGGCAAACCCGCCGTCGGCCGCCGCGACGGGTACCCCGAGGCTGAATGCGGCAAGCACCGTGCTGGCCGCCAGAGCCGTGAAACCGTTCCTGAAAGCAATAGAAAACCGCATCGAGAGGCCCTTTCGCCGGCGGCGGCTGCGTGGCGGCCGGCGGCAAGGTCAGTCTACCGTCTTTCGACGTTGAGGAGCAAAGCACCGGTTTCGCAAAGTGCCCGCCGGCTCGACGCCAGGACGGCTGAATGTGGCGCCAGCCGCCGGCGCCGGTTCGCGCAAACCGCGCCGGGATCGTGTCCCGCGTCGGACACCGGCCGTCTCCTGTCGTGAACCGGCAGGTTACCATGCCGCGGTTTTGATGTACTCTGTTTGTGGTCTGCGCGATCGGCCGGCGGCGCGCTGGGGAACGAGGGAGGCTCGGTGGCACACGACAGGGCGGACGAGCAGCGCACAGAGCACGACGATGCGAGCGCCGTCGAGATGCGCGTTAAGCCGGTGCGGAAATGCGACGGACGCCGGCTGATCTACTTTCACTTTCCAGCCACGGCCACTCCCGCCCAGCGGGCAGCATTCGACTCGGCTGCCGATGAACCGCAGGCGGAGCCCGATGTCTGAGCTGCGCTGGCACCCGCTTCTGCAGGAGTGGGTGATAACGGCCACACACCGGCAGGAGCGCACCTTTCTGCCTCCCAAGGATTACGACCCGCTAGCGCCAACGGCGCCCGGAGGCGTACCCACCGAAATCCCGGCGCCGGATTACGAGATTGTGGTGTTTGAGAACCGCTTTCCCTCCCTGCGGGAGTCACCTCCCGAGCCGGCCGTCTGCGGCAGTGTGCTGGCACCCGTGCGTCCCGCCGACGGGGCCTGCGAGGTGATCTGCTACACGCCGGACTACGACGCCGAGTTCGCCACGCTGCCCGTAACACGAATCCGGGAGCTGGTGGAGGTGTGGGCGCACCGGTTTCATGAGCTTGGAAACCGGCCCGGCGTCCGGTACGTCTACATCTTCGAGAACAAGGGAAAAGAGATCGGCGTAACGCTTCAGCATCCGCACGGGCAGATCTACGCCTATCCCTTCGTGCCACCCACGCCTGCCCGCGAGCTGGCGTCGGCACGAGACTACTTTCAGCAGACCGGTGGCGATCTGCTCGGCGATCTTCTGAAGCAGGAACTTGAAGATGGCCGGCGCATTGTGACGCAGAACGAGCACTTTGCGGCCGTGGTGCCGTTCTATGCGCGCTATCCCTATGAACTGCATATCACCCCCACGGCGCCGCGAAGCGCCATCACGGAGTTCACGCCGGCGGAACGAGCCGCGCTGGCCGCTATCCTCAAGGAGGCCACCCTGCGGCTCAATCTCCTCTGGAACCGCTCGATGCCCTACATCATGCTGATGCACCAGCGTCCCACGGATGGCGAAAGCACACCGTGGTACCGGTTTCACGTAGAGATCTATCCGCCGTACCGCACGCCGCGCAAGCTCAAATACCTGGCCGGCTCGGAGGCCGGCGCCGGCGCCTTTATCAACGATACGCTGCCCGAGACGACGGCAGCCGAGCTTCGGGCCGTGCAGCCCGATGCATAACCTGACCGACTGCTGCAAGCCGCCCACGCCTGTCGTCAACCGTGGAGCGACAAGAAGCCAGGAGACTTCCTTGTGAAGAGATTCAGCAAAATCGTACTGGTAGAGCCCCGGGCGCCGGGCTACCACGTCTACAGCCGTGTCGCCCTGCCGCGCCTCGGCCTTCCGCAGCTGGCGGCGATACTCCGCCGGGCCGGCTACACCGATATCACCATCTACTGTGAGGATCTCGCGCCGGTCAATGTCGAGGATGTCTGCTCTGCCGACTTTGTCGGGATATCCACAACGACCTCAACCGCGATGGCCGCCTACAAGCTCGGCGCGCTCGTCAAGCAGCGAAATCCGAAGGCGGTGGTCGCCATCGGCGGTGTTCACGTCACCTTCATGCCCGAAGAGCCCTTCGACGGCGAGTTCTGCGCGCGCTGGGGTATCCAGCAGCCCGTCTGCGATCACGTGATTCAGGGCGAGGCCGAGCACCTCATCGTGCCGCTCCTTCAGGCCTGGGAAGATGGCGAACCGCCGGAGCGCGTGCTCGGCACCACGCTCCGCACCAGCTTCAGCGAGCGAATCGACGCCAGCAAGAGTGTCCAGGATATCGACAGCCTGCCCTTCCCCGAACTCACCTCCATCGTGGGCCGGGAGCGGATGAAGGTGGCGCCCATCGTCACCTCGCGCGGCTGCCCGTTCGACTGCACCTTCTGCTCGGTGATCGAGATGTTCAGCCAGAAAATGCGCTACCGCTCCATCGATCCGGCGGATCCACAGAGCGTCATCAGCGAAATGAAGCAGCTCCACCTGAACCGGATCAGCTCCGTCTTCTTTTATGACGACAACTTCAATGCCTACAACAAGCGCACCAAGCAGCTGCTGGAGAATATGATCCGCGCGGATGTGGTGCCTCGCGCGTGGACCGCACAGGTGCGCGCCACCGAGATCGTGCGGGATCGCGAACTGCTCGAACTGATGCTCCGCACGAACTGCCACATGCTCTATCTGGGCCTCGAGTCGGTGAATCAGGCCACGCTGGACGAGTACAACAAGAAGCAGAGTGTGGAGCAGATCGTCGACGCCATACGCATCCTCAAGGAGTACGGTATCCGCGCCCACGGAATGTTCGTCTTCGGCGCAGATGGCGACACCCCGGATGTACTGAGGCATACCGCGGATTTCGCGATCAGGAACGATATCAGCACGGTTCAGTTCATGATCCTCACGCCGCTGCCCGGCACGCGCTACTTTCAGCAGCTGCATGATCAGGGCCGCATCTTTGACTATGACTGGAACCGGTACGACGCTCACCATACCGTCTACTGGCCGAAGAACATGAGCCCCTACGAGCTGCAGCGCGAAACCTTTGACGCCATGCGGCGCGTCTATCGCATGGGTCGTGTGGTGAGGCCCATCTTCCAGGGAAATGTGCTCTCGGCATTTTTCCGGATGTATGGCCATAATCTCATCCGCAAGCATGATATGAAGACGGCCGACTACCTGCCGACGCTGCCGAAAACCGTCATGCCGGAGGCCTCCTGGATCGAGGCCGAGCCGGTTAAGCCGGTCGCTATCACCGTGAAGGCTAAGGCGGAAGGGCTCCGCGAACCGGTGTCCACGTAGGGCCGGCCATCGCCGGCGGAACAGAGAGGAGCGCTGACCGTGAGCAAAGTATCCCCGGAGGACCGAAAGCGGCTGGATGACGAAATCCGCCGGCGCGGGCTGAATGAGTACGGCGACCCCAAAGGCACCACGTACGCCGGCGGCACGCCGCTGTTCGACGAGCGCACCGGAGCCACCACCGACCGTTATGAGTATATTGTGAGCCGCCATCGCGACTGGCTGCCGCAGAAGAAGTAGTCCGGCGCAGGCCGCAGGCGAGGTGAGAAGATGCCATCATCGATGAGGCGCGAGGCCGGCCGTTATCTCTGGACCAGGCGTTTGGTGACGCTCGTCTGGATGGCTGCGGCGGCTGCAGTTGTGCTTCCCACCGCGCTGCGCCATAAGCAGCGCCTGCGACCTCTGCCGGGTGAGAAGCTCTCCGCCTGGATTGTGCCGGGCCGCGTGGCCGTCCAGCTCCGGCACGGTGAAACGACGCACGATCTGCTGGGCATTGCCCGCCTCACCGGCGCGTCACTGGCGTGGGACGGTTCCCGCGGAGAGCAGCTTGGCGTCGCCGTTGCGACGGTGCCGCCCGGCGCTGCCGCCCTTCTGCTGCCCCGCCTGCGCCATGCGCCGGGGGTAGTTACTGCTGACCGCGTGCACATCTTCGCCGCCCCGCCGGGCGAAATGCTCGGAGAAGACGAGGCCGCTGCGCCGCCGCCGGCGACGGGCAATGCGGCATGGTCTCCCAACGATCCCCGCTATAGCGAACAGTGGAACTTCCGTATGCTCCATGCCGAACAGGCCTGGTCGCTAACGCGCGGCAAAGGCGCCGTGGCGGCGGTGATCGACACCGGCGTGGCCTCTGCCGATTCGGCGAAGGGCCGGCGAGCCGAGGATTTCGGCGCCACCCGGTTTGTGCCGGGCTGGGACTTTGTGCACGACGACAACACCCCATACGACGATAATGGCCACGGCACGCACGTCGCGGGCACCATTGCCGAGAGCACCGATAACGGAATCGGCGCGGCCGGTCTGGCTTTCCACGCGGCGATCATGCCCATCAAGGTACTCTCCGCGAGTGGCGGAGGCACTTCCGACGCCATTGCCGAGGGCATCCGGTGGGCGGCGGACCACGGCGCCAATATCATCAACATGAGCCTGGGAGGTCCGTTTCCCGACAAAGTGATGGAATCGGCCTGCAGATACGCCGAACGAAAGGGTGTCACCATTGTCTGCGCGGCTGGAAACTCCGGTCGCGAGGGCGTGGGCTATCCGGCGGCATTCCCGGGCTGCATCGCCGTCTCATCGGTGGGTCCCACGGGCAAATTGGCGGCATACAGCTCCTGGGGCAAGCAGGTGGCGATCGCCGCGCCCGGCGGCGATACACGGGAAAAAGGCGAGACCGGCGGCATCCTGCAGAACACCATTGTCGGAGGGCCGGACGGGGTTCGGTCCGATGGCTACTACTGGTTCCAGGGCACCTCGATGGCCTCTCCACACGTGGCGGCGGTGGCCGCGCTGCTGACGGCCGAGGGGATAAGCTCGCCCGGCGAGATTCGCGCCATTCGTGAGAAGAGCGCAGCGCCGCGCGGCGATCGCAAGCGGTATGGGGCAGGTCTGCTCGATGCCGGCGCCGCGGTCCAGCTCGCTCACGATGAAGGCGGCGGACGCTCCTTGCGGCTGGCGATTGCGCTCCTTCTTCTGCTCGGCTGCTGTGGGTACGCCCGGCTGGCGCGCCCGCGCGCCGCGTCATGGCTCGCGGTGCTTTCGTTCGGCGCCGGGCTCGTGGCGCCCGATATCGTCGCCGCGCTCCCGGCCGCATCCGCAGCCGCGCTTCTCGCCCAGGGCGCCCTGGCGCCGCTTGGTCTGCTCTGGCTCATCCATCCCCTTGACGGAGCGGAGCGGCGTATGGCCGGTTGGGCGGCTGCCGGAACCACCTCCGCACTGATGATGCGGGCAGCCCATGGAACGCTGCTGCTTCCGGCTCACGCGCCCGCAATTACCGTTCCTCTCTGGGTGGCGGCAAACCTCGCGATCGGCGTAACGCTCTTCGCATCGGGCCTGCGCGCCAAGCTTTAGTCGCGAGCGGCCAACACGCCCCGACAAACTCAAAACCCGGCATTCTGTGAGACGTTTGTCTCGCTATTCCGTCAGCGGCAGCGGAATGCGCCTCGCCGCAGCCGTTATTGTTCCCGCGCGTTCTATAATAGCTGGAGATTTGGGACCGAACTCCTTCGTCACCACCATGCCGCGCATCTTTGCCGTCGTCAATCAGAAGGGCGGGGTTGGCAAGACCACCACTGCCGTCAACCTCGCAGCATTTCTGGCGCTGGAGGGTGAGCGCGTGCTGCTTGCCGACATCGATGCGCAGGCCAACGCCACATCGGGCCTTGGCATCGCGCCGGTCGAGCGCTCGCCGGGCAGCTGGGACCTCCTCGTGGAGACCAGGCCGCTGGCCGACTGTATCCGCGCCACCAGCGTGCCGGGGCTGGATATCGTGCCCGCAACCATCGACCTGGCAGGCGCGGAGATCGAGATGGCCGCGAGGCCGGGACGCGAACTCGCCCTGCGCCATGCGCTGCGCGAGGCAGAGGGGCGGTACGACACCGTCCTGATCGATTCGCCGCCATCCCTCGGACTTCTCACACTGAACGCACTCGCCGCCTCCGGCGAAGTGATTCTGCCGGTGCAGACCGAATTCTACGCACTGGAAGGCCTCAGCCGCCTGCTGCAGACCATCCAGCTCGTGCAGCGGGGCATGAACCCAAGCCTGAAAGTCGGCCTCGTGCTGCTCACACTGTACGACTCCCGCACAAGGCTTGCGCAGCAGGTGGCAGCCGAGGTTCGCGCCTACTTCGGCGACGTCGTTTCGGCCACTACCGTGCCCCGAAGCGTACGGCTGAGCGAAGCGCCGGGACATGGAGTGCCGGTTGCGCTCTATGACCGCACCTCGCCCGGAGCCCGGGCCTATTCCGAAATCGCACGGGAGATACACCGCTATGGCAACACGCGCACTGGGTAAGGGTCTGGCCGCGCTGATCTCGGAAGCCGCGCAAGAGGGCAGCAGCCTGAAGGAGGTCGATCTGACCGCGATCGAACCAAACCCGTGGCAGCCACGAACCCAGTTCAATGCCGAGGCGCTGGCCGAGCTTGCCGCCAGCGTCAGGGAGCATGGAATCCTGCAGCCACTCCTCGTCACCCCGAAGCCGGAGGGCGGATACCTGCTGGTCGCCGGTGAGCGCCGCTTCCGCGCGGCTCAGGCGGCCGGGCTTATCCGCGTACCGGTTGCGGTGAAGAGCTGCACGCCGCAGGAGATGCTTGAGATCGCCCTCGTGGAGAACGTGCAGCGCGAAGATATCGGGCCGATCGAAGCGGCGCGCGCCTATCTTCGGCTCGCCGACGAGTTTGGCCTCACACAGGAGCAGATCGCCGGGCGCGTGGGCAAAAGCCGGGTCGCCGTGACGAATACGATCCGGCTCCTCAGCCTGCCGATCGAAGTCCAGGACGGGGTGGAAGGCCGCACGATCAGCGAGGGCCACGCCCGCGCGCTGCTCGGCGCTTCCGGCGACGCAGCCCAGACCCGCATCTTCCGGCAGGTGGTGCGGCGCGGACTCTCCGTCCGGGAAACCGAGCAGCTTGCGCGCGCAGCCGGCAGCCCGGCAGCGGTCGCGCCGCGCAGCCGGCCGGCCCCTTCGCCCGAGATCAAGTTCATGAACGAACAGCTCTCATCGCAGCTCTATACGCGGGTCCGCATACTGCCTGCCGGGCAGGGCGGGCGTATCGAAATCGACTACTTCGACCAGCGCGAACTCGAACGCCTCTTCGATATCCTCTCGCGCGCCGGCTAGAGGCGTCCGGCGGCGTCGGCCGTTTCACGTGAAACATCCACGCAGACCCCGAGATGGTCGGAGGCGCGGCCGCCAAACAGTTCCGGCGGTCCGGCCCGCAGCCCCTTCGAGATCAGGACGAGGTCGATGCGTGCAGCCGGCTGGTCGCTGGGCCAGGTGAGCGCCGCGCCGCCGACGTCCTGAAGCTCGCACCGCTCGATCAGCGAGGCGACGCCGGGCGCGTCCGGCTCTTCATTGAAATCGCCGCAGAGGACCACGGGGCCGGAGGTCTGCTGCACGATCGCCGCAAGCGCGTTGCCCTGCTCCCGCCTTGCCGCGCCGGTGAGGCCCCAGTGGGTGCAGAAGAGGATGAGCCGCCGCCGGCCGAAACCCGCGCCGATCCGCACCTCGAGCGCGCCACGCGGCTCGCCGCGACCCGGAAGCGCGTGCATGCGCACCTCGAGCGGCGCCTCGCGCAGGAGGATCCCCACGCCATAGGCGCCGATCAGGTAGGTGACGTTCGGCTGGAACGTGATGTGCCGGCCAAGGAGCTCGGCAATGCGCGCAGGCTGATCTTCGCCGCCACGCGCCACCGTCCGTTGGTGCAGCTCCTGCAGGCAGATGGCGTCCGCGCCCAGGGGACGCAGGGCCGAGGCGATCCGCGGCGTCGACCAGACGCCGTCGATGCCCCTGCTGCCCTGCGTGTTCCAGGTGGCGATCCGCATGTCGCTGCGTGTCCGAGCGTCGAACTAGGTGCCGACGTTCCAGGATGCCAGGTACTGCACCTGCTCCGCGGTGAGGGTGTCGATCTGGATGCCCATACTGGAGAGCTTGAGACGGGCGATCTCCTTATCGATCGCCTCGGGTACCGGATAGACCGTCTTTGTCATCGTGGCGGCGTTCTTTACCATATACTCGGCGCAGAGCGCCTGGTTGGCAAACGACATATCCATGACGGAGGCCGGATGCCCCTCTGCCGAGGCGAGGTTGATGAGCCGACCTTCTCCGAGGACGTAGAGCCGCCGGCCGGATGGGAGGGTGAACTCCTCCACAAACTCGCGCACCTGCCGCCGTGCGACTGCCATGCCGGCCAGCGCCTCCAGGTCGATCTCCACGTTGAAGTGGCCGGAGTTCGAGATGATGGCGCCATCCTTCATTTCGGCGAAGTGCTCGCCGCGCAGGACGTGGATATCGCCGGTGAGGGTGCAGAACTGGTCGGCGATCGGCGCAGCCTTCTCCATCGGCATCACGGTGAAGCCATCCATATTGGCCTCCAGCGCGCGAACCGGATCGACCTCGGTCACGATCACGTGAGCGCCATGGCCGCGCGCCCGCAGCGCAACACCGCGCCCGCACCAGCCGTAGCCGGCGACCACGAAGACGCTGCCTGCAAGCAGCCGGTTGGTTGCGCGAATGATTCCGTCCACGGTGCTCTGGCCGGTGCCGTACCGGTTGTCGAAGAGGTGTTTGGTGTCGGCATCGTTCACCGCCACAATCGGGTAGGCCAGCACGCCTTCCGCGGCCATCGCCCGCAGCCGGATGACGCCGGTCGTGGTCTCCTCCGTGCCACCCACAATGCCGTCGATCAGCTCCTTGCGCTCACTGTGAATTACGCCGACGGTATCGGCGCCGTCATCCATGGTGATCTGCGGATGGCTGTCGAGCACGGCATGGATATGCCGGTAGTAGGTGTCGTTGTCCTCGCCCTTTATCGCAAATGTGGCAATGCCGAACTCGCTGACGAGCGCGGCGGCGACATCATCCTGCGTCGAGAGCGGATTGGAGGCGCAGAGGTAGACCTCGGCGCCGCCCGCCTTCAGCGTGATCGCCAGGTTGGCCGTTTCGGTGGTGACATGCAGGCATGCCGCGAGCCGCATGCCCTGCAGCGGCTTTTCACGCTCGAAGCGCTCCTTGATCAGCCGCAGAACCGGCATCTCCATCTCCGCCCACTCAATCCGCAGCCGGCCCTTTGCAGCCAGCTTCAGGTCCTTCACGTCGTGCGGCAGCCGCGCAGGCGCCTCGAGCACGGTGTTATCGGGTGTCATACTCCATCCTTTCGGTTTCTCTCTCTCACACAGCTCCTGAATCGCCCTCCGGCCGCGCGCGACGCCACCGGGTTCCTCAGTGCCATGGCGCGGCGCCGGCCGCCGCCACAGCAATGAGCAGTTTCCGCTGCTTCTCTTCCTCAAAGTCAAGCCACTGCTCGCGCGTCATCTCAAAGGCGCCCGTCGCCGTCGCGGTCCGCCCGCGAGGC
This sequence comes from Armatimonadota bacterium, assembly GCA_028871815.1. Classification (NCBI taxonomy): domain Bacteria; kingdom Bacillati; phylum Armatimonadota; species Armatimonadota bacterium. Next base: position 514,028 of record JAGWMJ010000001.1, on the reverse strand, counting down.
AGGAGCCTTGCCAGCGCCGCTGCCGCGCCCGCGCACTCGCCGCAGCAGGCTTCCATAGACGCGCCGGCGCCACTTCCAAGCAGCAGTCGGGCTTCGTCCACGACGAGCGCGATGCACCGCCCTTCCGGCGCCGCCGCATGAACCGCGACGGAGACACCGCGCCTGCGGCAGCCCGTCACAGCCGGCCGCAAGGCGAGACGGTACTCCGGCGAGGCTGCCACCAGCGCCGCGCGCGTCGCCCCATCCAGCATCCTTCCAGCCTGCTCGAGCACGGCGTCACGCCCGCACAGGCGCGTCATGCCGCCTGCTGCGGCAGCCGGCGCCTGCCGCAGCCGCAGCAGGCCCTCCTCCACCGCATCGAGATGGCGCTGCGAGCGGGCGCGCAAGCCTCTCAGGAACTCGTCGAGCTCTACCGCCGCATACTCCGTGTGACGAACGTCTCCCGAAATAACGGCAAAAACGGCGCCGCGACGCTCCAGGCGACGCAGCACTTCATAGATTTTGGCGGTGGGCAGGCCCGCAACCTGGGCGACCCGATAGCCGGTCGCCCTACCCAAAGGCAGCAGCGCCAGATAGGCCCGGGCCTCGTACTCTGTCCAGCCGAACTCCCGCAATCCCGAGAGTAGCTCGTGATCCATAGGTCTCTGTCGTTTCGATCCGTGCTTCACTACTGAGGTAGTTAGTAGTCTAGCACAGGCTGCCCCGCGACGTCAACCCCCCGTGCCCTTCGTCAAAACGGCAGATCAGCCGCCGGCGAGAATCTGACCCTCGTGCGACTGAGCCACAGTAGCGCCTGAACCGACCGCGCACGACTCCAGCTGAACCCCTTCGGCAACCCGCACGCCCGACCACAACACGGTCGAAGCAACACGGGCGCCGGCGTCAATCCGGCATCCATCTCCCAGCACGGTATCCGGGCCGATACATGCGCCCTCCGCAACGACACACTCTTCGCCAATGAGGACGGGAGCCTTGATCCGGGCGCCGGCCGCAACCTGCGCCGTTGACGCAATGCACACGCCGGCCGAGCTCTCCGCAACCGGAAGCCGGCACTGCATCCGCCCGCGCAAAAGATCGCTCTGCGACTGCCGGTAGACTTCCAGGTCACCGACATCCCGCCAGTATGCGCTGGTTGGATAGCCGCAGAGCTTCTTGCCGAGGCGCAGAATCTCGGGAAGCAGAAACCGGCCGAGCAGCGGCGCCCCCTCAGCCGGGATCAGGTCCAACAACTCGCGGTTGAAGAGGTAGATGCCGGTATTCGCCAGCTTCGACTTCGCCTCGGAGAGTGGGACCTTCTCCTGAAAGCCCACCACCACGCCGCGTTCGTCCAGCACCGCCACGCCGTATTGCGAAGTCTCTTCCACCGGTGAAAGCGCGATCGTGGCGTCAGCCCGGTTATCCCGGTGGTGCGCCAGGAACGCGGTCAGGTCGAGGTCGGTGAGGTCGTCACCGCCGATGACCAGTACAGGACCCTCCTGAAAGAAGCCGGCGGCGCGCTTCAAACTGCCGGCGTCCCCATAGAGGCGCTCCTCCGGCTGCCAGTGGATCGAGACGCCAAACGCCGATCCATCGCCGAAATGCTGCTCGATCTTATCGCCGAGATAGTGCAGGTTCACCCATAACTCTTTGAATCCGTGCGCCGCCAGCAGCTCGAGCAGATACGCCATCACGGGCCGGTTGGCTACAGGAACCATGGGCTTCGGCAGCTGGCTAGTGAGCGGGTGGAGGCGCGCGCCTACTCCCGCAGCCAGAATCATCGCGCGCACCTACAGCGCGCCTCTCGAATGGAACTCGCGAATACACCGTGCCACGTACGCGATCTGATCCTCGGTGAGCTCAGGATGGACGGGCAGTGACAGAACCTGACGGGCGGCGCGCTCGGCAGCGGGAAACTCTGCTCCGGCACGGTTGAAACCGGCGTATGCCGGCATCTGGTGCAGTGGCCACGGATAGTAGATCTCCGTCGCAACGCCGCGCTGCTTCAAATACTCGCGCAGCGCCTCGCGTTGGGGGTGCTGGATGGTGTACTGGTGGAAGACATGGTGATTGCCGGGCTCTTCGCGCGGCAGAACGATCCCGAACTCCGCCGCGAACTCTGAGAGCAGCCGGGCGTAGAGCTCGGCATTTCTCCGCCGAAGGTCGTTCCACGTCTGCAAACGCGGCAACTTCGCGAGCAGCACCGCAGCCTGCAGCGCATCCAGACGGCTGCAGTAGCCGATCCGCTCGTAATGGTACTTGTGGTGCTCGGTTCCATGGCCGCGAAGGCTTACCAGCAGGGCGGCTAGCTCCGGGTCACTGGTCAACACCATTCCGCCATCGCCATACGCGCCAAGGTTCTTGCTGCAGTAGAAAGAGAGTACGGTGGCGTGACCCAGAGCCGCAATCGGAGCACCATGCTGCAGCGCGCCAACGGCCTGCGCCGAATCGTTCACCCACCGCAGGCCGTGCCGCTCAGAGATCGCCGCGAAAGCGCTCCTATCGGCCATCTGACCGTAGAGGTCCACAGGCAGCAGCGCGCGCGTGCGGGAGGTTATGGCTGACTCGATACCTTCGGGATTCAGGTTGAAGCTGCAGCCATCGATATCCACAAACACGGGAGTGGCGCCGAGCAAGGCGATTGCCTCCGATGTGGCGCCAAAGCTGAACGGCGTGGTGATCACCTCATCGCCGGGCTGGATGCCGCAGGCCTTGAGCGAGAGCATCAGTGCATCGGTACCGGAGGCGACAGCCACTCCGTATTGAGCGCCGCAATCGGCGGCGATCCGCTCTTCCAGCTGCGCTACCACCGGTCCGCCACTGAAGACGGCGCTCTCGATCACCGAAACAATCGCGGTGTCGATCTCCTCCTTCAGCTCCAGATACTGCGCATGCAAGTCCGCAAAAGGAACTTTCAAACCATCCTCCACCTCGCCGGCCGGAGCCTTATAGTACCCGGCACTCGCGGCAGGAGCCGAGACCTCCGCAGCACGCCGAGGCGCGCGCAGCCGCGATGTCAGCCGCCAGGCGCAAGAAGCCGGGCAGCCTCTTCGCGCGCGCGACCGCCGGCAGCCTCATCCTGCATCGCGTGGCGCACAAACGCGGCTAGGTAACCATCGAACGCGCCGGTATCCAGACGTTCCTCACCACTCCGCAGCGGGACGGCCCACACCGGCGGTCCTTCGTGCGCCGTCGTAGCGATAGCTTCCGTAAGGTTCGTCTCGCCACGAAAGTCGGGCGTCTGGGCGCGGAGCGCCGTATAGATCCCCGGGCCCACAATGAAGCGGGCGGACACCGCAAAGTTTGAGGGGGCTTCCAACGGCATCGGCTTCTCGACCAGGCCGCTCAGCAGAAACGGGTCGGCAGCCGACACCACGTCCATGGGACGTACGATGCCGTAGCGGCTCACGTGCTCGGCCGGCACGACTTCCACCAGCACCACCGCGCCGGCGCCGTTCGCGGAATAGCAGCGCTGCATCCGGAGAAGCGGCGGCTCCGCACTTCCGGCAGCGATGACGCAGTCGCCAAACGCCACCACCACCGGCTCGCCCGCCGCCCACTCCTCGGCCCGGAGCACCGCGTCGCCTGATCCGCGCGGCTCCGGCTGCACCGCGTACTCCAGCTCTACGCACTCACCGCCCTCCTCCCGCCAGCTACTGCCAAGCGCCGCCTGAATCTGCGGCTTCTGCGGCGACACGATGATCAGCACGCGCCGCACGCCGGCAGTCGCTAGTTCGGCAAGCACCACCTGAAGCACAAGCCGGCGCCCCAGCGGAAGCAGCTCCTTGGGCGTGGTCAAGGTAAGCGGGCGCATACGGGTTCCGAGGCCGGCTGCCGGAATGACAGCGCGTGTTACCGGATAAGTACCGTCGATGGCAGGATCCTTCCCGGCGCCTCTAGACCGGCGCTCGCGGAAGCGCTCATGCGAACGGAGCCGCTACCGCCTCTCAACCGGCGCCACTTCACGTGGAATGCCCGGTCCGCTGCAGTTCCAGCTTTTCGCGCTTCAGCATCCACGCCGCCAGCCGGTCGCGCTCGGTCTGCACCACCTCGGGCTTTGCGCGCTCAACAAAGTTGGCGTTGGCAAGCATGCCCTCGCAGCGCGCTATCTCGCGCTCGGCCTCCTCGAGCTCGCGCCCGATGCGCGCCTGCTCTTTTGCCAGATCGACTCCGCCGGCGGTCTCTACAAATACCTCACCAGCCTTCACCGGTATGGAGGACCAACCGTCACCACCAGACTGCGGCGAGGTGGCGCTTACGACGAAGTCCTCAAGGCGCGCCAGTGGCCTGATGAACCGGGCGCACACCTCAAGCCGTACGCCCTCAGCCGCTCCCAACGGCACGATGGCCGCCCTGAGACGCGCGCCGGGCGCAATGCCGAGCTCCGACCGCATATTTCGAATGGCTCGTATGGTGTCAAGCGCCGACTCCATGACCAGCTCCGCCTCAGGGTCAATCTGAAACTCGCCGGCAGCCGGCCACGATGCCTGCGCCAGCAGCGCGGGCATCTCAGCGGCTTGTGGCGCGGCTTCGCGGAGGTGCTGCCATATCGCTTCGGTTACGAACGGGATGAAGGGATGCATCATGCATAGGCTTGCTCGCAGCACCGACAGCGCCTCTGCGCGGGCCGTTTCGGCCTCGGCGCCGACCTCCCTCATCCGGGGCTTTATAATCTCCAGATACCAGTCGCAGTAGTCGTTCCACAGGAACTTCCAGAACGCTCGGACGGCATCGTCCAGGTTGCAGCTCTCCAGGTTTTCATCAACCGCCTGCAGGCAGCCGGCCAGCCGCGAGCGTATCCACCGGTCCTCGATCTGCGCCGGCTCCCGACTCGGCGCGGCAGCGGGACCTGAATCGGGCCGGACCAAAATGAAGCGCGCGGCATTCCATAGCTTGGTGCAGAAGTTGCGCGCGCTCTCCACATTGGCCTCGCCAAAGCGGATATCCTGATTCATGCCGGCCTGATGGAGAAGCCCGAGACGCACAGCATCGGCGCCAAACCGATCCACAAGGTCCAGTGGATCGATACCGTTACCTTTGCTCTTGCTCATCCGCTGGCCGCGCGCATCCAGCACGGTTGCATGCACATAAACGCGCCGGAACGGAATCACCCCGCGCGTGCCGTCGGGCGCAGGCAGGCTCTCCTCCTCCTTCACGGCGCCCTCAGGGCGGTGCACAAGGTTCAAGCCACTCATCATCATGCGGGCCACCCACAGGTAGAGAATCTCCTGGGCGGTGGAGAGCAGGTCGGTGGGATAGAAGGCCCGCAGGTCGGCCGTATCGCTCGGCCAGCCAAGCGTCGCCTGAGGCCAGATGCCGCTTGAGAACCAGGTATCCAGCACATCTTCGTCCTGCCACACATCCTGCGTTCCCAACGCCTCCTCGGCCGCCGCGCGGCTCCGCGCAAACGTGTGCCGTCGGCCGCCTTCCAGCGTCCACCAGACCGGAATCCGGTGGCCCCACCAAAGCTGCCGGCTGATACACCACGGCCGGATATTCTCCAACCACTGAAGGCAGATAGCCGCGTACCGTTCGGGAACGAACCGTACCTTCGCTTGCCGGACTGCCTCTATGGCCGGCCCTGCGAGCTCCTTCATATCCACGAACCACTGTTCCGAGAGCAGAGGCTCCACGACAACGCCGGAGCGGTCGGATATCGGCGTCTGGATGGTGTACGGTTCGGTTTTCTCCAGCAGTCCCAGTTGCCGCATCTGCTCCACGACCCGGCTGCGCGCCTCGAACCTGTCGAGGCCGGCGAACTCCTGCCCGGCCGCATCGGTCATACGACCGTCGGGGCCGATCACCGTGATCTGCGCCAGATCGTGCCTCAGGCCGCACTCAAAGTCGTCGAGGTCGTGCGCCGGCGTTACCTTCACGGCGCCGGACCCAAATTCGGGCCGCGCATAGGCATCGGCAATCAGTGGGATATCGCGATCGGTCAGAGGCAGCCGAATGAGGCGCCCGAAGAGCGGCCGATAGCGCGGGTCATCGGGATTGGCGGCTACGGCGGTGTCGCCCAGCATCGTCTCGGGACGCGTGGTGGCGATGGTCACCGATCCGCTGCCATCAGCAAAGGGGTACCGGAAATGGTAGAGGCTGCCCTCGCGGGGCTCGGTAAAGACCTCGATGTCGGAAACTGCTGAGCGGTACTGTACGTCCCAGTTCACCACCCGCGCGCCGCGGTAGATCCAGCCGCGCCGGTACCAGCTCTCGAACTCAGTCAGGATGGCATCCACGTAGCTCTCATCCATGGTGTACCGGGCGCGGCTCCAGTCGTAGGAGCAGCCCATCCGTTCCATCTGATGGTAGATGCGGGCGCCATACTGTTCTCGCCATTGCCGGCACCGCTCGATGAACTTCTCGCGGCCCAGCTCCACACGCGAAGTGCCCTCGGCTTCGAGTGCGCGCTCCACTACTGCTTGTGTGGCGATGCCGGCATGATCGGCGCCGGGCAGGCCGAGTGCGCGGAAGCCCCGCATGCGCTTCCACCGGATCAATGCATCCTGAATGGAGTGGTTGATGGCGTGGCCCATGTGGAGGCTGCCCGTGATGTTCGGCGGCGGCGTGGTGATGCAGTAGGTTGGCCCGTCGCCTTCGGCGGGAGCGAACAGGCCGGAAGTGCGCCACGCTTCGTAGAGGAGTGGCTCCTCCGTTTGCGGCGCCCAGGCCTTCGCCATGCCTTCCGTAAACTCGTTTTGCTCCATGGTTTCCACGCTCTCCCGCGTCGCCGGCCAGACGCAAAAAACGCACCCGAAACGCTCCTTCAGCAAGAAGGGCGCGACGGATGCGTTCGCGCGGTACCACCTTCATTCCCCCTCAGGGCGGCATCGGCGCCTTCAGGGCTCAAAAGCGCTCTAACGGGCGCAACGCGGCACGACCTGACGCAGCGCGCTCGGCCGGCGGCTCCGGGGCGACGTTCGGCAGCCCGCCTGCCGGGAGGATTTCACCATTCCCTCCCTCTCTGCGGCGCGCAACTACCTACTCTTCCCCTTCACAGCCACAAAATCCTGACGAATTGTCTCGTCAGAATACCACATCGCGGATTGCCGCGATGGCTGATCGAACAGCGACCGGGTAGCGGGATGGCGTGCCATGGGCGAACACCGACCACGGTACGCCACCCGCATCCATGGGGTTCCGCTGCGCTACGGAATCAGGTCAATGTTGGCATAGCGCCGCCAGCCGCCGAATGTGGCCTTCAGGGTCACCGGAGTATCCACCGTTACACTGGTGGAGTGTGCCACAAACCGGCCGCTGGTCTGCCCGGCGTAGATCAGCACAGCCGTTGAGTAGATGCCGGTGCCAAAGTTCACCTTGGCGTTGTATGTGGTTACGGTGACGCTCATATCAAATGGCGCCGGCGCGTCCAGAGTGACGGTCCCGGCGATCGTGTTGCCGCCGACCACACTGGGCGAATCGGTCGTCAGCGAGTTGATGATCACCGGTATCGCCAGGAACGCGGCCTCCTTCTGCTGGTAGTAGCCGTAGCCCACAATAGCGCCGTAGTCGTTCAGCGCCGTTGCGCTCACGAGCCGCCATCCGCTGTTGTTCTCCACCAGTGAGTTCAGGTCGGTCATCGATCCGTTCGATGGATTGGTGATGTCACCCGACCAGAGAAACGCGTGCAAGCCGGACTGGCCGACTACAAACCCACTTGCCGTGTTGATGGCTCGTGCCGTGCTGGTTACGGTATGCGGCAGGAAGCCAAGCGGGCCGTAAACCGCGAGCGTGATGCCATCCCACGCAAAGGCCTCACTTTCACCGCTGACGCTGTTGTTTTCGTACCCAACCACCGCGTCCGAGTCATCTATCCCGTTGGCGCCGGAGGGGTTTGCGTACGTTACCGCTCCAAGGGTTTCGCCGGGCAGGTTATGCCCGGCTTGGCCATACCGTGCGAACAGGGCAGAGTATGGGCTTGATGCCTCCCACACGCCGCAGACATCCTCAAGCACGTTGGATGTGCCCGTGAACGCCACGTTAGTGCTGTAGTAGAAATAGGATCCAATCGCGGTATTGATGTCGAAGCCATCGAATCCGAGCGGCGTCGTGCTGGCTGACTGAAGCGTACCAGCAGCTAGGGCGTCGTCATTTATCGCCAGGAGCTGGCTTGGGTAGCCGGAGCCGGACGCCGCGGCGATTAAGTCCACGGGGTTGTACACGGTTCCCAGATAAGTGGCTGGGTTCCAGATGAAGGGATCCACCGCGGCGCTCACGGTGCTGTTCCAGCCGGTTCCGGCGATCTGCCCCAGGTTGTTGATGGCAAATGCGCTCGTACGTGTACTGGAGTCGTAGTGGTACGACGGCACGCCCGGCATCCACAGGAAGCCCTTATTGAAGCTGTCGTTCCCAACCACCTGGTAATCATCGTTGACACCGGTGGCGTAAGCATGTGTGCTGCCGGCCGGGTTGATGTTGATGACGGAGTAGAGCGGCTGCTGCGCCGCCGTCCGAAGCTGACTGCCGATCGCTGCAACCGCAATCGCTGCGACGAGGGTAACGATTCGAAGTCTCATGGTATTTGACACCTTCCTGGGTGTGATTCAGACTGAGCCCTCGCCCCATGGGAGGGCCGGCACGCGGTACAGCGCTGCTTTTCGCCGCCGCATGTCGATGTTCCTCCGGTGGCACCGGCGCCGGGGAATACAGCGGCGGCACGGTTTCACCGGTGATGCCGGCCGCAGGCATCAGCCCGAAGCGGGCGCTCCTGCGGCCACGCTGGCAGGCTAGCGGTCCGCCATATCCATGCGGCAGGCGAAGGATTGGGTACTGCCGCCGGAACTGATGATGTTGATCGAGCAGATTGCCGGCGCCTGACAGTTTGGCCGGAGCTGGATACGGATAGTAGCTGCAGCGGTCACGGCGGCGAGTGCGGTGACCCGATGTTTCGTGGGCTCTCACACGTTCCTGAGCGGAATCGAGGCTCGACCGTCGTGACGGTGAGCGGGTCCGCGCCCTGGCGCTGCGATTCCTCCGTTTGCAATTCGCGCAAACCGTGAGGCGTTGCCCGTCAGCCGGATGGAGGCAGCACCGGCACCTGAACGCTGCTGCCACCACCGGCAAGCAGAACCTCGCCCTGCCATGGAGCACTGCGACGCTGCAGCATCTTCACGGTCAGCGCGGAGCCATCCCTGGAAAGCGACGCGGAAATCGCAGCCGGGCTGCGCCGCAAGCTCAATCGCGCCAGCCGAGCGGCAGGACCGAGCAATCGCAGCCTGTACGTCTGCGAAGCACTCCAGGGGCGCAGTCGCACATACGCCGGCAGCGCCGCGATCGGTCCGGCACGGTTGCCGGCAAGCACCGCCTCCGCGGTCACACGGCGCCAATGCCCGCCGGCCAACGCCTCTTCCAACCAGAACGCACCAACCACCATGCCGCCGGGCGCCGATGCCGGCATCGTCAACCGCCAGGCGCCGGCGTGCCCGCCGGGAGGCGGCTCTACCTTGACCCATGGGTTGGAGCACACGCCACGGAGTACTGCTGCACGTAGACGTGCTCCGAGAGTGACCTGGGTCACACCGACCTCTGAACTGCCCGCGGCTCCGTTCATCGCCACCAACAACGGGACAAATGAGGCTGCTGGACGTGTGGCGCCGCTCAGCACCAGCGTGGCGTAGGGCGCCGATCCTGCACCGGACTCTACAAGAACTGCCTTCCAGAACGGACCGCCGGTCAGCGCCAGTGCATCCAGATGCACAAGGATCTTCGCCGACGCACCGGGCAGAAGCGTCATTGGGCCGTCTGGCACGGCGCTCGAAAACCGCGCGGTGATACACGAGCAGGACGGCGCTAGCCTTAGCAGTTCGGGCCGCGCCGTTCGATTGGTGATCGTGAACGAACGGGAGACCACCGGCATGGCCAGAGCGTCCACGGCGCCGAGTACGGTGCGCACCACGCCGCCCGGCTGCGTCACCGTTCCGGCTTCACCATGCACCGCTAACCCCGTCGCGCCGTCGCCGGATTGCTTTGCCGCGCTCAGTAAAGCCAGCGCTCTTCCCGCAATGAGGGCCGGAGCGGCCGTGCGCGGCGCATCATCCGCGCCGTTGTTCGTATAGAGTATTCTGCCACCCGCGCTGAGTACAAACACGCGCGGGCAGAGCAGTGCGTGGTAGCTGGAGGCAACGCGGAGGGATGGGTCCGGCAGTATCAACGCCGGCAAGCCCGTATCGCTGGCAAAGCGGCGGGCCGCCGGCGCATCGCCGGCAAATACGACGGCTGTCGTCGTTCCGGGCGGAGCAAGCCTCATCCGCCGCCGCCAGGAGGCTGCCGCGGCGTGGCACCATGGACAGCCGCAGAAAAACCAGAGCACAGCGGGATGCCCGGCAAGCGTTCGAATGGAGACCTCGGCACCTGTGGTGGACGTCAGCCGGAATGCCGGCGCCGAACCGGCCGGCCCAGCGACGGGATGCTGCGAGGATGACGAAACAGCCGCGAGCAGTGCAAAGAGTCCGAAAAGCGGCACGGACCGGCAGATCACGATGGGGCAAACGGCAAGGATGCCCAGGAGAGGAGTTGAACCTCCAAGCCCTTGCGAGCACTAGAACCTGAATCTAGCGTGTTTGCCATTTCACCACCTGGGCAGGCGGCGCCAACGAAGGCCGCGCCCGAAAAGTATACAGGGTGGGGTACTATCTGTCAAGTGTCTGTAACCGTCTCTGGCACGAGAGTGGAGTAATGCTCGCCTTTTTCGACAGCCCGATCCAGCTTGTGGTGGTAATGATCGTGCTGCTGCTTGTGTTCGGACCGCAAAAGCTGCCCGAAATCGGCCAGCAGCTCGGCAGAGCGCTGCGTGAATTGAAGAAGGTTACACACGAGTTCAGCAGTTCGCTCACCAGCGAGGAGCCGTGGGACGCCCATCGCGATACTCCCTCGTGGCAGCACGATCCGTATGCCGATGGTCATGGCGGGACCAGTGACGAGCAGCCACGTACCGAATCGTGGCGCGGGCTGGAGAGCGGCAGCGAGTATGAGCCGTGGCAGCCCGGGCAGATAGCGCCGCCGGTAAACAGTCACGGCGCGCCGCTCGGCGACTATGCCAGCCCGGCGCTGGCCGATCCCGATGAACCCTTCGGAGCCGAGCACCGCACAACGGCGCCTGCCACGCCGCCGGCGCCCGTCACGAACAACCCGCCGACCGGCGCCGTGCCACGGTAGTCTGCAGCGCCACCGGGCGGAAAGATCTCAATATGTTACCACTGGCGTTTCTCACTAACCCAACAGAATGGTTTATTATCGCGGCCGTGGTGCTGCTCCTTTTCGGCGGCACCAAAATCCCTGAGATGATGCGCGGACTCGGTCAAGGCATGCGCGAGTTCAAACACGGCATGCGCGAAGAAGACGACGAACTGAAGCGAGACCGCGAGGCACGCAATGCTGCTGCGCCGGCCCCGCCGCCACCGGCAAACGCCACGGAGGCCGAGATCGAGCGGCGCGTGCAAGAGCGTCTGAAACAGGAGCGAGACAAACAGGCGCCCAGCGCCTGAACGCCGGAGTCCCAAGGCCCGGAACACCCCTTCTATGCACTATCTCTACATCCTTCTGCTCGCCACGCAGTTCTGCAGCGGGCTCATCCTTATCGTAATCGTAGCAACACTGGAGAGCAAGAACGAAGGCCTTACCGGCCAGATCGGCTCAACCGTTGCTTCCTCTTTCAAGGGCAAAGTCGGCCGCGAAGAGCGTATGAACAACCTTACGCGCCGCATCGCCACCGTCTTTATGGTGGTATCCATTCTGGTGGCCGTCGGCGCAAATCGCTGGTAGCTGTTTGCAAGGTGTCGCCCGGAAGGTGAAGCCGGCGGGGCCGCGCCTTCGTACTATCCGGCAGTCGACACGACAGCCGGATGGATGGCACGCTGAAACCTCGCAAACAGACCGGTATCGGCGCCGAGGCGCTGCTCTCCATCGCTGCGTGCGCGGTGGTGCTCGTCGGCGCCTTGCTGGCGCTTGCCGCAGGGTTGGCCACCGGTCCCGGTCGCGGCGCAATTGATGTAAATACGGCCTCTGCGGTTCAGATTTCCACCGCACTTTCCATTCCACCAGCCGCGGCAGCGGCGGTGGTGGCCGCACGTGAGAACCGTGGCAGTTTCCCGGCCGACGATGCGGCGCTGCTCATCATCCGCAAGAGCAGCCCGGCTGACGTTCCGCCCGCAAGGCTTATCGTTGTGCGCACAGCCACACAGGTTGCCGTGCCATTCCTCACCGCATTTGGTCTACTGGCGCTGGTATTTGTGGTTGGACCGTGGCTGCTGCCCAAAGAGAACCGCGGCGACCCGTTTCTGTTTCCACTGGCGCTGCTGCTCTCCGGCCTTGGCGCTGTGATGCTCTTCTGCGTCAAGGATCCGTTTCGTGACCGCGAAGTATATCTGCACCAGATGCTTGCAATGGTCGCGGCGCTGGCGGCATTCGTATGCGCCACTCGCATGAGCGCCACGTTCCGCGATTCCCTCCGCCGCACCGGATACGTCTCGGTGCTTATTGCTTTCTTGCTGGCGATTGCGTTACTGCTATTCGGGCACGGCCCCGGCGGAATCCGCCTTGACCTGCTGGGCGTTCAGCCCGTGGAGGCGATCAAGATTCTAGTGGTCCTCTCTGCAGCCGCGTATCTGGCCACCCACAGCCGCAGCCTGGCTGCCATGGAAGGGCGGCATGGCATGGGTTTAAGGTTTCAGGATGCCGCTCCGCCCGCCGTGATGTTTGGTGTGGCGCTGGGTATGTTTCTCATACTCCGCGATCTGGGGCCTGCCCTGCTGCTGTTCGGCGCCGGTATGGCGCTCTTCTATGTGGCCACGGGGCGCTCTGCATTTCTCGCGTTCGGCCTCGCGCTGGCCGTGGGCGGCGCACTTTTGGCCTACCAGAGCCATGTGGGCGTGTTCTCGATGCGCGTCGACATGTGGCTGCATCCGTGGCACAATCGGTACCGGAATGGGCTGCATCTGGCGCAGTCGTATTGGGCAATAGCCACCGGTGGAGTCGAGGGCTGCGGGCTTGGACTCGGCCTCTCGGCGGTTCTGCCGAGGGCAGGCTCCGACATGGCGCTGGCCAGCTGGTGTGAACAGACCGGCCTGGTCGGTGCGTTCAGCATCATCGTGCTCTTTGCAGTGCTTTTGTGGCGCGGCCTGCGAATTGCGGAGCAAGCGGCTACGGAGTACGACCGGCTGCTCGCGGCCGGCTTCGCTCTTCTTGCCGGTCTGCAGGCGCTGCTGGTGTCGGCCGGCGTCACAGGCGCGGCGCCACTTACCGGTGCGCCGCTTCCATTTTTTGCATATGGCGGCACCGCACTGGTCGCATCCTGGTTCATGCTCGGCGTGCTGTATTCCATATCGCGGAGACCGGCGCGCCGGCCGTCGGCCGGCGCCGGCAGCTCCGGGGCGCCTGTCAAACTGCTCGCCATTTCAATCGGTGGTCTGCTTGTGCTGGGCATCGGCCTGCTGCGCTTAGGCGAGCTATGCACGTTCGGAGCCGACTCGGCTGCTGCGCGAGCCGCGGTTACGCCGGATGCCGACGGCGTTCTGCGCCCACATCGCAACCCACGAATCCTGGCGGTGGAGCGGATGACGCCGCGCGGCAGCATCTACGATTCCCAGGGGCGCGTCATCGCAACATCCAGCGTGGCGGAAGCCGCCGCTACCGGACTGCCTGGCGCAGCGGCGGCCGTGCGTCGTGCCGGCCGTTTCTACCCATACGGAGCTGCGCTGGCGCATCCGGTTGGCTTCTATTGCGCATCAACGGGCGCCGCTTCGGGACTCGAGGAGCGCTACAACGGCACACTGCGAGGATGGAACTCCGATGCGCAGGCGCTGCAGATCTGGCGCAATCGCGCTCTGCCGGGCAGCCACACGCTGCATGGCAGCGCGCTGCGTCTCACGCTGGATGCCGATTTGCAGAAAGCGATCTGGGAGTCGGCCACTAAACTCGATGCAGCATCCGGAACCTCCGGCATCGCCTTCACCATGCTCAACGCCAGAACAGGCGCCGTCATCGCCTCCGTAAGCCTGCCTGCGTTCGATCCAAACGCCGCGGCAGCCGGCCGCCAAACCGGAGCTTCCGCAGTCGCGGCTGCAACGCTGGATCGCGCCGTGAACGGCCTCTATCCGCCAGGGTCCACGTTCAAGATTGCCACTGCAGCGTACATGCTCTCGCAACTGCCGGCGATGGAGGCACGGCGCATCCTCTGCAACCGCGTGAGCGGCCGGCTCCGCTGGAGTTATCGCGGCGCCGTCTACAGCCGATCCAACATCCACGACGATCCGGGCGACCCGGCATTCGGATCCATCGGCATCTCGACGGCGTTTCGCGTCTCGTCCAACATCTACTTTGCAACGCAGGCTTCCCGGTTTCCGCCGGATTCCTTTCGGAGTTTTCTCCAGTCTGCGCTAAGGTTTCACCACGTGCCGCCTGAGCCGGAATTTGCGGCCAATCTGGCGGATATTGGCTACGGGCAGGGCGCCATGGTGGTGACGCCGCTGGAGCTGGCTCGGCTGTGTGCCGCCACTGCCAACGGAGGGATGATGCCCGCGCCGAAGATGCTGGCGGCGTCTGAAGTCGGAGGCAGTTGGGTGGCGCCTGCGGTCACACCTGCTCGAACGGCATTCAGCGTAGCCACAGCCGGCCAGATAGTGCGCCTGATGCGGAGCGTGGTCACCGGAGGTACAGCACGAGGCGATTTTGGCGGGATCGGGCTTACGGTCGCGGGCAAAACCGGCACGGCACAGACCGGCTCCGGACCGCCGGACTCGCTCTTTGTGGGTTTCGCGCCGTATCCGCCCGATGCCGGGAGCGCTGCTTTTGCGTGCGTGGTGGAGCACGGCGGATACGGGCGTGGAGCGGCAGCGAGCTTATGCCGCAAAGCGCTGCAGACATGGCGAGCGGAACCGCCGTAGATCATCACGCTCACATCGACGGCAGTGCGCCGACGAGCAGCTGTACGGTCGGCCAGCAAACGCGGCGCCCGACGCCGGCGTGGCCGGAGAGGAAGGGCCGGAGCTCGAGGAAGAGCTGCCCGCGCTCGTGCAGCAGGATCATCATGTAATATCCAGACCCATCCGCGATGCGCTGGAGAAGGTTGGCGGCGAGATGGAGACCCAGTTTAAACGCAACGACAAGAATTACATCGTCGGTGCAGTAAACAAGGCGGCCCACTGGGGTTATCAGACCTGGCACCGTGAGATTGACAAGGAGGTGGTTGACTGGATCCTCGCGCACCCGGACGCACCGGCGAACGAATTGCGGACGCTTCTCCGGGAGATCTACTCCCGCCCTGGCGTGTCGTGGCGCTTTCCGGGGTACAAGGTCCCTTGAGCACCGTGAAGGAAAAGTAGCAATGGTGCGTAATAACACGACGCCGGAATTCTACGTAATCGACCGGGGGGAACTACTGTTCGGCAGCAAGTACGGTTGGGGCGAGACCGAGGAACCGAAGATTTGGGGGGTCAGGGGCCTGTACGAGAAGTGCCCTGTGTGCGGAACTGGCATGGGCCTGCGGCCGTGGCTGCCGCCTCAGAATCTCAGCCTGCATGGCCGCATGTTCCCCGACTTTATGCTCGGCCACGGCGTCGATCTTATGCTCTCGCGGCCTGCCCTGGAACTGTACGACAAAAAGGGGTGGACTGGCATCGTGCACCGGGATCCGCCAGCGCATATCGTACGTGTGCGTCGAAAGAAGCCCGAGAGTCTGCAAGTTGAGCTGCCCGAGTACAGCAACGTGTGGAATACCCGGTTGGGCGCCAACCTCGACGATGAAGCATCCGGCGCCGTTCGGCGGGCGGTGCGGTGCGCCTACTGTCGCCAGTCCACCGACGCTATCGAAAGGGTCGTGCTTCAGGCGGGTTCGTGGAACGGCGCGGACATTTTCGCTGCGCGCGGCCTGGGCGGCACCACGCTGGTAAGCCGAAGGTTCGTGGAGGGCATGGCCGAGGCGGGCTTGACCGGAGTTGTGGTTCTCGCACCGGAGGATTACTCGTTCTCCTTTGCCGTCTGAACGCGTGCCAGGCTGCGTCCGCGTCGTGCGATGATTCCCCCCGTGCTAAGGGTTCGCCGATGAGGTGTCAAAATACAGCCACCAGTTCGGTGCCGGCATTCTGATCCACTACTGACACCTAAACATGGATAACAAACTCGCAATCTGGGAGGGGATGAAATCGGGCCGGGACCTCAGCGGACTGAAGGAGGAACTCGTCAATGGCCGGCTCGACATGCGTGGCCTCAAGCTGGCCGAGCCCTCCGTCGTTAACGTCCAGGAAATCGAAGGCGTAGAAGTGGGTGAGCTCACGTGGTACACGGAGCTTGAGCGATTCCACTGGAACGGCATCGACTACACCGGTTCCACCCTCCCGGCCCTGTACCTCATCAACGGGACTGTTGAGGATTGCGTGTTCGATGATTGTGTGTTTCACGACCTGCGCGTATGGGGCACGCGGCTCGAGAACGTCAGTTTCCGCAGGGCAAATCTGCGGGGCGCTGCGCTCGGCACCATGGAGGACGGCTACTGCGACACGTACGTGAATGTCGACTTCACCCAGGCTGACCTGCGCCGGGCGTTTTCGCACAAATCTACATTTACCAACTGCATCTTCAGAAATACCCGACTCAGGAAGGTCGAGTTTTGGGGCAGCAATTTTATCGATTGCGTCTTTGAAGGTGAACTGCGCGAAGTGATCTTCGCGCGCGATGCCTGGCCACCCGGCGAGTTTCCTCCAAACGAGATGATCAACGTCGATTTGCGGAAGGCGCAACTGCGCTGGTGTGATTTCAGGCGCCTCGACCTGGGCCGGGTGCTGTTTCCCGAAGATTGCGCGCATTTTATCCTAAACCGATACCCGGAAACGCTGACTCGCCTCATCGCACACTACCGCCCTCGTCGAGAACTCGCCTGGCGCCGAGTGGTCACGATGTGCGAACACGATCTCGGGTGGACCGGCGACCGGCAGCGTTTTGCTGTCTGGAACAACCAGGATATCGTCGATCGGGCTGGTGAAGACGGCCTCAACGAGATTCTCGACCTGCTGCGCAGCTGGGGCGTATTGCGCACCGCGCAGGAAGTGAATGCCATGGACCCGAAGGACCGGCTGCTGCCGTAGGCGGGCATGGGCGCGGTCAAGCGCGCCATAACGGAGGGCTAGCCGGCCGCACTGCATCCGCCCTGGATACTTGTCTGCAATGAACGAAATCCAGTTCGAGATCTGGAACAGGCTCGTAAGCGGCGAGAGCCTGGATGGGCTCAACCCCGCCCGGATCGACGGGCGGATTGACATGCGCACGATCAGGGTGGCAGAGCCGATTGTAACCCGAACGCTCCAAACACCAATCGGCGAGGCGCGGGTCCTCAGCGGCCTGACGATCATTCGAAACGGTTCCTGGCGCGAACTCGACTTCACGGGCGCAACCCTGCCCGGGTTGAGGCTCTACTATACGACCGTCCGCGATTGCAAGTTCGACGAGTGCCAACTCGACCGCCTTCGCATGTGGGCGACCGATTTTAGGAACGTCAGCTTCCAGCGAGCCGATTTGCGGGGCGCCGTGATGGGAGCCGCGGTCGACGGCCGCGGAGATACGTACCATGCCGTCGATTTCACCGGCGCCGACCTGCGCAACACGATCCATGGCGACAGCGCTTTTGTCAACTGCCTGTTCAGCGACACCCGGCTGACGAGGGTGCATTTTCGCGGCAGCAACTTCACCGATTGCGTATTTGACGGAGAGCTGCGCGAGGTGATATTCAGCCGCGACGGCTTGTACCCTGGCAAGTACCCTCCAAACGAGATGATCAACGTCGATTTGCGAAAGGCGCAACTGCGCTGGTGCGAATTCAGGAGCCTTGACATGGACCGCGTGCTCTATCCCGAGGACGATGAGCACGTTGTCATTGATGAGTACAGCGGTACGCTTGAGCGATTGATTGCTCATCTTGAATCGGACGGTGGTGCGGCGGCAGGCGGCCTTGCCGCCGCCTACAAGAACAAGCTGAGGTGGTCCGGCCGACATCAGCGTTACGGCGTCCTCAACCGCCGGGATGCTGCCGATTGTGTCGGCGTCGACAGTGCCGGACAGCTCATCGACCTGCTTGACGGCTGGGGCGTATTGCGCGCCACGCAGGAAGTAAACGCCATGGACCCGAAGGACCGGCTGCTGCCGTAGGCGGGCATGGGCGCGCGAAGGCTGGCGCGCTCGCGCCGGGCTTGCCGGCCGCGCGGTCCTGGCAGAGTTACCGCATCCGCATCGGAATCCGGGCGGCGACGGCCTGTTGAAGGCGTTTGCCCGCGCTTTGTAAGCATACGCATTGCGCCGGCGCCGCCGCGCTGATATTGGCGTCCCTCGGCCGGACCTCCCGGCTTCGGCCCGCCTGACGTTGCGGCGGTGCTGCAGCCTCGCCATTGCGCCGCCCCGATCCTGTTGCCTTTGACGGCCGGATTGATGCGCCGCCCGGCGCCAGGCACTCTCAGTCGGGTTTGCTGCCATCCTCGCGCGCCATCACCTCATTACGGCGCCGGAGCCGGCCAAAGCCGGGGTTGCGGTATGCAGCCGGTTCGGCCACCGCGGAGTCAATACCGGGTTCGCGGGTCAGCAAGGCGCCTGTGTAGTAGTGCGCCAGAATGGTCCGGTAGTTCTCGTGCGCCAACGGGCCGGCCAGGGCGATCGCGCCGGTCTGGCACAGACCAAGACCATGGCCATATCCGCGGCCGTCAAAGCGGAAGTCGCCGTCAGCGGTAGCGGTTACTTTGAAGAGCGTGCTCCGGAGTCGGCTGGCGCCGAGCGCTGCGCGAAGCTCGGTGCCCGTCAGAACCTCCTGCTCACCGTCGCCCGCGCCCTGAACATCCGCCGATTCGGGAACCATCGGCCCCGGGCAGGCGCCTCCCCCAATACCCTCCGGTCCATTCGGCGTGGGCCCGGAAGTACCACCACTCCAGCCGATTTCGATCGCGGTCGCACGTCCCGACACATCCTTCCGGATAACTCGAATATCGGTGATCGAACCGGTGTCGCCGCGCGCCAGCCCCGAGCGCGCCAGCGTGGTCGATAGTTGGTCGGCCGAAACCGCAAAGCTCCAGGGATCTTCGTCGCCGGCATCGGGATGCGCAGCGCCATCGGAGACCGAACGCAGGTAAGGCGCGCCGGGTCCGCCCGGCGCCGTGCGCCCACCACAGTTGGAGCTGAACATCGCCTCGATAGGCACGCCGTTATCGGTCAGAATCAGTCCGGCCGTCTGAAGAACGGCGCGGGTGGCGTGCGGAGTCTCCGCGGAGATACCGCCATACACCTGGCAGTCCACTCCGTCGGTTACGTCCCAATCTCCACGGGCATGCAGCATTCTGGCTGCCGCCCAGGTCCGGCAGGCCACAGCCTGCGCCTTCAACGCCTCAAGCGGCGCCGCGCCCATTTCGGCCGGTACAACCCCGCGGAGGTACGCTTCCATATCCACCGTGTTGATAGCGCGCAGTCGACCTCGCACGCAGTCGATGGTGATGCTGCCCCGGTACGCGCGGAGTGGTGCGCCGGCCACCCCTATCTGCACGGCGCCTCCGGCGCCGGAATGCAGCACCGCCTCGGCCACGGCAGAGCCGTGCGAAATCGGTCGGCCATCGGCATCTGTGCCGGTGACGCCGTCTCTGGATGCAGCAAGCGCAAGAGCGCCATGTTCCGCGCCAATCCCGCGTCCGGAAGCGTCGTACAGGTCGCAGATGCCGGCGTCAACCTGGAGAGAGTTCACGCCTGCAAATCGTCCGAGCAGCACACGCACTGAGCCTGGCGGCGGAGGAGCGCTGTGCCGCGACGCCAGAGCTGCGCCGGGCGCCAGGCACGTCAGCGCCGTCAACACAGCCCACAGATTCCTGTTGTTAAGCATTTCGAAAGCTCGCCTCGTGCCGCCGCCGCGCACCTTGCTCTCCATGCACGCGCCAACGGTTTGCCAAACTGTAGTTCGCGGGCAACGTTTTGCTCGCCGGCATCCGTACTACTACCGTGCCGGCGCTCGATCACCCACGTGTAGAGTGCCGCCAGGCACGCGGTTGCGCAATTTGACATCCCGGGAGCAGACGTGTATAATAGGCGACGGCATGCCGAAGGGGCCTGCCTGCGTTATCATGCCTCAAACTCAAAGTGCCGAAGCCTCATCCCGAGGTCGGCGCTGTTCCGGAACATCGCGCTGCAACCTGCAGCCGCGTTTTGCAAGCTTGTTCCGGCGGAACCGATTCCAGACCGAGCCGGCCCGTCATGGTTGCATGACAACGGGCTGCCGCGCCGTCTGACTACACCGACACGAGCCGCATCAACGCGGTAAGGAGGACGCCGGGTACATGTCTGCCGCCATCTCCATACAGGGCCTCACGAAGAAGTATCTGGACGTGTGGCAGAAGCAACAAATTGTTGCCGTCAACGATCTCAACCTGGAAGTGGACGAGGGTGAGATCTTCGGTTTCCTCGGCCGTAACGGCGCCGGGAAAACCACAACCATCAAAATGCTGCTGGGTCTCATCTTCCCGACATCAGGCGATGCCACCATTCTGGGCAAGCCTATGGGTGACAATGCCGTCAAGCAGGAGGTGGCCTACCTACCGGAAGAGACCTATTTCTACGACTCCATGACCGGGTGGGATCTGCTGGATTTCTACGGACGCCTCTTCCGTATCCCTGGCCCAGAACGCCGCGAACGCGTTCAAAAGGCGCTGGAAAAGGTACGGCTTCAGCCGGAAGCCTGGAAGCGGAGCGTCCGCGGCTACTCTAAAGGCATGCGGCAGCGCATCGGCATCGCCCAGGCGCTGATCAACGATCCTAAACTCCTGTTCCTGGATGAACCGACCTCCGGGCTCGATCCAATTGCACATGCCGAACTGCGCGATATTGTGGCCTCACTGCGCGAGGAGGGCAAAACGGTCTTCCTCTCCTCGCACCAGCTGGCCGACGTGGAGCTGATCTGTACGCGCGTGGCGATTATCCATCGCGGCAAACTCCTGAAGAGCGGCACCATCGGAGAACTTCTGGCCGGCGAGTTTACCGAAATTACGGTCCAATCGCCGGAACTGCGCAACGGTATGCTCGACAAGCTGAAACAGATCGCTCCGCGCGTTGAACCGGAAGGCGCCGACCGGGCGAAGGTCAGTACCGAAACCAGCGACAAAACAAGCGCGATTATCGACCTCGTGAGGAATGCAAAAGGACAAATACTCTCCGTCGTGCCGCATCGCCGCACGCTGGAGGATGTGTTTGTAGAGACCGTGCGCAAGGAGGATGGTATCTAATATGGTTGTCATTGCCATTGCTCAACAGACGGTGCGCGAAGCGATGCGCCGCCGCGTCATGTGGATCTTCCTCATCATCGGCGTATTCCTCATCGGCCTCGGCCCTGTCTTCGGATTCCTCAGCCCCAAGGACAGCCAGACCGTTCTCCGCAGCCTCGGGTTGGCCGCCATCCTGCTGGCCGGCCTCTTTATCACGATAGTAACCTGCATCTACCTGATACCCACCGAGATTGAGCGCCGCACGATCTACACCGTGCTCTCGAAACCGGTGCAGCGCTACGAATTTGTCTTTGGCAAATTCCTCGGTGGCTTCGCCGTGGTCTTCATCAACATCGTCTCGATGGGCATCGTCTTTCTGGCGCTCATATTCCTGCAGGAGAAGCGTCTTCCGCCGGAGATGATCCAGGGCGTGATGCTCACGTTCTTTCAGATGCTGCTGCTGGCCGCGCTCTCCATCTTCTTCTCCACGTTTGCAACGCCGGTCGTCAACTTCTTCATGTCGTTCGGCATCTTCCTGGTGGGCAACCTCAGCAGCGTGACCGATTCGCTGACCACCAACCGGAATCCTATCGCGCGTGGCGCCGGCAACATTCTCCACTTTATGCTGCCCAACTTCGGCAACTTCAACATTCAGAACTCGATCATCCATCCACAAATCGAAATCCAGAACGAGATGGTGTTCATCTGGCAGAACATCTTCTACGCCATCATCTATTCGGCAATTCTGCTGATACTGGCGGTGATCATCTTCGATCGGCGTGAGGTGTAGCGTTATGGAACGCCCACCCCGGCGACTGCCGGCAGTCACGCTCCAGAGGTCACGCATGATGGCGCCGGTTCTCGTGGCGCTGTTTGCCTGCACCATCTTCCTGCAGCACCGCGTTGACCCCACCGTCTACAAACTCCATCACGAAGAGCAGAGCGTAGGCCTGTGGGGTAACGGCCTGAACAACGAGTTTATGCTCTTGCCGCTTCTCGGCTTCCGCGAAGCCGCCGCCGGGCTGCTGTGGGTGCGTGCCGACCAGTTTTTTGATAGCGGTGATTACGACGCTATCCTGCCGCTCGTCCGCCTCATCACCTGGCTGGACCCCCATGATGAAAATGTGTACGTGACCGGAGCCTGGCACCTGGCCTACAACTTCACCGACTCCGAAGAGCGTTCGGACCGGCGCTACATCGCGCCGGCCATGGCGCTGCTGGACGAGGGCATACGCAACAACGAGACAATTCCAGACGTCAAGTTCGAAAAGGCTTGGCAGTGCTTTGACAAGGTGAAGGATTATGCCGAAGCTGAAAAGGACTTCAAGCTGGCAATCAACACCAAGCCATACCCGGGCAGCGCCGATGCGCCATACGGGGCGCCGCTCCACGATCTGCACGAGCTCGCACACGCCTATGAGCGCGAAGGCCGTATACCGGAAGCCCTGGATGAATGGAACCAATCGCTGGAGCGGAGCGCCGCGATGCTAAAGGTTACACCGACCGATACCGCGACGCAGCAGCTGAGAAAGGCCGAAGAGCATAACTACTCGATCAACCTGCAGCGGTACTACGACCGGTATACAACCATCAACCACGACCACGTGAACCCCACCAAATACCCGGCGGTATTCATGCCCGCGGTGGGCAGCCCCAAGCCATCACAGTGGGATGTCGACTTTCAGCCCCATATCGACGTGATCCGCCCAAAGGTGTTCCGCATTCACGGCCGCTTCAACACGGCGGATGGGTCACGCGTATGGGTGCGGATCGAGGATGCAGACTACAAACCCAAGGATATTCGCGGCCCGCTCAACACGTTCCAGGTGGATCCCAACCAGACGGTTCTGATCGACTCAATATCGGTGCGCAAGGCACGGTTTGATCGCGAGATGGATATGAGCCGTGATCCCAAGATGTACAGCTTTAGCGAGCCAACGTACAAGATCGTTCTCTGGTACGATGCGCGCGCATCCTCGCCCCACCTGCTCGACCGCTTCGGCTGGAGCGGTGAGGGCATGACCGACAACGATCCGCGCGATATCCGCATCGATTCTGATCCGGACCTCATGGGCACCAAATTCATCGATGGCGGCAGTGGCACTGGGCCGAACTGGGATGGCAAAACCATTCCATGGGGCGTTTTCGGGCAGCCCGATCGCCTGATCATGGTCACCTATCAGATCGATATGGCCCAGGTGAACGGCCTCAAGCCGATCACGGATGCAGACCGCATCCCCAATACCGACGGGACCAAGCTCAACTAGCCGCTTTCTGCGCGCTTGAAAGCAAAAGCCGGTTCGGGGCGAATTGCCCTGAACCGGCTTCTGCTTTTACTGCGGATTGCCGTAAAGCTAGTGGCGGCCGAGTCCGCCTTCCAGCTGCATGTTGTTCAAGCGGACGTGGTCGCACAGAACCCGCGTCAGGTTTCGCAGCATCGCCAGCTCGATGTTCGGATTATCATGCCACAGCTGGCGCAGGGCGGCGGCCGGTATCACGGCTACCGACGTCGTGCCGGCGCTCATCACGGTAGCCGATCTCGGACGCTCGTCTAAAAACGAGATCTCACCGATGACGCCGCCTGGGCCCACCTCTACAATGTTATCGCCGCTGAAGGTGTTGATGCGCGCGCCACCCGAGAGCACAATCATGAGGTCGAACGTCTTTTCAAACTGCCGCACGATGGTTGCGCCACCATCGAACTGGCGCACCTGGGAGATCGCAACGATCTGATCGATCTCGGCGGGCTCCAGCCCGTGCACAAAGTAACTGTTCTGTACGGCCTCTCGCAGATCCATCCTACCCTCCTCGTCGGCTCCGCACCGTTCACACTATTCACCGCAGGATACCGCTTCTCCTGTAATTCCCGCGACGATCGCTCGGAAAAGCATGCACAGCGCGCACCCGGCCAACACTTATTCCGTGGGATAGTGGCATACTCAACTTGCAAGGTCGCGGCGCTGTACGGCCGCCGGGGGCGCGTCGGGTTGGCAACAAATATCATCTCCGCAGACATGCTGCCGCAGGATGGCTCGCTATGGCTCAACACCGGCGGGCGACCGTGGCCCATATCGACAGAGTTCGTCTACCTGATCTGCTTCTGGTCGGCAGCGTCGGCGCACAGCATCGAGGCGCTGCAGCTGGCGCAGAGATTGGCCAACACGCATAGTGACAAGCCGATCGTAGTCATCGGCGTGCACCAGCCTCACTTCGATCCGAACCTCCAGCGCACGGCAGCGCTGGCTGCGTTGGCCCTGCGTGGTATCCGCTGCGCCGTGGTACTCGACGCGGAAGGCGAACTCCCGCAGATGTTCTCCGCTACGCAGAACGGCGCCATTGCCATAATCGGCCCGCGCCATAACCTGCTGGGCTGCCTTACCGCCAGTGACCCGGAAACGCTCGAATCGTTTGTGCTGCAAGCCGCGACGATAACCTCCACCGATCCGGCCACAAAGCCTCGACCGGTGCCGGAACCGCAGCCTCACGATGCCGATGCTCCCCTGGTTCAGCCAACGCGGCTGCTGCCGGACCTTGTGAACCGCCGCATCCTGATCGCCGATACCGGGAACCACCGTATTCTGGTGGCCACACCGACGGGAGTAGTGACCCAGCAGATTGGCTCCGGCGAGCCGGGGTTGCGTGATGGCGGTCACGGTTCCGCGCAGTTCCGTCTGCCGCAGGGTATGGCGCTGGCCGGTAACAGCCTGTTTGTGTGTGATACCGGCAACCACGTTATAAGGTGTGTCAGCCTGGTGGACAACTCGGTCTCCACCGTAGCCGGAATGGGCCGGCCGCTGCAGAACGGCGACAAAATCGCCGGAGCTCGTACGACACCGATCTCCTCGCCGTGGGATATCTGCTATCTCGCAGGCTCATTCTACATTGCAGCCGCCTCCTGCAACCAGATATGGAGATTCCGGCCCGGAGACGAAACGCTGCGCCCGGTAGCCGGATCCGGAGCCCGCGGACGGGACGACGGCCATGCGGTGGCAGCCAGCTTTGCGCAGCCCGCCGGAATCGCAACCGATGGCGAATGCCTTTATGTGATCGACAGCCGGTCCGGGTGCGTACGCCGCGTGACCATCGGAGTCGAGTGCTTCGTAAAGACCCTTGCCGGCGGTAACGTTGACGATTGGGGCGACCGGGACGGCGAGGGCGCTAGCGCGCGCTTTCAGAATCCGCAGGGCATCTGGTGCGACGAGGGCCAGGTACTGATCGCCGACACCTTCAACAACCGGATCAAGACGCTGGCGACCCAAAGTGGCGTGGTGGCGAATCTCGCCGGTGACGGGCTGCCCGGAAAGCTGGCCGGGCCCGCCGCGGAAGCCAGGTTCAATCAGCCCATCGGCGTCTCCGCCGGAGGCGGAAAGGTGTGGATTTGCGACAGCGGTAACGGGCGGATTCGCGTCCTCGATCTTCTGTCGCGAGAGGTAACCACCCTCCGTCTGGACGGCATCGCAGCCAGCGAGTAGCCATCCGCTGGCGGCTAAGGCACGGCATTGCCGCGCGCCGCAACCCACAGCCGGTACCAGTCCTCCCGGGTCATCTCCAACAGCGCTCCCTCCGCCGCCTCCCGGATATGGTCGGGATTGTTCGATCCCACCAGCGGAATTATGCCCGCAGGGTGCGCAAGCAGCCATGCAACCGAGAGTTGGACCGGAGTAGCACCGCCATACTTCGGCGAAAGCTCGGCCGCGGTTGCAAGCACCGCCTTGATCCGTTCTGCCTGATGATGGTCGGTTGGTACATCGCGCCGGCCGGTAAGCCAACCGCGACCAACCGGACTGTATGCCAGCGGCGTTATGCGCTCACCCATGCACTGATCCAGCACGCCGTCGCCGCCACCGCCCGCGGCGCCCTCGTAGATCGGCGCGAGCCGGAGAAGCGATATCTCAATCTGGTTCGACACGATCGGCCGCTTCAGGTACTTCTGCAAGGCACGTGTCTGTTCGGGATAGTAGTTGGAGATCCCGATCAGGTCGACGAGGCCCTCATCCACCAACGCATCCATTGCACGGGCAGCTTCCGCCGGGTGCGTAAACGGGTCGGGCCGGTGCAGCTGGTAGAGATCGGCGTGCTCGATTCCCAGGCGATCCAGTGAGCCGCGAATGCTGGAGCGGATATAACCCTCGTCGTGCTCGTAAAAGCCTCTGCGGATGCCGACCTTGGTGGCAATAAAGATCTCGCGACGGATGCCTGGCGCGGATGCCAGGCAATGCCTGAAAATGCTTTCGCAGGCTGTGGACCCATAGATATCGGCGTGGTCAAACAGCGTGATGCCACACTCCACCGCCGTTGTGAACGCCGCAACGGCGCGACGGATGTGCTCAGGCCCCACCTCCGACGGATCCCATGTGCCGGCCAGCCCCATACACCCAAGTCCAATGCAGCTCACCCGCCGTCCACTGCCACCCAACTCTCGAAGTGGAAGCGTGTTGCTCATGATGGTTCTCCCCCTCGGTAACCACACGGGCCGCCGCCTATGCCGACCCGAACGCCGAGCGTGAATCAGCCCAGGATGTCGCAGCCCAGAAACTCACGCCCGGCCGCCCTGGCCGCAGTCATCACCGAAAAGCCGCCGGCGGCCGGGTCTACAACCAGCTCACCCGGACTTGTCACCGCTTCAATAAGGCGCTGCTGCAGACGGAGCGGCTTGGCGTGTGTGTGGCGCCCAACCCCGGTTTGCGAGCGCTCGGGCCATACATCGGCTATGTCGTGAACCTGCCACACGCCCTTGGCTCGCAGGGGCGGGAGCTGGAAGATCACCAGGTGTTCGCATCGGCGGCGCGTGCGGTAGCCCATACCCATCCGCAACTTATCCCACGTGACCATGTCGACCGCGTGCAGCGGGGTGCCTGCCGTCAGTGCCGTGACGCCGGAACACAGGATGTACTTATCCACCCATAACATCAGGTGGCCGCCAGGCACCAGCACTCGGACGATCTCCGCGATGAACGCCTTGATACACTCCGTCTCCATCTGTGGCAGTTCCGCGCGTTTCCGTCCGCGGGCGTCTCCCTCATTCCCGTACGCCTGCCGATCCAGAACGCTTCGGTACTGGGGGTCAAACATCACCAGCGGGACCGAGGAAACCGGCAAGTGACCGAGCAAAACCAGACCGTCCATCCGGTTTCGAGCGTTGAACAGGGGCCCGTCGATGTTCGGAAGTGGAATGCCCGCTGCACGCGTGTGTGCGAACACGCTGGCGCCGCGCGGCCCTTCGCCGGCCGCAGGCCGGGCTGCCTGATGCCGAGAACTCCCCTCCGCCGTCACAGTTTTAATAGCGCCGATAGCGTCCAGCGATTGGCTCCTAATGGTTGCGGCGGCTGAGACGCGCACCACCGCGGGCAGCCACTTATGAATACAACGTGGGCCGCTCGATCACCTCCATCCGCGGCTCGTCATCCGTGGAGGCTGGACGCCGCCTGGAAGGTCAGGCGGCCGCTGTCTTGCCGGCGCTTAGCCGCGACCATCGGCTTCGCTGCACGCCGGTTCAAGAGGGGTGACATAGCCCGCCAGGTCCGGCATCGGTGTGCATAACAGCCACACCGAGTCGTCATACTGTTTCAATTATGCAAATCTATCTGCTCCGCCACGGTATTGCCGAGGATGCCGGCCCAAACCGTCTCGATACGGACCGCCGTCTCACGCAGGAAGGTGTTGCGCGTATGCGCCTGGAAGCTGAAGGCATGGCGCGAGCCGGCATCCGGCCGGAGATCATTCTCTCCAGCCCGAAGGCGCGAGCGTGGGAAACTGCAGCCATCACGGCAGAAACCCTGGAAATAACCGACAGGCTCCAGCGCGATTCCCGCCTTGCGGACGGCCCCGGCTTGCAGGAGATGCGGGAGATCGCGATGGAGTTTGGCAACTGCGACTCGATCATGCTTGTCGGGCACCAACCGTACCTCAGTCTCCTCGCGGGCATACTGGTTGGCTCGGCGCATGTGGAGGTCAAAAAGGGCGGTCTGGTTCGTGTCGATTGCGCCGAGGCGCAGCACGGCTCAGGCGTGTTGACGATGCTCCTGCCGCCAGGGATTCTCGCCCGGCTGGGTCAAAACGCGTAGGGGAAGGCACGCCTCACGTAAGGATCTGACTCCCTGCACCGCTTGCCGCCGGTAAGAACCTGACCCTCGCAGGGCGCGGAAATCCTGCCATACATACCCGCCCCGTGCCCATGGTACAAGGGGGAACGCTCCCGAAACCTCACCCGGTTCGTTGGCCTTCGGCCGGACTGTTACCTGAAGCGCGACGTAACGTCGGCCGGCCTTGCGGCGCGGCCATGCCGGCAGTTCTCTGCCCGGGATAAATCGGGTACAATCTGCGCGCCGGGCATCTCGTTGACCAAGTTCGTGATAAACTTCACAACTCGTCGGCCCACAGCGCCCGGTCGCCGAATTCATCGGAAGCCCCGTTGGGTTTGACCCGCGCATAACACGCAGCGAATGCATTTGCCAGATGCTTAACGCCTACATCCCCATCCTGGTTATGCTGGTGGCCGCGGCCATCATTTCAGGCGGCATGGTTGCAGCGTCGTTCGTGCTCGGTCCCCACAAACCATCGCGATACAAAGAACAGGCATACGAGTGCGGCATGACCCCGGTGGGCACCGCTCGCGACCGGTTCCCGGTGAAGTTCTACCTGGTTGCGATGCTCTTCATCATCTTCGACATCGAAACGGTGTTCCTCTATCCCTGGGCGGTAACCTACCGCTCACTGCCGTACGCGGTGAAGCTTTTCGAGTTTGCTGAGGTTGGCGTCTTCGTTGCGATCCTTTTCGTTGGCTACTTCTACATCCTGGGAAAAGGCGCGCTCGATTGGGATGACAGCCAGATGGCCGTCCCCGAAACCGCGGCCCGAGCCGATGCGTTGGATCGTAGGCCGCCGCTGCGATTCGGCAACGAGAACTCCGGTCCCGTCGAACTCCAGGGGGTACCGGTCGGCTCTCGCACACTGCAGTACGGCGCTGCGGCACAGGAAGAGTATCAGAAGCACTCGGCCTGAAAACAGAACATGGTACAGCAGCCAGCGCCCCCACCGCCCGAAACCGAGCGGATCGAAATCCAGAAGCTCAAGGAGCGGTTCGGCGCTGCCGTTGTGGAGGCGCAGACCTTCCGTGGCGACGCTCACGTTACCGTAGAGCGCCAGTCGATCGTTGAGGTATGCAGGTTCCTCCGCGACGACTCCGCCCTGCAGTTCAACTTCTTCTCAGAATGCCTCGGCGTCGACTACCTGGGTAAGAAGACCGGGTACCGGTTCGAGGTGGTCTACAACCTCTATTCCCTACCCTGCACACGCGACGGCGCGCCGTGGGGTCGCAACGCACGTCTGTTCGTTAAAATCCGCATTCCGGAAGACGACATCACGGCGCCAAGCGTTACCGGCGTCTACCCGGCGGCGGGGTTTCCGGAGCGCGAGATCTTCGATATGTTCGGCATCCGGTTCACGGGCAACCCGGATTTGCGCCGCATTCTGATGTCGGATGATTGGATCGGGCATCCACAGCGCAAGGACTATCCGCTCGGCGGAGAGCGCGTGCAGTTCCCTGGCGGCACGCTGGGGCCGGCCGTCTCCGAGACCGCGGTACAGCATCCCGGCGCCTCGTATTTCGGGAGAACCGGCGACGTGCAGGGTGAAGCATCCCCGCACTCACAGGTGGGTCCATGACGGCCAATCCCGAAGCCGGCCTCAATGCGGAGCTCGCTGGACCGCTGCAGGTGGAATCCATCGACGGCCAAACGATGGTTGTCAACATGGGGCCGCAGCACCCAAGCACGCACGGTGTGCTCCGTCTGGTGCTTGAAATGGATGGCGAGATCATTGTCCGCGCCACGCCCCACATGGGTTTTGTACATACCGGCATTGAAAAGGAGTTTGAGTACCAGACCTACGTGAAGGGTGTTACGCTCACCGACCGCATCGACTACGTTGCTTCGCTGTTGGAAAATGCTGCCTGGTCGCTGAGCGTCGAGAAGCTGCTGGATGTTGAGCCGCCGCCACGCGGACAGACCCTGCGCGTGATGCTTATGGAGCTGGAGCGGATGGCCAGCCATCTGGTGTGGCTAGGCACGCACTGCCTCGACCTGGGCGCGATGACGGTCTTCTTCTACGCGTTTCAGCAGCGCGAAAAGATCCTGGACCTGAAGGAGATGATGGCTGGGGTACGCATGATGACCTCCTGGATTGTGCCGGGTGGATTGCGCGGCGACGCACCGGAAGGCTGGTTTGAACGGGCGAAGGAGTTTGTTGACAACTACCCCAAAGCGCACGAGGAGATTGAGAACCTGCTGAGCGCCAACCCGATCTTCCGCGAGCGTACCCAGGGAGTGGGAACCATATCGGTGGAGGAGTGCCTCTCGTGGGGGGTATCCGGTCCGGTTCTGCGCGCCGCCGGCGTTGAGCACGACCTTCGGAAGGCGCAGCCCTACAGCGGTTACGAGAACTTCAACTTTTACGTGCCCACGGGCAAGTACAGCGACGTGTTTGACCGGTACGCCGTCCGCATGGCAGAGCTGCTGCAGAGCCGCGAGATCATCAAGCAGTGCATCCAGCAGATGCCCGATGGCCCGGTGAACGTGGAAGATCGCAAAATCACGCCTCCGCCGCGCGCAGCGCTCGATAACGATATGGAAGCGGTGATCCATCACTTCAAGCTGTGGACCGAGGGCGTTCATCCACCGGCCGGCGAGGTGTATGTACCCATCGAGTCGGGCAAGGGCGAAATGGGCTTTTACATTGTGAGCGATGGCACAAACCAGCCGTGGCGAGCCCATCAGAGGCCCGCGTGCTTTATGAACCTGCAGGCGCTCTCACGCCTCTGCGAAGGCCGGCTGATCGCCGACGTGGTGGCAATCATCGGCAGTATCGACATCATTCTGGGAGAGATCGATCGCTAGGTCCGCTCTCCGTAGTCCGTGACCAACAACCATGCAGAGTGAAGGCACAAATCCCGGGCTTTCCGCGCAGGCGCTTGCCGAGCTGGATGAAATCGCGTCGCACTATCCCGAGCGCAAGGCCGCGTGCCTGCCCGCACTCTGGATTGCGCAGCGGGAGTATGGCGGATATCTGCCGCCGGAAGCGCTGCAGGCAGTGGCGCAGGCGCTTGGGCTGCCTCAGGCTGAGGTGGAAGGTGTGGCGACGTTCTACACCATGTACAATCGCAGCATGCCCGGACGCCACCATCTGGAGGTTTGCACCTGCCTTACCTGCGCCGTTCAGGGCGCCTATGATGTGCTGCACAAGCTGGAGCACGAGCTGGGGGTGGCGCCCGGAGAGACGACTCAGGATGGCGCCTTCACGCTGTCTGAAGTCGAGTGTCTGGATTACTGCGGCGCTCCCACGGTGATGCAGGTGGGAGATCGGTACTTTACCAACCTCACCGAATACAACATCATGGCGGTTATCGACGAACTGCGCGGCAGCGAGCTCTACACACCTGCCCGTCTGGCTGATGCCATCGTGAAACTCCATACGCCCGGCAGCTCGCGCTCCGGCGGCGGCAGCTATCAGCCGCAGCCCGAATAATCTCATGCCCATCGTCAACCTGCTGTTTGCCAACCGCGAAACGCCCGGCATCGGGGAAATCGATGTCTACCTGGCAAATGGCGGCTATTCCGGCCTGCGCAAAGCCGTGACCATGGAGCGCCAGGCGGTGATCGATGAGGTGAAGGCCAGTGGACTTCGGGGGCGTGGCGGCGCCGGATTCCCAACATGGATTAAGTGGAACGGTCTGCCAAAGAGCTACGACAAGCCGCATTTTGTACTGTGCAACGCGGATGAAGGTGAGCCGGGAACCTACAAGGACCGTGAGTTGATGTTGAAGTGCGCTCACCAGATGGTGGAAGGCCTCATCATCGCCGGTTACGCCACGTTCAGCAAGGTTGGCTATGTGTACATCCGCAGTGAGTTTGTAGAGCCCGCATGGCAGGTCCGCAAGGCCATCGACCAGGCCTACGCAAAGGGCTTCCTTGGCCGCAACATTTTAGGCATCGAGGGCTTCGATTACGACCTGCACGTGCACATGGGCGCGGGCAGCTATGAGTGCGGTGAGGAATCGGCGCTGATGAGCAGCCTGATGGGCGAGCGCGGGCAGCCGCGCCTCAAGGCGCCGCACGGCCCGCTGCCCACCGTTGAGGGCGTTTGGCGCTCGCCGACACTGATCAACAACGTGGAGACCTTCAGCGCCGTACCCTGGATCATCGCACATGGTGGCGCGGAGTACGCAAAGTACGGCACCGAGCGGAGCAAAGGCACCAAGATCATTTCGGTGAGCGGGCATGTCGCAAAGCCGGCCAACTACGAAATTGAGATGGGCACGCCGCTCAGCGAATTGATGGATGCGGCCGGCGGTGTTACCGGCGGCCGCCTCAAGGCCGTCATCCCGGGTGGTTCATCGGTCCAGATACTTACCGCCGAGGATTGCGCGGGCGTGAACCTGGATTACGAAAGCTGCCAGGCCAACGGCACGCTGCTGGGATCGGGCGGGCTGATGGTTTTCAACGATCGTACCGACATCGTGATGCTGATGAAGCGCACATCGGAGTTCTATGCCCACGAGTCGTGCGGCAAGTGCACACCGTGCCGTGAAGGCACGCGCTGGCTGTACCGAATCCTCGACCGTATCGTTTCCGGCGGTGGGCGCCTGACCGACATCGACCTGCTGCTGGATGTGTGCTCCAATATCGACGGGCGCTCATACTGCGGGCTCGGCGATGCGGCGGCCTGGCCGATCGTCGGCGCCATCAAGGCATTCCGGAGCGAGTTTGAGTACTGGGTACGATATCACCGCTCGCCGGTTGGCCCAACGGCGCTTCCTCCGCAGCAGCACGCGGTGAACCCCGTCATGGCCGGAGCGGCCGCATCATGACGGAATACCGCCTTACCCTGACGGATCCGTCGCTCACCTGCGACGAATCGAAGATCGTCAATCTTCGTATCAACGGAACGGAAGTTCAGGCGCCGCGCGGGTTGAACATCGTTGAGGTTGCGCGTCGTATGGGGATCGACATCCCGTACTTTTGCTACCACCCTCGCCTGTCGAAGGGCGGCGCGGCCAACTGCCGGATGTGCCTGGTTGAGGTTTCATCCAAAGCGCCGGACGGCTCGATCCGCAAGATGCCCAAGCCTCAAGCCGCATGCACGCTCCCGGCCGATGAGGGAATGATCATCGAGACCGAGACGGAGGCGCTGAAAAAGGACCGGCGGGGAATACTTGAGTTTCTCCTGATAAACCATCCGCTCGATTGCCCGATCTGTGACCGCGGCGGCGAGTGTCCGCTCCAGAACAACACCCTCTTTTACGGCGCATCCGCAACGCGTTTCATCGAGGAGAAGCGACACTTTCACAAGGCAGTGCCGCTGGCGGAGCACGTGGTGTTCGATCGGGAGCGGTGCATCCACTGCGCGCGGTGTACCCGCTTTACGGAGGATATCAGCGGGGACGGTCAGCTGGCATTTCTGAAGCGCTCCGCGGATATGGAAGTCGGCGTCGTCAGTGGTTCCACTTACACGAGCCGATTCAGCGGGAACGTTATCGAACTATGCCCGGTGGGAGCGCTGCTCTCGCGAGATTACAGGTTCAAGGCGCGCCCCTGGGACCTGTTGACGCAGGCGTCGATCTGCTCACGATGCTCGAACGGCTGCAATATCAAGTTCGACTACCGCGTCAACGAGATCCAGCGCGTGAACGCGCGCGTCAACGAGGCCGTGAACGAAGAGTGGACGTGCGATCGAGGCAAGTTCGGGCACGATCACCTGACAGGCCCGGATCGGCTGAAGACGCCGTTGATGCGCCAGAATGGGGAGCTGGGCCCCGTGAGTTGGCAGGTGGCGTTTGATGCGCTTACGGAGCGGCTGAAGGCTGCGGGTCCGCGCGCAGGAGCGATCGGCGGAAGCCACCTAACGAACGAGGACGCATTTGTCTTCCAGCGCCTGTTCCGTGAGGCGGTTGGCAGTCCAAACGTCGATTCCCGGCTGGGCCGCTGGCAGGGAAGCGGCGCCGCCCCGCTGCTGAAGCGGCTGGGGTACCCGGCCATGGGCACATCCATCGCCGGGATGGAGCGAATGCGCTCGATTTTCGTCATCGGCGGCGATCTGGCGGATGAACAGCCGATCCTGTTCCTGCGGGTGCGGAAAGCATGGCGTTTTGGCGCTGCCTCCGTGATCTCCGCGGCGCCGGAGCGCGAAGGGGCGGATCCGGCACTGGATTTCGCTGAGA
This sequence comes from Armatimonadota bacterium, assembly GCA_028871815.1. Taxonomy (NCBI): domain Bacteria; kingdom Bacillati; phylum Armatimonadota; species Armatimonadota bacterium. The sequence continues at coordinate 479,633 of JAGWMJ010000001.1, read as the reverse complement.
TCGGATTGCGGTACCGTGAGGGAAGCGCTCTGGCGCTGCTCGGCGGCCTGTTGAACGCGATATTCGCGGCCGGACTTGCTGCCCCGAATGCGGGCCACCTGCGGGCCGAAGCGGAAGGATGGCCGGTGGAGCGCGCCGCTTCAGCTACCGGTCTGCCCGCCGAGGCATTCGCCAGGGCGGCGCGGGCCATAACGCAATCGACATGTGCCTTTATTGCTGGCGACGCCATCCGCGACAGCCGCGACTTCGCGGTGCTCGCCTCGGCGCTCGCGAGCCTGGCCGAGGCTACCGGCAACGGCGGAAACGTCAACATTCCGGTTGGTCAGGTCAATGCACAGGGCGCTGCCGATGTGGGAATGCTGCCCGACTGCCTGCCCGGGTACCAGCCGGCGCCTCAAAATGGCTTGACAACGCACGGCATGCTGGAGGCAGCGCGAGATGGAGGACTGGACCTGCTTTGGGTCGCCGGGGAGGACCTTGCCGCGCGGTATCACGACCGCGATCTCGCTTCGCAGGCATTGGAGACCTGCCCATTTGTGGTGGTCAGCGAACTGTTTTTGACGCAGACCGCCGCGCAGGCCGACCTGGTCATACCCGTGAGCAGCCCGGCTGAGAAGGATGGCACGTTTACCAACTGCGAGGGCCGGGTTCAGCGGCTGCGGTCCTGTTTTTCACTCTCACCCGACCTGCGGAGCGACTGGGTGGTTTTTGCACAGGCCGCCGGCCGCCTGGGTACGCCCTTTGAGTACATCTCAACCGGCGACGTTCTGAAGGGTATTGCGGCCTCCGCGCCGATGTTCGCGGATTTGAGCATGCCGGAGATCGATGCGGGCGGACAACTGCTGCGGTACAACCGGCCGGGTTCGAATTAATATGCAAAGCGCCCCGTTCATCATCTTTCCGGACCACCTGGGCGGCGTCTATGTGCCGGCGCTGCTTCCGTACATCGCCATCGTGTGCGTTATCGGGTTTATCCTCGGAATAGTACCGCTGCTGATCTGGATCGAGCGGGTGGTGATCGGTCTGATGCAGGATCGGCCGGGACCAAACCGCGTCGGACCGCGCGGGCTGTTGCAAACGGCCGCGGACGGGCTGAAGCTGTTCTTCAAGGAAGATCTCGTCCCGCGCAGCGCCGATCTCCGAATCTACTACCTGGCGCCGGTCATTACGATGATCCCCGCGCTGGCCGCCGGCGCCGTACTGCCCATTCAGCGGATCCAGTTCCGGGGGGTGTCGGGAGGCGTGTACTCGGTTCCGCTAATGACCGGTATGGTGAACATTGGCCTGCTCTACATCCTGGCAATGTCCTCTTTGCAGGTCTACGGAATCATCCTCGCGGGTTGGTCGTCCAACAACAAATACTCCCTGCTTGGCGGGCTCCGGGCCTCGGCGCAGCTGATCAGCTATGAGCTCCCGATGGGCCTCGCGCTGCTCGCTGTGGTGGTGGTCTGCGGCACCCTGCAGCTCGACAAGATCGTGGATGCCCAGTCGCTTCTGCCGTTTGGGCTGACGGGCCTGCCGCGCATTCTGCAGGGGAGCTTCCTCTCATGGAACTGGCTGCAGACCGGCATAGTTCCGGTGGTTCTGTATACCATTGCCATGGTAGCCGAAACGAACCGGGCGCCGTTTGACCTGCCGGAGGCAGAGTCCGAGTTGATCGCGGGCTTTCATACGGAATACTCCTCGATGAAGTTCGCCATGTTCTTTATGGGCGAATACGCCAGTATGTTGGTGGTGTGTACGCTGAATGCCGTGGTGTTCTGGGGCGGCTGGCTGCCGCCGCTCCATATCGCGCCACTTACGTGGATCCCGGGTTTTGTCTGGCTGCTGGCCAAGATCCTGGCGGGGATCCTGTTCTATGTATGGCTGCGGGCTACCCTGCCGCGCCTTCGGTACGACGCGCTGATGGGGCTGGGCTGGAAGCGGATGCTGCCGCTGGGTTTGGCGTGGCTGTTTCTGTTGGCGGGCTACGGCCTGGTACGCGAGGCGAAGGTATCTCCGCCAACAACGATCCAGAATGTCCAGAGCGCCCAGGTGGCGCCGGTGGGAGGTGCCCGCCCATGACCGCCAACGTCATCCTGTTCTGGATACTGGCGGTGGTATCCGTCGGTGCAGCGCTTACCATGGTGGCGTCGCGGAATCCGGTGCGCAGCGCGCTCATGCTGGTAATCACCTTCCTGGCGGTTGCGGTGCTGTATCTCACCCTGGCGGCGCAGTTTATTGCCGCGGTGCAGGTTGTGGTCTATGCCGGCGCTATCATGGTGCTCTTTCTCTTCGTGATCATGCTTCTCAATCTCGCCGCCCCTCAGGCGATGAAGGATCGTGGCAGCCTGCAGCCTATGGCCGCATTGGTGCTTGCTGCAATCTTTATTATCGTACTGGTGGCGTCGCAGTCGATCATCGCGGTGCCCAGGATTGCCGCGCTTGCAGGCGATCCGGGAGCATCCGGCACAGTACGGCACGTGGGTCTCGAACTGTTCAGCCCGACCGGGCCGTGGCTGTTCCCGTTCGAGCTGACGTCCCTGCTCCTGCTGGTGGCAGTTGTTGGCGCCATCATGCTGGCCAAGCGCCGGATGCCGGGAGGATCGGAGTGATACCAACAGCCAACTACCTGGTACTTTCCGCCATTCTTTTCGCCATCGGGGTGGTTGGCGTACTGGTGAAGCGGAACCCGATCGTGATATTCATGTGCATCGAATTGATGCTGAACGCCGCAAATCTTACATTCGTGGCGCTCGGGCATCATTTCGCCCGGATGAACGGGCAGATGTACGTCATTTTCTCGCTGGCCGTTGCTGCTGCAGAGGTCTCGGTAGGGCTTGGCATCATCGTGGCAATCTTCCGGACCAAGCAGACAATTAACATCGACGACATGAACGTGATGAAGAACTAGCGGCTCAGAACAAGGTGGCAATGCTCTCTTTCGCGTGGCTCATCGTTTCGCTGCCGTTGCTCGGCTTTTTGTTCTGCGCCGTGCTTGGCAGGCGTGCGGGGCGGACCGTCGTAGCGTGGTTTGCACCCGGAGTGGTGCTGGCAGCGTTCGCGATCTCCATTCCTGTTGCGCAGGCCGTTTGGGCGGCGCCGGGCCATCGCGCCATCGTCTCCATGCTTCCCTTCGGACCCGCCAATGTGCCGTGGCTCAGTCTGGGTCCACTGCGCGTGAACTTTGCAATGCTGCTGGATCCGCTTTCGCTCTTGATGATCTTCATTGTCACGGGCGTGGGCGGTCTCATCCACGTTTATGCCACGGGATACATGGCCCACGATCCCGAGCAGCCACGCTTCTTCACCTACTTCAACCTCTTCATCTTTATGATGTTGCTGCTGGTGACCGGGAGCAGTTTTCTACTGATGTTTGTAGGCTGGGAGGGTGTGGGCACATGCTCCTACCTGCTCATCAGCTTCTGGTACGTCGATCGGAACAACGCACGCGCAGGCAACAAGGCGTTCATCGTAAACCGCGTGGGAGATGTTGGGTTTACGCTGGGCATCCTGGCGGTCTGGAGCCTCTTCGGCACACTGGACTTTGCAACGCCGAACCACCATGGAGTGATGGACCTGGCGCGAGCGCACGTTGACGCACTGGGGCATCCGCTGGCTGCCGGGGCACTCACCCTGGTCTGCGTGCTGCTGCTTATTGGAGCTCTTGGCAAATCGGCCCAGATTCCGCTCTGGATCTGGCTTCCTGATGCCATGGCAGGTCCGACGCCGGTTTCGGCATTGATTCACGCCGCAACGATGGTCACCGCCGGCGTGGTGATGATCAGCCGCTGCTCCTGGCTCTTTGTGCAGGCGCCCGCCGCCATGCAGATTGTCGGTTGGATCGGGCTTGCCACGGCGGTGCTGGGCGCCACAATCGGATTGGTGCAGAACGACATCAAGAAGGTGCTCGCCTACTCCACGATATCGCAGCTCGGTTACATGTTTTTGGCGTGCGGGGTCGGCAACTTTGCCGGCGCACTGTTCCATGTAACCACGCACGCCTTCTTCAAGGCGCTTCTCTTCCTTGGCGCTGGAGCGGTGATTCATTCGATGCACGGCGAGCAGGATATGCGGAAGATGGGCGGCCTGAAGAAGCGGTTGGTGAGCGTGTGGGCCGTGATGTTTGTCGGCACATACGCCATAGCGGGATTCCCGATTCTCTCCGGCTTTTGGAGCAAGGACATGATCCTGGATAGCGCGCTCCGAAGCCCGTGGGGCAGCGGAGTGGTTCTGTACGTGGTGGGCCTTGGCACGGCGCTCATGACGGCGTTTTACATGAACCGGCTGATGTGGAAGACGTTTTACACCGAGCCGCGTTTTGAGGACGGGGCACTCGTAGAACACGACCACGCAAACCGGCTCGTGCTGGAAGGCACGGAAGCTCACCACGCGGAGGCCCACGGCACCGGACACGTTCATACCCCGCCAGCCTCAATGATGTGGCCGCTCTACATTCTCGCCACGCTCTCGGTAGTCGGCGGCCTGGCGCTTGGACCAACCGGCATTCTGCAGCGATTTCTGGCGCCCAGCCTTGCTCCGCTCGACGCCGGCCCGCTGCGGGCAGCGCCGGAGGTTCTGCCCGGCGCGCTCACGGGATATATCATCTCTAGCATTGTGGCCATCGCCGGCCTGGCCATTGCAGCCATGCTGTACCAACGTAATCGGGCCTCCGGTCAGCTGGTTCCTGCGGACCAGGAGGACGCATGGGCGGTCAAGCCGACGGGGATCGGTGTGGTGTACGCCTTTCTGTTCAATCGCTGGTATTGGGACGCGCTCTACAACGCAATCTTCATCACGGCGGGCGGCTGGTTTGCCCGCAACATCCTCTGGAAAACCGTGGATGTGGAGATGATCGACGGTACGGTGAATGGAGCGGCGCGCGGAGTGAAAGGCATCAGTCGGCTCATCGGCAAGGTGCAGACCGGCTATGTTCGCAACTACGCGCTGGAGATGATGATGGGCATGGTAGCGCTGCTGGTGAGCTTCCTGGTGCTCTGGTATCGCCTGTAGGCACGCGCAGCCACCGGGCATGAGGTATCGATGACGCAGTCGGCCATACCGAATCTACTTTCGCTCCTCACCTTCCTACCGCTCATCGGCGCGGTGGTGGTGATGCTGATGCCGCGTCCGCGCGATCTTCCGGTGATCCACGATCCGGATGCCGAGCCGCACGCGCCCGCTGTACCGGACGACCCCAATCGCAGCATCGTAAACGCGGTGGCGCTCCTCTTCTCGGTACTCACTCTGTTCCTGTCGATTGCACTGCTGGCTGCATACCGAAGCCACGCCATGAACAGCGTGATCGGCAACATGCAGTTCCTGGAAGACGTCAAGTGGTTCCACGTCGGCTCGATCGACGTGCACTACCGTATGGGCGTGGATGGCGTCAGCGTGATGCTCATCCTGCTTACCACCTTCCTCTCCACGCTCTGCATCATCCACTCCTTCACCGTAAAGGCGCGGCTCAAGGAGTTCATGTGCTTCCTGCTGCTGCTGGAAGCGGCCATGCTGGGCGTCTTCTGCGCCCTCGACCTGGTGCTTTTCTACGTGTTCTGGGAAGCGATGCTGGTGCCGATGTACTTCCTCATCGGTATCTTTGGCCACGAGCGCCGCGTCTACGCCGCCATCAAGTTCTTTATCTTCACGTTCGCGGGAAGCGTGCTGATGCTTGTGGCCATCGTGGCGCTGTACCACGCATCGGGAACGCTGAATGTGCTTGCGCTCACCAGCGTACGCGCCACAGGCTCGCACAACCTGGCCGCGTTTGCCATGGCGCATCCGCAGGGGATGCTGATGATGTTTGGCGCCTTTGCCCTGGCCTTCATGATCAAGGTGCCGATGTTCCCGCTCCACACCTGGCTGCCGGACGCACACGTTGAGGCGCCAACCGCCGGCAGCGTGATTCTGGCCGGCGTCATGCTCAAGATGGGCACCTACGGGTTTATCCGATTCTGCTTGCCGATCTTCCCGGAACAGGCCCGGCAAGCCGCCCCGATCTTCATCGTACTGGCGATTATCGGTATCATCTACGGCTCGCTTGTATCCGCGGTTCAAACCGACGCCAAGAAGTTGGTCGCATACTCCAGCGTGGCTCACCTCGGCTATGTGATGTTGGGGATATTTACCTTCACGCGCATCGGCATGATGGGCGCACTGGTACAGAACATCAATCACGGCATCTCAACGCCGATGCTGTTCTTCATTGTCGGGATGATGTACGAAAGGCGCGGGACGAGACAGATATCGGAGTTTGGGGGCCTCAAGATGATCGCCCCGGGGCTCGCCACGATGCTGCTCATCGCAACATTGGCCAGTGTTGCCGTACCCTTCTTCAACGGGTTCGTGGGCGAGTTCCCGGTGCTGCTCGGCAGCTGGAGCTCCACCACCACGGGGCATTGGGCCACCGCACTGGCGGCCTCAGGCATGGTCTTCTCGGCGATCTATATGCTCTGGTGGTTTCAGCGCCTCATGCTCGGACCCGTCACACGCCCGCTCAACTTGAAGTTCCCGGACTTGACGCGCAATGAATGGCTGGTGCTTACGCCGCTGGCCGTGGTGATCTTCTGGTTCGGCCTCGGCTCCAGTTTCTGGACGCAGAAGATGAACACCACCGTTACCTATCTGCTCCGCGGCGCCGGCGCCGAAGATACCGACTTGCCGGCGGTACGCCTCTACAACGCGGTATTTGACCGCCAATCGTTGCGGCGCACGCACGCATCTCCGTCGGAGGAGCGTTCCACGCTGGCATGGCTTGACAGTGGCGTAGACCAGCGGTCCGTGCTTCGCGGAATCAATCCCGCCACGCGACCGCTTGCTGCCGGCGGCACATCGCCTGCGCCGGGCAGGCCGGCCGCGGGCGGAAACGCCGCTGGGCCGGCGCGTCGAGCGTCGCCATCCCAGGGCGCCACCGGAGCGCCTCCCTCTGCGCCACCGGGTCCATCCGCCGGACCTGGCCATGGCGGACCTCGCATAACAGGAGCAAGCCGATGATGCCCAACCTAACCCACCCATCCAGCCGCGCGCTCGGCGCCGGGCGTACCGCAGCTACGGGATTCCTGGTGTGCGCTGCGTGCCTTGCCATCGGCGCGTGCAGCAGCAAGCCTGCCGCGCCTCCGGCGGCGCCGGTGCACCACGGACCGCGGCCTATGCCGCCAGGCGCCGGGCTGCATCCCGGCCAACTCCTTCCAAACGGCAAACGCGTCACGCTGCCGCAAGCGGCCGGTGGCGGACCGCCGCGCAAGCCGGGCGCCACAGGACGCAAACGGCCTCCCATGCCGGGCAACGCAGGAGTACGGCCCGGCGCGGTGATGCCTAACGGCAAACGCTTTACCCTCCCGCGCGCCGCCGGCGCGGGGAGTGGCTCCGGCAAACCAGGCTTTATGGGCGCTGTGCCCGGACAGGCGGGGAGGACGGGCAGCAAACCACCAGCCGGAGCGCCGGCCGCGAGCGGAACATCCGGCCAGTGATCCTCTCCAACGCTGGCAGCATGCATGCACTTTTGCCGGTCATCGTGGTAGCGGTTACCGGCATGGTGGTACTGCTGGGTGATGCCTGCATCGGGTTTTGGCGCCGCCAGGGCTGGATCTCCGGCGTGCTTTCGGTGCTGGGCGTGGCCGTGGCAGCCGCCATCTCGCTCGGCCATATGGATGACATCGGCTGGCAGCCGACGCTGGCGTTCAACGGGTCGCTGAACGTCGATTCTTTCGCCACGGCATGCGGATTGGTGCTGCTGCTGGCCGCCGCGGTCGCAGTGCTGCTGGGCATGACCTATCTGCAAAACCGCGGCATCAACCACGGCGAGTACCATGCGCTGGTGCTCTTCGCAACGTGTGGCGGCATGATCATGGCAAGCGCCAACGATCTGATCACGCTGTTCATTGCCGTGGAGATCCTTTCGGTTGCATTCTATGTGCTGGCCGGTTTCGATACCGCCAACCCGCGCAGTGACGAAGCAGCGCTCAAGTACTTCTTGCTCGGGGCATTCGCCTCCGGCTTTCTGCTCTACGGCATCGCGCTCATCTACGGCGGCTCGTCGAGCCAGGCAACGCCTGGAACGACCAACCTCACGCACCTGGCCACCGCACTCCATGTGGAGCATCCCTCCGGCATGCTTGTGGCGGGCCTTGCGCTCTTGCTGGTGGGCCTTGGCTTCAAGGCCGCGCTGGTGCCGTTCCATGCATGGGCGCCGGATGTGTACGAAGGCGCGCCAACCTCCGCGGCTGCCTTCATGGCATGCGCGGCCAAGGTAGCGGCATTTGCGGCCATCCTGCGCGTACTGAACGCGTTTGTAACGCTTTCGGAGTTCTGGCTGACGGCCATTCAGGTGATGGCGGTCCTCTCGATGTTTGGCGGCAACCTGTGGGCGATTGCTCAGCAGAATGTGAAACGGATGCTGGCCTACTCGTCGATCGCGCACGCCGGCTACCTCCTGGTGGCTGTCAGCGCGGCGGGCGTTGCCGGCTCCAGGCTGACACACAATGCCGCCATGGGCGCAGCCATCTTCTACCTGCTGGCCTATACCCTGATGACCCTCGGCGCGTTTGGCGTTCTGGTATGGCTCACGCGGCGCGGACACGACGTCCAGACGCTGGATGACGTGCGCGGGCTGGCCAAACGCGATCCCCTTCCGGCCTACGTAATGCTCATCTTTATGCTCTCATTGGGCGGCATTCCGCCTACGATGGGATTCATGGGCAAGTGGTTCATCTTTTATGCCGCGCTGCAGGCCGGCCAGTTGTGGCTGGCAATCTGCCTTGCCGTGGCCAGTATCTTCTCCATCTACTACTACCTTCGGGTGGTGTGGGTGATGTGCTTCCAGGAGCCTGCCGAAGGCGCCACGGAGCCGACCCGCAGACGCTGGGAAGGCGGCGCGGCGCTCTCCATGGCTTCCACCGCGGCGGGCACCCTCCTGTTCGGCGTGCTGCCGGGCCTGGCTCAAGGGCTTATGGCCGCTGCCGCCAGCATTATTCGCCCGTGATTGGGTTGGCGCTCCACCTCGGTCGGCAGAATGTGGTCAAGCAGGTTACAATAGAGTTGCTGTGCGCGTTGCGCCGGCGCCCGTCGATTTCACTTATGGTAAACCGCAACTAATGCGCTCGGGCCGTCATCACGACGTAATCGGCCGTGTGGCCGGGCTCCTGGTTTTCTTGTTGGGTGTTGGTCTGTTGCTCTGCGTCTTCTATATGGCGTGGGGCCTGTTCCAGATGCCCGCGGCGCGTGCGCTCGGGCTCCACTTTACCGGCAACCCAAAAACCGATCCCATGGTTGCCACGGTCGGCACGCAGATGGCGTGGCTGCTTTTCCGGCTCGGCTACCTGTTCGTAATGAGCGTGGCCGGCTCACTCATTGCCAACAAAGGCATCAACCTCTACTTCAGCGCCCTGTACGGTGTCCCGCCGAACGCCCCTCACGTCGCACCGACGGAATAGCCGCTTTTCGGTACCTACACGTTTGAAACACACCCTTTTCCGAGGATAACGTCCCGAATGGCGCATTCGAGTCCGGAGGCGCGATATCGTACTGCGCCGTGGTCGTCGCCGGCAAACCGTACCTTCCCCAGGTTGGCGTTCTTGTGACATTCACACTCACCAACCAGACCGGGCCAGCGACGATAACGGTAAGCGCCGCCTCGGCGACGTCCAACAGCTGCGCGCAAGCGCTCACCACAGCGTCGTGTACCGGCGACGGACAGGCAACGCTGACAGCGACGTGGATAGACGCAAACGGCAAAGCGTGGTCCGCCAGCGGCGTCGTCACCTCGCAGTCCATCGCCTGCCCGAACAACAGCGGCGCGGACCCACCCGATGGGTTCGGCAAGCTGCCGGACAACTGCAACATCACATGGGCGTCCACCTCGCGATACAACGCCGAGATCGGCACCGCAACCGACAACTGGCACGCCAGCCAGTGGGCGACGTTCTCTTACACCACAGTCACGCTGGGCGCGAACATTCTATTCCAGGATACATGCGACCAAAATCATCCGTATTTTGCCGTGACAAATTACCTCGGCGTGGGTCAGCGAACGGTTACGTTCAACATATACACGACGGATCCGTGCGCATCGAACACTTCGTGCGGGGCGTTCAATCCCCCACCAGCGTCCGGCACCACCTCGTTTCGACAGCCGCCCGTGAAATCGGCCACAGCCTGGGCTGGGTCACACGAACGACGCGCTACCCAACGATATCGGCGCGCTGATGTAGGCGACCTCCGACAACTGGTTCTTCTGCGGTACGATTACGCCGACCCCGGACGAGGCCAATGAATTGACCAAGCTGGGCTATACACAGTGCACGCTGCGTGCGAAGAAAGGGCACTGGCCATGCGACAACTGAATCGGAAAGCGCCCTGCCTGGCGCTCTCGCTCGCCTTTCTGCCGCTCACTGGCTGCCGGCCGGCGACTGCCGCGCCCGCGGCGCCGGTATGGCTCTACGCAGTTGTATTTCACCTCTCTGACGGCGCAGCGAGCTACGCAGGCGTCGCAGATGTCAGCTCGGCCTCGGGCGTCATACAGCAGCTGCTCGACTCAGCCCCGACGCCTACAGAGGCCTCCAAATCAACCCTCGCCGCGCCGCCCGGCGCCGATGACATCTGGCTGGAAGGAAACGGGCGCAGTGCGGAGGTCGTCTGGAACCCGGCCGCCGGAACGTACTCCGTCGTACAAAACGGCCGCATGACGCGGCCCGTGGCGGATGACGGTCTGTTCAGACCTCTCGTGGCCTCCATCCGGCCGTTCCTTGAGCCCGACGGCTTCGGCAGAAACGCCGCATCCCCGACAGCGGCAATAGCGATCTTTGATTATCCGCCCGGGCCACACACCCTTGCCGGGATGGTGCGCGCGTCACCGGTCATTGTGCGCGGGCGGGTCGTGGCCGTCCTGCGCGAGCAGCACGTACCAGAAAACTACGCAGGGCCAAACGAGGAGACCACCCTCCTTGTAGCCGTCGAGCGGTACCTGCGCGGTGGCCCGGGCGCGCCGCCCGTGGTCAAGGTTACGGCTCCTGGCGGGGACCTTCCCTGGAGCGACGCCGTGCAGGGCAGAAATGGCGTCGGCTACAGGCGGCTCGACGAGCCGATGCCCATGCCGGGCCGCCGGTATATCATGTTCCTCCATCTCGCGGCCACGTACGGCAGGGGGCCGCTGCCGCCGCGCACGGCTTTGTATGCGGAGATCCATGGTCTGCGCGGCAAGGCTGGAGAAGCCGACGAGTTCATTGTCAGCGTGCCTTTCCACAGCAAGATTCTGCTGCACCGTGGCGTCGCGACGGCGCTTCCGTCGGAGGGCGAGACCGCCGAATGGAAATTTGCCGATGGCGAGCAGATCGTAGGCATTCCGGCGAGCCAGGCGGAGGCCGCAATACTGCACGCTGTCGCAAAGGTCGATGCCCTACCGGCGAACCACGCTACTGGCGGCCGGGCCGGCGCGCCGTAATCGCTGGTTCGGCGTGCGAAGACGTGGCAGGTATCGAGGCTGCGGTAAGTGTCGACTGCGGTACGGCCGGCCCATAGGGCTGTTGCTGGGAACGCCAGGTCCGTTCGGGCTGCGGACCGCAGCCCGAACGGAGGGCGAACCCCAGTCGGCGCCTCAGTCCAACTTCCAATCTTCAAGCTCCGGCAGAAGGGCATGCGCGGTTAGGTCCAGCCCAAGCGGTGTAACGGATATCCGGTGCTCCCGAATGGCAGCAACATCGGTCCCGGGCTCCGACTCGCCACTGAGCAGCACCCCGCCGAACCAGTAACACGGCTTTCCGGCAGGATCTTTAGTCACGTCGATCCCGTTTTCGTACTGCTGGCTGCCCTGGCGGGTGATGGCGACGGAGCGGAGGTCGGCGCGCGATCCCTCCGGCACGTTCACGTTCAGGCACACCCTCTTCAGAGCGGAGTCGCCCTCGATACTGCGCGCGACGCGCACCGCGAAACCGGCTGCCAGCGAGTAGTCCACATCGTCCGGCTCGACCTCGGTGACGATGGAGATCGCAAACGATGGTACGTCGAGAATGGCTCCCTCCAGCGCAGCCGCGACAGTTCCGCTGTAGTTCACATCCCAACCCAGATTCGCTCCCGGATTGATGCCGGAGGCTACCACCGAGCATCGCTGCTCCATCACAATGTGATAGCCCAGCACCACGCAGTCCGCAGGAGTGCCGTTCACCGCATGAGCCATGCTGCCATCCGGCAGCTTCACGGCGCGGATCCTGAGCGGCTTGTGGAGCGTTATCGCGTGCCCGGTAGCGCTTCGCGGCCGGTCCGGCGCCACCACGACCACCTCGCCCAGGTTCGAAAGTGACTGCTTGAGGGCAAGTAGGCCGGGCGAGTACACGCCGTCATCATTGGTAACCAGTATGCGCATTGCGTGCCTAAAGCTGCCCGCCGGGCAGGAGTGGCGCTCCTGCATGGGGAAAGGAGATGCACCATCACATTGTGGCACATCGCCGGTGCCGCACAAGGAAGCCAATGCCCGCAAAACCGGTTCGTATCGGCATGATGTCATTCGCACACATGCACGCCTGGAGCTACGCGTCGTCGGTAAAAAGTCGCGGCGATACCGAGTTGGCCGGTGTGGCCGACCACGACGCCGACCGCGCCGCGCGAATGGCGCAGGCGTTTGAATCCCGGGCATACCCTTCCTACGAGGCGCTGGTTGCCGATCCCGCAATCGATGCCGTGATTGTTTGCCCGGAAAACGTAAGACACCGTGCTCTGGTGGAGATGGCCGCCAAAGCAGGCAAGCACGTTCTGTGCGAAAAACCGCTGGCAACCACGGTCGCAGATGCTCAGGCGATGATCGCGGCATGCAGCGGCGCCGGCGTCCACCTGATGACCTCTTTCCCCTGCCGCTTCTCACCCATGATGACCCGGCTGAAGCAGATGGTTGACAGTGGGCGGCCCGGCGAGATTCTGGCTATCAGAGGCACGAACCGTGGACGCAATCCGGGAGGCTGGTTCGCCGACCCCGCGGAAAGTGGCGGCGGAGCCATGCTGGATCATACCGTCCACGTAGTGGATCTCATGCGGTGGCTCCTGCACGACGACGTAAAGACGGTGTTTGCCGAAACGAGCAACGGCATCAAGCATACTGCCATTGAGGACGTGGCGTTCCTCAGCTTCACGTTTCACTCGGGGGTGTTTGCCACCCTGGATGCCTCATGGTCGCGCTCGCGGGCGTTTCCAACTTGGGGCGATGTCACCATGGAGGTGGTCACCACAGGCGGAGCGCTGAGCATGGACATGTTCTCACAAAACCTTGTGCTTTATGGCGAGAAGAGCGGCGGCGTCAGCTGGCACAACTGGGGGGCAAACATCGATGACGACATGGTGGCGGCATTCGCCAACTCCGTCTTGACCGGGGCGCCACCGCCGATAACCGGCGAGGATGGCTTGAAGGCCGTCTCCGTCGCGCTTGCCGCATACCGATCCGCCGCACTCCATCAACCGGTGGAGGTCGCCGCGGCGTGACGCGGCTGGCGGTGACCGTCACCTCGCTCGAAATGCTGGAGCCGCCGGCGCAGGCGGAGGAGTTGTCGTTCCCACCCGGCACCAGGATTGTCCGCGCCAATCCGCCGTCCCTGTCGTTCTACCGCTTTTTATACAATGCCGTAGGCGGCCCGTGGATGTGGTACGAGCGCAACGCACTCTCCGACGACGCGCTCGCGCACGAAGTGCAGGATGGGCGCGTGGAGGTGCACGTGCTCTACCGCAACGGCGATCCGGCGGGCTACGCGGAGTTGGACCGCCGAATCGAAAACAACGTGGAACTGGCATACTTCGGGCTTCGTCAAGCCTACATGGGGCAGGGTCTGGGATGGAAACTGCTCCGTTGGGCCATCGCTGAGGCGTGGTGCAGCCAACCCTCGCGAGTCTGGGTGCATACCTGCACGCTCGACGCGCCGGCCGCCCTGGGTTTGTACAAGAAGGCCGGGTTCTTACCGTTTCGCGAGGAGGCGATCGAGATCGACTACCCGCCAGAAGTCCGTCCAGGCAGATAGAACCGGCGCGGGAATCCGGGCCGGCTTACGGAGCGCAAATGATACGCAAATGGCTGATCGGGCTTGCCGGCAATGCGCTGGCGCTCTTCATTCTCGCAGAGGTGGTCCGCGGCATCTACCTCAAGTGGCAGCACCCGGTGGCATTCCTCACCGTCCTCCTGGTGTTCAGCCTTGTCAACTCACTCGTGCGGCCGATTATCATGTTCTTCGTCTGGCCCATCAACTGCCTGACGTTCGGACTGCTTGGCTTTTGCCTTAATGTGTTTCTCTTCTTCCTGGTGGGCCAACTGGACCCGGCGGTGTTCCACGTGCGCGGTCCCATAAGCGCGCTCATCGGGTCCGTCCTTATGGGCGTCATCTCCGGCGCGATCGGCTACCTTTTGCGCGATCGCCGCGACCGCGCGGCGGAGTAATCCGCCGGGGCGTTACCCGCCCAGCCGGGCCTGAACCGCGAAGAGCGTATCGCCGACGCCCGCAAAATGCAGTGTTGCCTCAATGCCGATGTGCGACGTTAGATCCACGCCGGCGAACACCTTGCCTCCCAGGCGTGTGACGTTGCCGATGTACGGACCGATGCCGCCGCCAATGTAGAGGCGGTTGCCGGTGATCACTCCTTTGGAGTAGACCTGGTCAAAAGTAATGGGAATCAGCGTGTTGAGCCCGCCGAAATTCGCCGAGATAATAGCATCGGCGTCAATGCGGGTGCTGCACGAGGGCAGAAGGTGCACGCCACTTAGCGTAAAATCGACGCCCCCATCAAATTTGACGCGCGGCGCCAGTAGTGCGCCAAGCCGGATGCGCATTGGAAATGGCGAGAGGGTGGAGGCCCCGACCTGACGCCGCGCACCGAACGTGGCCGGCGTTGTGCCGATCAGGGCGTTCGTCAGCTGATCCCCATAGGCCTGAGCCGTCAGCAGCGGGGCGGGCGTTTGCGCACGCACCTGCGCGGGCGTCACCATGAAGACGCAAGCTGGTAACAGGAGGCCCGCCAATGCCGCCCGGATGGGCTTGCTCATCGTATGATCCTTCCGCCGGTTTCTCCGGCTCGGCAATACGCGTTCACACCGTAAAGCGGTCAGCCGTATGCCTGTTTATACCCCATGACGGCGGCCAACCGCGCCGGACTTTTTTCAAAAATATTTTCGCTTCGTGGCCTCGTGAATTTCGTTGTGTGAGCCATTGTACTGCTGCCGTGGTTCAGATATAATCCTGTTCCCGCGCCATGCCCGGCAAGCCCGGGCACTGCAATCTGATACCTGTTTGCGCCGCATTCTTACCGGAGCGCCCTCGTGAATCCTGATGCTGTTGGGTCCGATATTGATCAAAGTGACCGTCTGCTCGCTGCATGGGGCGACTTCCTCGAGCTTGTTGCCCGGCAGGTAACACACACCAGCTACACCGCATGGATTCGTACCGCAATCCCCATGTCATGGGAAGGCTCAACGGTTCTCCTGGCTGCCTCCTCGCCGTTTCACAAGACCTGGCTGGAACGAAGATGCCGCACCAAAATCGAGGCCGTCTTGAGTTTTTGCCTCGAAACTCCGAACATCCGCCTCGAAGTCTGCGAACCGCCGGAGGAGGTCCTCGCTGAACTTCGCTCCCGCGTCCCCCACTGCGCCACGGCGATGGCGACAGCGCCGGATCAGCCGATCCTCACCCTGGACGTGCAGGCGCAAGAGCAGCCGGCGTCGCGAGGGCAACAGGCCGCCGCGCACCGCCGCATCTCTTTCTGCAGCGGAATCACGCCAAACCTTGGCTACACCTTTGGCGGGTTTGTAACCGGCGCCGCAAACCGCATGGCTCGCGCCGCCGCCCTGGCAGCGGCAAACCGACCCGGAGATGGGCCGAACCCCATCTTCATCTACGGCAAGCCGGGCTTGGGTAAAACCCACCTCCTACACGCCATCTGGCTCCATCTGCACGAAACCCGCCCCGAAACACGGGTGGCTCTGGTTTCGGGCGAGGCTTTCGTTCAGGACTTCGTCAAATCGCTCGGGTCTCATACCGAGGAGCGGTTTCGCAACCGCTATCGTCAGGTAGACGTGTGGTTGCTGGATGACATTCAGTTTCTGGCAGACAAAAACCGCTCGCGGGAAGAGTTCTTTCACACCTTCAACGCGATTTACGAGGGCCGGCGCCAGTTGGTATTCGCAAGCGACCGGACCCCCGAAGAGCTTTCCGGCATGGACGACCGTATCAAGACCCGCCTCCGGGCCGGTCTGGTTGTTGATATCGCTCCACCCGATGCCGCGCATCGCTTGGCCATCCTCGAGGCATGGAACCGCCGCAACGACTCCGTGATCGCAGAGGACGCACTGGCGGCGGTAGCCGAGCTCGACTTTGCCAGCGTTCGTGAACTGGAAGGCGCTGCCAGTAAGATTGTGGTGTGGCAATCGCTGTACGGCACAAGGGTCACCCCAACGCAGTTGCCCGACATTCTCCGTGGATATAATCCGGGCGGTGCGTTCAAACTGCCGCCACCAACGCTGGAAGGCGTTGTGGCTGCGGTAGCAGAACGCACCGGCATTACCGCGCTTACCCTGCGTGGCGCTACACGAGAGGCCACGGTCGTTCGGGTACGACACATGGCGATGTCGCTCGCGCGCGAAATGATGCCGTACCTCTCAACAGCCGCCATTGGCCAGTACTTCAATCACCGCGACCACTCCAGTGTGCTCTACGCCTGCCGCAGGTGGAACGCCGCACGTCTCAGCAATCCCACACTGGCGGCTTGTGAGATGGACTTGCGCCAGTTATTCACACCCGGTGGGTGAGCAACCGGACGTGCATTGCAGAAGGAGCAACCGGTCGGTCATATCCGCCGGCGCCGGTGCATAACCCGGCAGCGCCGGAACGGCACTTGGTGAAGCGCAAGGGTGAAGGTGCGCCCGGCAGCTTTTGGGTTATTCACGTTTTTCACCGTACAATAATCACAGCAACTCTTCTTATATACAGGAAGCCTATTTCCGGAATCGCTGCGCTGCGGAACACCTATGCGGCTTGTCTCACTCTCCTGTTCGGCGTTTCGCAGTTACCCTGAACTTGCGTGGCAGCCCGCCGACGGCATCAACCTGTTATGCGGCGCAAACGCGCAGGGTAAAACGAACTTGCTGGAGGCCATCTACCTGCTTGCCACCAGCAGGTCGCCACGCTCCACGCGCGAATCCGATCTCATCTTTCGCGACTCCCCCGGCGCGCAACTGGGAGCCGTGGTGGAGAGCCAGGCTGCAGGGCGCGTTGAGGTGGAGCTAGGTATCTACCGTGATTCGCCGAAGCGTGTCACCATCAACGGATCTCCCGCGCCACGTCTGATCGACATTCTGGGCCGTATCAACGCGGTCTATTTCGGCGCGTCGGACCTGCGTGTTGTTCAGAGCGACCCGTCGGAGAGACGGCGGTTTCTCGATCTCGAAATTGCGCAGGCCAGTCCGGCGTATGCCATCCATCTGATCCGTTATCGCGAAGCCCACGCGCAGCGCAACCACCTGCTGCGCAGCCTGAGGGATTCGGGCCGTGACGGCGAGGATGCCGGCCTCGAGGCCTGGAACCTGCGGCTGGCTCAGTGCGGAAGCGCGGTGAGTCTGCGGCGATGGCAGTTCATCAACGTGATGGCGCCACTGGCCGCCCAACTCTACGCCGACCTCTGCAGCACTCCACACTGCTTCTCGGTGCGGTACGCGGCAAACGTTCCCGTACCCGATGAACCTACGGCAGAGCGGATGGAACAGGCATTTCTCGACAGACTGGAGCGGGTACAGCCGGATGAAATACGGCGTGGTGTAACACTCGCCGGACCGCACCGCGATGACCTGGTGATGACGATTGACGGCGCCGACGCCCGCCATTTCGGTTCGCAGGGCGAGCAGCGTACTGCAGCGCTTGCGCTGAAACTTGCGGAGTTCAAAATGTTGGAGGAGCAGTTGGGCGAGCCTCCGATCCTGCTGTTGGACGACGTGATGAGCGATCTCGACAGGCAGCGTCGCACGAAGTTGCTGGAACTCGCGCTGGGCGCCGGGCAGACGATGATAACCGGCGCCGATATTGCCGAGCTTGCCCGCACGGTTCCGCGACAGTGCACCATATGGCGCGTGACAATGGGCGCGGTAATACGGGGCGCGGAGGATGTTGAGCTGAGGATGGCGGAGAGCCATGCCTCGCACTAGCCCGGTTGCCGCTCGCCGTCGGCGCTCCGATACCGTATCCCAGGTGTTGGAGAGCCTGCTCCGACGCATGCCGTCGTCGCTCCGGCTTCGTCTCCGGCAGGCGATGGCGGCGCAGCATTGGGACGAGGTAGTCGGCCCTCAGGTGGCTGCGGCGACACGCATTGTGGCGATAAGAAACGGCGTCATCACGGTGCGTACGCGCAGTGGGCCGTGGGCACAGGATGTGGCGCTCCACGCCGCTTACATCGTGGATAAGCTAAATGAGCGACTCGGCGGCAAACTCGTAGAGAAACTCGTCTTTCAGGCCTATGGCCTGGATCCGCTGCCGGAGCCGCCGCCCGCCGCCACGCCACAGGACCTGGCAGCTCAGCCGCTTACGGCAGCACAGCAGGCCGCCCTGGTCGCCGGAGTCGATGCCCTCCCGAGTGACATTCCTGAAGAGTGGCGGCAAAGAGCAGTACGCTGCATGACCAACCATGCTCGCGTCACCGCGTGGCGGCTCGATCATGGCTGGCAGCGATGCTCACGCTGTGGTTCGTTGTCGCCGTTCACCGGCGCCATCTGCCGGGCATGCCATCAGGCCGAGGCCGCGCGTTAACGTGGGCCGGTTGGCGGCGGAGGTCACGGATAGACCGCCCGTGTTGTTCGCCCTGTGCCTCGGTCTCGGCATCAGCGCCGCGTTCTGGCTGCCTGTCGCGCCGTGGATACTGCTCGGCATGTTCGCTCTGCTCGCGCTATTCGCCACAGTTATGCGCGCTCCTCGCCGGCGCTGGTTACTGCTGATCGTCGCCGCTGGTTTTGCCACACTCGGCGCCTTCCGTTACGCCATCGCAGCCGGCATTCCGCAAGGCGACATTTCGCGCCTCGCTCCAGCGCAGGTTCGGGTCGTCGGCTTGGTGGCATCCAGCGTGACTCCCGATCACGCCGACGCCGACCCGGCACTGCTCGGCGCCCGGTTCATCCTCCAGGTCCGGCGTCTCATCACGCTGAATGGCCGCCGCATCAACCGGCCGGTTGCGGGCTCAATATTTGTGCGGGTGCCGCTGCGCGATACCGGAGAGACGTACTCGCGACATGCGCCGCGCCCGGGCGACCTGATCCAGATTGATGGTTCCCTGGAGGTACCGCCTGCGCAGCGCAACCCCGGAGGTTTCGATGAGCGGCAGTGGCTGGCGGATCAGGGCGTATTCGCCACGATGCACGTGGAGTTCAGTTTCGATTGGAGACGTGAACGACCATCACGCTGGGATTTCGGCGCTCTCGCCGCCCGCTCCGATGCCTTGCTGCTATCCCATGCCAGGGCATCCATGCAGCCGGCCGACGCACAGGCGCTTGCGGGCATCCTCATCGGTCAGCGTGCCGGCATGCCGCCGGCAACGCGCGATATCTTCGACCGCACCGGCGCATCTCACGTGCTCGCTACGGCCGGTCTTCACGTTGGCCTGCTCGCGCTGGGACTTTTGCTCATGGTACGCATCGTCGGCGTCCCACGGCGTGCAGGCCTTCTCGTGGTCATCTCAGCGCTGGTGCTCTACTCCCAGATGGCGGGCGCCCGCGCCGCCGTCTGCCGCGCCGTTATTCTGGCGGTGCTCTACCTGGGCGCGCAGGTATTTGAGCGCGAGCCGGACGCTGCCACGTCGCTGGCGATCGCCGCGCTGATTCTGCTTCTGGCGCAGCCGGCGGCTCTCTTTCAGGTCGGCTTCCAGCTCTCATTCGTGGTGGTCATCACGCTGGCCCTCGCAGCCCCCTGGATGGAAGCCGCGGTGCGCGGCTATAAGCGCCGCAGAAACCGCCGCCCGATCCGGCGCCTGCTGTCCGGCCTGGGGCTGGTTGTAGGTGAGACGGCAATCATTGCAACATCTGCCCAGGTCGGCGCCGCACCGCTCACGGCCTACTACTTCCACCAGGTGCAGACACTCTCGATTCCGGCAAACACTCTAGTGGTGCCTGTGGTTGGGCCGGTAATGGCGTGTGCTTCCGCGGCCTCACTGGCATCGCTCATCACCCCGGTTGTGGCGCGCCCGTTCGACGCTGCAGCGCATCTGCTGCTGGTATGGATCACAGGCGCACTGCGTCTCTGCAGCCGCTCATGGTGGGCATCGCTCGGCATATCTCCACCTCCACCGCTGCTCATCGCCGGCCTGTACGCGCTGCTTTGGTGGGCGCTCTGGCGCTTCCGCCCGGACCGGCAAAGCGATTCCATCGCGGGAGCACAGCAGTGAAGCCGCAGCGGGTATTTGCCATGCTTGCGGTAGCTGCGGCGCTCAACTCGGGCATGCTGGCCGTGTCGCTTGCAGCAGCATCCCGCAGATCGCCACTTGTCATCACGTTCCTCGACGTGGGTCAGGGAGACGCGGCGGTGGTTCAAACGCCGGCCGGGCACGTGATGCTGATCGACACCGGGGGCATACATCCGGAAGGGGATAACGAAGGCCGCAGGACGGTGGCGCCATTTTTGCGTTACCGCGGGATTTGGCGGACCGACGTGATGATCCTCACCCATCCGCACCTCGATCACATCGGCGGAGCTGCGCTGGTGCTGAGCCAGTTTCCTGATCGCGTCGTCATCGACGACTCTGTGGATGAATCGCTGCCACAGGTGCAGCAGATACGCCGCGAAGCCGCGAGCGACAATGCCGCGTACCTCACGGCCGCTCCCGGCGAACAGATTGACTTCGGCGACGGTGTGGTTGCGCACATCCTGGGTCCAACTGCTCTGGAAGAGATGGGAACGCCGAACAACGCCAGCGTCGTGGTGAGGCTTACCTATGGGCGAACCGCGGTACTCTTTATGGGCGACGCCGAAGCGCCGGAAGAGCAGGAGCTGCTTGCCTCGGGACAGGCGCTCGGTTGCAACGTGCTCAAGGTTGGGCATCACGGCAGCAAAACCTCGTCCACGCCGGAACTGCTGGCGCGCGCCCACCCGCAGGTCGCGGTGATCTCGGTTGGCGCCCATAACCGCTACGGGCACCCTTCGCCATCGGTCGTTCGGCGGCTGAACCAGGATGGGATTCGGGTCTATCGTACCGACATCAACGGCGCCGTGCGTTGTACCAGCGACGGCGCAACCATTACCGCGACACCAATGCAGAGATCGCCGCATGCCTGAGCGAAACGAGTTGTCCGGCGGCGCTTTGGCACAAGAATTGAGGGGGCAAGCCATTTGAAAACCGTGGTGACCGGCGGCGCCGGCTTCATCGGCAGCGCCCTCATCTGGCAGCTGAACCGCGACGGGAACGACGATATCCTGGTCGTGGACCAGCTCGGCTCCGGCGAAAAGTGGCGCAACCTGGCCGGCTTGCGGTTCCACAGTTACCTGCACAAAGACGAGTTCATCCGGCGGATTCGCCTGCAGGATGCCGCGTTCGATGGCGTTCGGCAAGTGGCTCACCTTGGCGCCCGCTCAGCCACAACCGAGCTCGACGCCGACTACCTGCTGGAGAATAACACGCGCTACACCCACGACCTCGCGGAATGGGCGCTGCGAATCGGTGCGCGGTTTGTATATGCCAGCAGCGCCGCCGTCTATGGCGATGGCAGCCAGGGGTTCTCCGATTCCGAAACGCTGCTGCCTCGCCTGCGTCCGCTAAACAAGTACGGCTACAGCAAGCTCCGCTTCGATGTGCAGGCGGCGCGGGCCGGGCTGCTGCAGCACATCGCCGGCGCGCGGTTCTTCAACGTCTTCGGGCCAAACGAGTATCACAAGGGCCCGATGCGCAGTATGGTCCTCAAGGCCTGGGAGCAGTTATCGGAAAGTGGGTCTATAAAACTGTTTCGTTCGTACCGTCCGGAGTACGCCGATGGCGGTCAAATGCGCGACTTCATCTACGTGCGGGAGTGCGCGGAGATACTTGCGCG
This sequence comes from Armatimonadota bacterium, assembly GCA_028871815.1. Taxonomy (NCBI): domain Bacteria; kingdom Bacillati; phylum Armatimonadota; species Armatimonadota bacterium. The sequence continues at coordinate 457,642 of JAGWMJ010000001.1, read as the reverse complement.
CCTGCTCGATCGCCCCAAGCTGAACGGCATCTACAACATTGGCTCCGGCCGGGCGGAAACCTGGAACGATCTCGCTGCGGCAGTTTTTGGCGCCGCCGGAAAGCAGGGATCTGTTGAATACATCGATATGCCCGGCGACCTGCGGAATCAGTACCAGTATTGCACCCAGGCCGACATGACCCGCCTCCATCAAGCCGGCATTCCGTGGCACCCCTGGACCCTCGGCGCCGCCGTGACCGACTACGTACGGAACTACCTGAACCGTGGCTGCGCGCGGCTGGATTGGCGGGAGGATGCAGCCCATTCGGCGTGATTGGGGCCACGGTAGTGGCCGGGTCGGCTATGGCGTTGCGGCTGCCGGCGCGAACGGTTCAGAGGCGAAACGGTGAAGTGCATTCACACCTGGAACCAGGCACAACTTTGCAGGTGTGGCCGTTCGAGCACGTGGTGGACAGTCCCCCGCGACACTTTCCCGCGAAGGAGGTTGGTATGTTGCCAAAAAAGGCAGGCGGACTGGCGATCGGTATGCTCCTGCTGCTCGTCTACATCCCCGGGATATGGGGCGGGCCGGTTCAGGCACAGGGCGCGTTGTCTCATCCCCATACGGTTGTCCATCCACCGTCCGGGAGGCGCCGCCGGACCAATCCGAAAGACGGCGCGGAGATGGTCTGGATACCGCCCGGTCCGTTTCAGATGGGTGACAGCGATCAGGATGACAACCCACCGCATACGGTGAGGCTGAGCGGTTTCTGGATGTATCGAAACGATGTGACGGTGACGGAGTACCGCAGGTTCTGCGATGCTACGGGCCGGCCGATGCCGCCCGCGCCGGACTTCGACCCGACCTGGAGCCGGGGCGATCACCCGATCGTCGACGTCACGTGGGCCGACGCTGCAGCGTACGCGCAGTGGGCAGGCTGCACGCTGCCGACGGAGGCGCAGTGGGAGAAGGCCGCGCGGGGCACGGACAGGCGGAAATACCCGTGGGGCAGCCACTTTGACACCTCCAAACTCTGGTGCAGCAAGTCCAAGCTTGGCGACGCAGGCGGCACGGCGGCGGTGGGCCACTACGGTATGAGCCCCTACGGCTGCAGCGACATGGCCGGGAACGTGTGGGACTGGTGTCGGGACTGGTACCACAAAGCCTTCTGGAGCGGTCGCGCCGGCGAACAGCCGGATCCCGTGGACCTTGCGCCGGGGGCGTCCCGGGTTGTGCGCGGTGGATCGTGGTACAACTACGTGCCTATGTTCTTCCGCACTTCGGACCGGTGGATCGATGACTCGGCGCTCAAGTACATCGACTACGGCTTCCGTTGTGCTCTGCGCGCGGGCTCGCCGTGACCCTGCACTTTGACTCGTTTCACTTCCCGCCGCCGGCCGAGGTTTTGTGAGGAGATGGTTTGCATGTTGCCAAAAAAGGCAGGTGGACTGGCGATCGCTGTGCTCCTGCTGCTTGTCTGCATCCCTGGGATATGGGGCGGACCGGTTCTGGCGCAGGGCGCGTTGTCTCATCCCCGGGCGGTTGTTCATCCACCCTCCGGGAGGCGCCACCGGACCAATCTGAAAGACGGCGCGGAGATGGTCTGGATACCGCCGGGTCCCTTCCAGATGGGTGACAGCGATCAGGGTGACAACCCACCGCATACGGTGAGGCTGAGCGGTTTCTGGATGTATCGAAACGATGTGACGGTGACGGAGTACCGCAGGTTCTGCCGGGCGACGGGTCGGTCGCTGCCGTACGCGCCTGAATTCGACCCGGCCTGGAGCAAGGGCGATCGCCCGGTTGTCAACGTGACGTGGGCCGACGCTGCAGCGTACGCGCGGTGGGCAGGCTGCGCGCTGCCGACGGAGGCGCAGTGGGAGAAGGCCGCGCGTGGCACGGACAGGCGGAAATACCCGTGGGGCAGCCACTTTGACACCTCCAAACTCTGGTGCAGCAAGTCCAAGCTTGGCGACGCAGGCGGCACGACGGCGGTGGGCCACTACGGTATGAGCCCCTACGGCTGCAGCGACATGGCCGGGAACGTGAAGGACTGGTGCCGGGACTGGTACCACAAAGCTTTCTGGAGCGGTCGCGCCGGCGAGCAGCCGGACCCCGTGGACCTTGCGCCGGGACAGTCTCGGGTTGTGCGCGGCGGACCATGGGGCTACAACGATCCGTTGAACTTTCGCTCGTCGTACCGGTACTACAGCCTCCCGGCGTACATCAGCGACGACCTCGGCTTCCGTTGTGTTTTGCGCGCGGGCTCGCCGTGACTCTTTTCCGGATTTGGCCGGGCACGCCGGTTTAGGCTGGGCCGGCGGCTGGAAGACGCCGCACTGGACGTGACGGGTTCACGGGCGGAAGGACCATGGAGCCGCGACAGGTTGGCCGCGCTGCACCCTGCAGCCAGGCCGCTTCAGCGGCTCAGGTAGCTCCCGGTTGGTGCGGAGCACGCCCCTGTGGTCATAGCACCGTTCTCCCGTCCGCACTCTACCCCTACGCGCAATTGTCTGCATGTCGCGCCGCCGGCAAACCGGCATTCCGTGGCAGCACTGCACTCTCGCCGCCGCTGTGACGGACTACGTCCGCAACTACCTGAACCGCGGATGCGCGCCGCTGGATTGGCGGGAGGAGCAGCCCCTCCGGCGTGATTGGGGGGCGGACAGGAGGAAAGCGGCGCCCTCGCCTTAGTTGATTTGTTTAGCGGCTATGAGCACGCGGATGGCGCACGGTTGTTGCTTGCGCGGCCCTAGCGGCCGGCAGGTGCCCGCCGGATCGTAAACGCGTTCAATCTGGACTCGTGGAGGCGGTGCTGGCTGTTTTTCTAGCCGTGCTGAGCACGGATTCTCAAATCCCACAAAAAAGTTTGGATAAGTTTGGCAGGCAGCAGTCCTGTTATATACAGCACAAACTGTTGGCGCCCGATCTCCTGCTTCGGCGTTAGGGCTGGGGCCCGCTGCGCGGATATAAGCACAAACTAAGTGCGGGGCTCCCCGATGCGCGCGAAGAACCAGATGGTGGTGGCTGGAGGGCCAGCAACGAAAGTCGTGGCGCACGGTTTTCGCGCCGTGCGAAAGTCAGATTCCTAGGTGACGCAACACGACGGCCCGGTCTGCAATGCAGCAGCGCAACAAGGTTGGTCGGCGGGCATTATCTTATAGTAGCAACAGCGGGAGGGCAGATTACATGGTCCAAACCAACTCGGTGACTACGTATCTTTACGGAACGCCCGGAATGTTGATAGCGTGCCATCTTGGCCTGATTTGGGGGATATTCACGTTACTGGACGCCGCAGGATACCGGAGCCATGGCGCGGTGCAGGATTGGTACCGGCATCTGATTTACCTGTTCATCGCGACCTTCATCGCGGGCCTGTCGATCACGCTCTGGCAGTTCGTCGGCAAGGCGTCGGGTCAATGGTTCGTGATTGTAGGTGGCAGTGTCGGTACGGCCGCTGTGATGGCCGGCTACCTTTGGTTTGTGAAGCGTGCCCAGCATCCGCTTGCTTGGCTCTTCCATGCATTCTGGTGCGGGCCCCTCCTGGTCGTGGCCGCCGCTATCGGCGTACGATTCTACGCTGGATCGATGGGTCGCGAGGGGTCGAGCCCATCGATCTTCACCCTCGCATCGATCGCATTCATGCTGTTGGCGGTAGAGATTCTATGCGGGCTGACGACGCACTGGTACGCTCTCAAGTTCATCGAGATGCGAAGCAGATGGATGAACGCAGCGGATGGCGAGCGTAGGACAGCTATTGATATCAAAACCGCTGAACTTGTCCGCCAGAAAGTCATGACACTGGTGTGCGGGCAGTTGAGCGACTATGCAACCGACGGCGACGGGCCGAGTGTGGCCGGCCATCTGAGGGCCATCGTCGAGAAGGAAATATCCACCGCTGGGCGCATGGTCTCCACCGGGAAGCTGGCGTCCGAGGCAGTTCCGGCGATAGTCGCGGAAAAGGTGCTCGCGCAATTTCGCGCACGACCTCATCTATTCCCCGACCACCGCCGCGCACTGATCGACACTTACATCAAACGGTTCCATCCAGACTGCACTCCTGCAGACAGGACGGCGCTGGATACCAGGGTAGGTCCCATTCTCGATGAACTTGCGACCGGCAGTGCCCCGGTGTCGCTTGAGGCAGCCCGAAACCGCTACCTGGCGTCCAACTTCAAGGATCTGGAGTCCGAGCGGACTGTTGCAGCCGAACGACGCGATCGGGTGCAGCACGATGCGCAGGAAATCGCCGCGGCGCGAGTACAAGCACGGTTTGACGTTCTCGGCGACCCGCTCGAGATCATCGAGCCCCGTCTCCGAGCCCTCGCAAACGGAGTGCAGAGCGGCAGCGATGATAGTCTGTCGCTCGCCAAGAAACTGCACGAGGAATACTGGATCGCGCACCCGCTACTCCCTCCTGGTGTTGCGCAGAAACTCCTGAAGGAGGCTCTCGCGGAATGGCAGATCGACCAGCATCTCCACCTGACGGCTGATCAGGCGGCAACATGCCTCCAACACCTGACTGATGCGGGGATCAACGGCGGCAGCACGAGGGCAGTTGACTACCTCACCCAGCCGGCTCAGACGGTGGAACGGCTCGCGTTAAAGGTCGGAGACGTGCTGGGTTCGCACGGGACGAACCCTGCGAACCCAGCGGCGCAGCCTGCCGCGGGGCCTTCTTAAACCATGCAACACTGTGCCTGGCGCGATCCCCGTTGGGCCCGAGCGGCAGCCGGCGCGCTGCTGGCAGCTTGCTCGGCGGGGTTTGCGCTGTCCGTAGATGGGTGCCCAAGTCCTGCCAAAACCCCATACGTCGTGCTGCTGCTGAATACTAGTGCCAGCAACGACCTCTGGCCGGCCGCTGGCGACGCTGCTGATCACAAACGGTCGGCAGCCATTCGGATACTCGTCAACACCTTGATAGGTCAAGTTCAGCCAGGCCGATTGCGCGTGGTTACAGCGGGAAAGCATCCGCTCTGGCTGACGGAGGGGACCGTCGGCAAGCACTACTCGCAAGTATTGGCGGATTTGACTAGCGAGCAGTTGCGGTTACTGACGGGCAGTCACATGTCGCCCGGCGAGACTGCAGCGACGACGTACGGCGGGGCCGCCTGGGGGTACGGCACGGATCATGCCAGTGCATTTGCCGAGATATTGCGGCGGAGGCCACCGGGCAGGCGATTGATCATCGTTGGCGTCACAGACGGATTCAACGAAAACTGGCCGTGGTCCACGGTGTCGAGCAGCTTGGCCAAGCTCTATGCAGCGGGGCCCGCCACGATAATCATGCTCGGACTATCTCCGCGCACAGCAGAAGCAGCGCAACAGTCAGTTGGTGCCACGGCCGGATCGTCGACGTCGCAATCGGAATATGATGTATGGGATACGATGTTTAAGTCGCTGGGCGCTGTTGATATAGCAACGGGCTCGCCGAACGCCCCCAAGGGATATTACGTGTCAAATGGAACCAGCTTGCCGACGTCAATGACGCCCTAGTTCCGAGGATGATGTCATGCACTGCCGGCGGTTGCCGTAGCGATCGAAAGGGGACTGGAAATGGTGATTCTCTCCGTGGTTGCGGGAACGGTTCTGATACTTGCGGTGGCGATCGGTGGCGCCTTGCGGCTGTACAGGCTATACAAGGGCGCGCTAAAAGACCTGCTCGAGGCCTCGCGGCTTGTGAACCAGTCGGATATTTCGGTAACGAATCAGGCGAAGTTCGCAGTGAGCAAGGCGGAAACGTTGCTGGCCATTGTCAATGCCTCGCTGGATACGGCATGCAAGCAGTTTTATGCAAGTCTTACAACCCACACATACTCCACGGTTGACGCGCCCGCGGTGCAGACGCCGGTGGCCGCAATTGCCGCATTGCCCACAAATGCGGGCAGCGGCCACATGGCGCAATCTGACGCTCTACTGAAGGTTCAACTCGAAACCGCGCATAGCGACGTCGCGACCGCATACGAAGAATATGAAAGGCTCGTGCGGGTGGAGGTGGAGGCAATCGGCAACTACAATATGCTTCGCCAGCAGCTACCCACCAAATGGGTTGCGGAACTGCAGCCTACGCGCTTTCCGAAGGACAGGCCTTGCCCGCAACGGGACGCCCTGGTGATCAACATTCCGCCTCCGCCAGACGATGTAGGCATCGTGTCCGGTCCGCTAGCGGGGGCGGACTCGCATAATCTGCGCATCGTCGGCCGCGGCGATCTGTAGCCATTCTTGCATGGACGGTAGCTCCATTGCACAGCGACGTCGCTGCTGATGGCCGACGACGGCCGATTCGACGCCCGAAGCAGAATCCGCGCCCGCCGTGGCGTGTGCAATCGGGACGCTCGGCTCGTCGGTATAAGGCGTCCACACCGCGCCACGTCTTATGGAAACCAGATGGCATGCCCTGCTAGGGCGCTGACACAGGAGGGCATTTGTGGTGCCTACATTCCAACCCGCCGCCAAGGGTAATTGATGTGCGGACGGATGGCTTGATTGCCGACAAACCGGGGCCAATCGACAGGGCTGGTATCTGGACGGCGCCATGAGGCACCCCGTACACGTTCCCGAACGGGGCTGCGCGCGGCTAGGCCGGCGGGCGGCCGTACATCAGCCAGGATATACCGTTTTACGCCAAGCAGTGCCTTGATGCGCGCGTTGGCGCCCCCCGTGCCGTTGGCCCGCGGGCATGAGAGGCTGTTTACATTTACTCGACGTTAGGCGTTCGCATGTTGTCGGATGACTAGAAACGCTCTCGATCTCGAGTTGTGCAGCGGCGCCACAAGCTCGCCACTGCGCGCCTGTTGCTGCGATCGCAGGACGCGGTAGCCGCGGTCGCTGGCGTCTTCTGTCCCAGGAGCGCGAAGCCTTTGCCCGCCGGTTACCGTCGCGCGACCGTACGGTTGTGGTCGGCACGGATATCGACGCAGCAATTCTCCTCGCGGCATTGTGCGGGCCGTCCCAGGCGGCTCAATCATGCCGCAGGTGCGTGCCGGACTATTCCAACAATATCCACGTGGCATTCTAAGATCGGATGGCGCGCGCTGGCTTCGGAGCTTGCAGCGGCGTTCTTCCGTCCGCACTCTACCCCCTGCGCGCAATTGACTGAGTGACCTGCCGCCGGCAAACCGGCATTCCGTGGCAGCCCTGCACTCTCGCCGCCGCCGTGACGGACTACGTCCGGAACTACCTGAACCGCGGCTGCGCGCGGATGGATTGGCGGGAGGAGCAGCCCCTCCGGCGTGATTGGGGGGGCGCCGATCGGTGCTGCGGAGCGCCTTGTGGAAACCCGCGCGCGCCGGAATCCGGTACTCTTCCTGTAGGAAACTCGGAATCCGGCGTCCCCACAGGTAGAAAGCACTTAACAAGTTATGAAGAGAGCCCCATGGTTGGTCACCGGCCTGATCGCGGCCGCCGCATTGGCCGGGCTGGCTATGGCGCACCGGCTGCCGCCGCGCGCCGCAGCGCAACCGGCGCCAAACCCCATGGCGGGCGCCTGGCGAGCGGAAAGCAACGGCTGGATAGTGGCGCGAATTACCGGCGATGGCGCCGCCCGTGGCTATCAGTACGGGTATCTGCTGGCGCCGGAGATTGATGACGCCATCAGAACGATGCAGTGGGAGGCAGGGCGTAACCCCGCCACCAACTGGGCCTACTACCGCAAAACGGCTCGGGCCATCTTCTGGCCGAAGCTCGACCCGGAGTACCAGCAGGAGATCGAGGGAATCGCTAAAGGCGTGGAAGCGCGAGGATACGCCGAAGATGCTACCGATGTTCTGGCGGAAAACAGCGATATCGAGATTTCCGATTACTACATCCCCTGGCTCAACAGCAGGCAGACCGGCCTGGTCGGCAGCGGCGCGCCAATGGCCTGCAGCGCATTTGTTGCCACGGGCAGCTGGACCGCAGACCACAAGATTGTGATGGGGCAGAACTTCTGGTGGAGCTATCTGGAAGGCGAGCGGTTCAAGCTGCTCCTTAATGTGGCGCCCTCCCAGGGCAACGAGTTCCTGATGGACACCCTGCCGGGCCTCATCGACAGCGCTACCGACTGGGCGATCAACAAAGCGGGCATTATGGTGACGGAAACCACGATCGGCGGGTTCAAGGACTTCGATCCGAACGGCGTGCCGGAGTTTATGCGGATGCGCAAGGCGGTTCAGTACGCAGATTCGCTGGCCGGGTTTGTGAAGATTATCAGCGCCGGTAACAACGGTGGATATGCCAACACGTGGCTGTTGGGCGATCTCAAAACCAACGAGATCGGCAAGCTGCAGCTCGGCCTCACGGCCACCGAGTTCGACCACACTGCCGACGGCGCGTACTACTCCGCCAACTACGCTGAAAACCCCAAAATCATCGCGCAGGAGTGCTATCCCGGCGCCGCCGATAACCCCAGCTGCACGCACCGCGCCGCCCGCTGGCAGCAGGTATTGAATGCCAACAAGGGGCATATCAACGCGCAGCTGGCCCGCAGCTTCCTGGAAGACACTACGGACGGCATAACCGGCGCCAGGGGCGCAACGGGTAACACGCTTTGCGGTAAAGGTGGCTTCTCAGGCGCGTGCAACGCCAAGGTGACCACTTCCACGCTGGCCGCAAAGATGCAAACATGGGCGCGAATGAATATCCCGGATGGCGAGACCTTCAGCACGGCGTCGCTGGCGCAGAGGAACCCGCAGTTTGCAGAGGGACTGGGTAAATACCTCAAGGACATGAAGCCCGAACCATGGACCCTGTTCACCGCCGGCGTCAAACCCGAGCCGCCGGCGCCGCCGATCTCGGCGCCATGATGGCTGCATCCTGATGGCGGCAGCACGACCGGGCGGTCCGGCGCTTCGCGTCGAGGCGCACACCGAGCGCGACTCGCTGGAAGCGCTGCGCCCGGCGTGGCAGGCTCTGCAGCAGTCGGCGTCGGACGCCACGCCCTACCAGACCTGGGAGTGGGTAGAAGCATGGTGGCAGGTCTACCACGCGCGTAAGCGCTTTCTGCTGCTGGCGCTCTATAGCGGGTCCGAGCTCGTCGCGCTGGCCCCAATGTACGTCAGCCGCCACCTTCGCACGCCGCTGCGCCGCCTCGCATGGGCCGGCACCGGCCGGAGCGACTATCTCGGCCCGCTGATCGCACCGGGGTACCACGGCGAAGTTGTCTCCGCGCTCCTCGGATACATGCGGAACGAGCTTTCCGGGTGGGACTATGCCGATCTGCAGCAACTTCCGCCTCACAGTCCGATGCTGGCCGGCGCGGTTGGCGCCGGCGAGCCTCTGCCGGATCGGCACGTCAGTATGATGGAGCCGTGCCCCTACCTGAGCCTGCCGGCCAGCCACGACGACTTTCTGGCCTCGCTGGGCAAATCGATGCGATCCAACCTCCGGTACTATGCGCGCCTTGCCGCCCGTGAGACCGCCGAGCCGGGGTACCGCCTCGCCAATGCAGAGTCGCTGCATGCCGACCTGGATGCGCTCTTTACGCTGCACGGTCAGCGATGGAACGCCAGGCTAATGCCCGGAGTGCTCTCCAACTGCCGCGTACAGCTCTTTCACCGGGAGGTAGCCGCCCGCTTCCTGGAGCGCGGGTGGCTGCGTCTGCACATCCTCAGCATGGATGAAAAGGCGCAGGCCGCGCTCTACTGTTTTTCGTTTCAGAAACGGCTCTACTACTACCTTGGCGGCTTCGCGCCGGAGATGGCCCGGTACAGCCTGGGGACGCTGCTCACCGGCGAGGCGATCCGGTGCGCAATCGATGAAGGCTGCTGCGAGTTCGACTTCCTGCGCGGCGGTGAGCCTTACAAGGCGCGCTGGAAACCCGAGGTGCGCATCAACCACCGCCTGATTCTGCTGCGCGAATATGGCGGTTCGGAGGCGTGGAAGCAGGTCGCCGGCAGGGCCGGCCTGCTGGTGAACCAGTGTGAGCGGGTAGTGGAGCGAACAGCGAAACGCATGGCCGCAAACGCCGGCCGCTCGAGGGCGAAGACAACGACGCGACGGGGCGAAGAGGCGGCGACACGATGAAGCCCGTTAAGCGCAGTCGCTCCGCAGCGCGGATTATGGCAGCTGTCGCGCTGCTCCTGGCGCTGATCGGTTCCGCGGGCTGCCGCACCAAAAGCTTTCTCTCCACGAAGCAGGAGATCGCTCTTGGCAAGGACGCCGCCAGCCAGGTGGAGCAGCAGTTCCGCGTCGATTCCACCTCGCCGGACGCCGAGCGTGTGCGCCGGATCGGCCGCTCGCTTCTCCCGCATATCGACCGGCGCGATGTTCCATACTCCTTCAAGGTGCTGGATACGCGCGAGATCAACGCATTCTCGCTTCCCGGTGGTCCGGTCTACGTGGACCAGGGTCTGCTCGATTTTATCGGCAATGACGATGACGCGCTCGCGTGCGTGATCGGGCACGAGCTAGGGCACATCAATGCCCGCCACGTGGCCAGAATGATCTCGTCGCAGATGGCCACCAACGTGCTTATTGCGTTGGCCATACCCAACCCGACTGCACAAAACCTTGCCGGCCTGGCGGACGACATCTTCAACCTGAAATACAGCCGTGACGATGAATACGAGGCAGACCGACGCGGTCTGAGCTACGCCTACCACGCCGGCTACAACCCGGAGGGGATGATCCGGTTCTTCCACAAGATGATGCTCCTGGAGAAACGGACCGGCGCGGGCCCACCGGAATGGATGCAGACGCATCCACTCACCAAGGAGCGCATCGCCAAAGCGGAAGCCATTATCGCGCATAAGGACTATCGGTACGGCCAGTAGGCAGCGGCCTCATGCCGAACGGCGCCGTGGTTTGCGGCTCCCCTCGAAATAGGCGACGGTTGCGGGTTGAGCCGGTTCGGAACCCCGGCCATCACCGGGCAGATCCCGCCGAAGTGCGGCCGCTAAGCCGCACGGACGCGCCGTCCTGCTCGACGCTTCCGGTCATCGATCCCCAGCCGTCGCTGCTGGTGTGCCATCCCCTTTCCGGCAGCCACGGTCATGGTGAAATCAGACCCGCTCATGGCGCCTTCCATCCGCGCGGTCCGCCGTGCCTGGCACTCCCTGCGCTCCGGCCTGCGAGCCGGACCTGGACGGGCGAGACGCTTTCGCGCACCCTCCCTCGCGCGGTATACTCATACGTGGCGCCACGGCGCGCCGCCGTTACGCAAACCTCCGCTTGCGCCTGCGCGATGCTGCGCGATTTGACTGGCCGGGGCGGCGGCCTAAAGGGAGACCACATGGCAGAGTCGCCTGTGCCTGCCGGCGGTGCATTTCTGATTGATGCCGCCGGCCCAAACAGCATCCTGATACCCGAACAACTTAGCGCCGAAACGCGACAGATGGCGCGCACCATGGCCGATTACGTCCGTCGCGAAGTGATGCCGCGCCTCGACGAGATCGAGCACCAGCAAGAGGGCCTCATGCGCAGGCTGGTTCAGGGTGCGGGCGACCTGGGCCTGCTGGCCATTGGCGTTCCGGAGTGCTACGGCGGCCTCGGCCTCAACAAGTCGGCAGTCACGCTCATCACCGAAAAGGCCGCGCCGAACGCCTCTTTCGCCATCTCGGTTGGCGCCCACATCGGCATCGGCACGCTTCCCCTCCTCTTCTTCGGTACTCCTGCGCAGAAGCAGAAGTACCTTCCTACCATGGCCTCTGGCGAACGACTGAGCGCCTTTGCGCTCAGTGAGGCGAACTCCGGTTCCGACGCGCTGGCCGCCAAAACGACCGCCACGCTGGATGAACCGCGCGGGTGCTACCTGCTGAACGGCACCAAGATGTGGACCACCAACGCCGGCTTCGCCGACTTGCTCACGGTGTTCGCCAAGGTAGATGGTGAGAAGATGACGGCGTTTCTGGTCGAAACCTCCGCGCCGGGCGTCTCGCTCGGGCGCGAGGAGCTAAAGCTGGGTCTGAAGGGGTCCTCCACCCGGCGTGTGGTTCTTGAGAATGCCGAGGTCCCGGTAGAAAACGTGCTCGGCGAAATCGGCAAAGGCCACCGGGCCGCGCTCTACCCACTCAACCTGGGACGGTATGCAATAGGCGCCGGCGCGCTTGGAGCCTCCAAGGAGGCGCTGGCCGCCGCTGCGAAATATGCGCTTCAGCGCTCCCAGTTCGGTCAGGCAATCGCCAACTTCGGCCTCATCCAGGCCAAGCTGGGCGAAATGGCGACCCGCATCTTCGCAGCGGAAAGCATGGTCTACCGCGTGGCCGGTTACTGGGACGACATCTTTGGCCGGATCGATCACGCCTCGCCCGCGGCGCTCGAGGGCTACCGAGCCGCGGCCGAAGAGTACAGCATCGAGTGCGCAATCATCAAGTTCTATGGCTCCGAGATGCTGGACTACGTGGTGGATGAGGCGCTGCAGATTCACGGCGGCTACGGTTATACCGAAGAGTTTCCGATGGCGCGAGCTTACCGCGACGCGCGCATCAACCGCATCTTTGAGGGCACCAACGAGATCAATCGCCTCACCGTGCTGGATCAGGCCCTGCGGCGGGCAAAGGCCGGCCGGCTGGACCTGGAATCGGCAGCGCATCGGCTTCGCGATACGGTGTTGGCGCCGCCGGAAACGCTGGAATCAACGGATCCGCTCGGCGCCGCGCGGGCCCTGGTTGGCGAGATGCGCAATGTGCTGCTGTATGTCGCCGGGCAGGCATGGGAGGCGCTGGGCGAAGGGCTGGCCGAGCAGCAGGAAGTTGCCGCGGCGATCGCCGACATGGCCGCCGACCTCCTTGCCCTGGAAAGCTCGGCGATTCGGGTTTCCATGCTGCAGGAATCGGCGCCTGGTGACCGCGCAGAGTGTGCCCTCGCGGCGCTGCAAACACTGGCATCGGACGCGGCCGACCGCGCGGCGCACCTTGCGCGCACCGTGCTCGTCGCATGCGCGCAGGGCGATGCGTTGGCCACACACTACGCGGTGGTGCGCCGGCTGCTGCGACCGTCCACGGCAAACACCGTGGCGCTCCGCCGAAAGGTGGCGGCGTTGGTGCTGCAAAGTGAGGGGTTTCCATGGGGAGCATAGAGGGATCCGCCAACAGATGACACTGCTTGCCGAACGGCTGAGCGCTTTTGCCAGTCGCCTCCGTTATGAGGATATTCCGCTTGCCACGCGCCATGAGGCGCGCCGTCGCCTGCTCGATTCTCTCGGCTGCGCGATGGGCGCGTGGGATGCTGCGCCGGCGCAAATCGCCCGCAAATTGGCGCTCACCGTTAGTTCCACGCAGCCGGCAGCCGTTATCGGCACCACCCATGGCTCGTCTCCCGAGGATGCGGCTTTCGCAAACGGCGTTATGTTCCGATATCTGGATTACAACGACACCTACCTCTCAAAAGAGCCGGCGCATCCCAGCGACAACATCGCCGCAGCGCTTGCTGCGGCCGAAATCGCCCGGGCATCCGGCGAGGATCTTATAACCGCCATTGTGCTGGCGTACGAGGTTCAGTGCCGCCTTTGCGACGCCTGCAGCATCCGCGTGCGCGGGTGGGATCACGTCACGTACGGTTCGTTCAGCGCCACGCTCGCAGCCTGCAAGCTCCTGGGCCTTACCGCCGAGCAGATGACACATGCGCAGGGGCTGGCGGGTGTGCCCAACAATGCCATGCGCCAAACGCGGGTCGGAATGCTCTCGCACTGGAAGGGATGCGCCTTTGCCAATGCCAGCCGTAACGCGCTGTTTGCCGCTCGCCTGGCAGCGTTGGGAATGACGGGACCATCCGAAGTATTTGAAGGCGAAATGGGCTTTTTTCACCAGGTATCGGGCCCCTTCGAGATCGCGGAACCGGCAGGCGACGGGTTCATGATAGATAGAACCTATATCAAGCTCTTCCCGGCCGAATACCATTCGCAGAGCGCCATCGATGCCGCCCTCAAGCTCCGGACTCAAATTGCCGATGTTGCCGATATCGAATCGATCACCATCGAGTCGTTCCGCGCTGCGGTCGAGATAATTGGCGGCGAGCCGGAAAAGTGGCGGCCCACCACCCGCGAAACGGCCGATCACAGCCTCCCGTGGTGCACGGCTGCCGCGCTGATGGATGGCGCGGTTACGCAAGCGTCATTCGACGACGCGCACCTGCATAACGAACTGCTGCTGGCGCTCGTACAAAAGATTGATGTGCGGGTCAGCGAAGACCTGGATGCGCGCTATCCGGAAGGCATTCCCAACCGGCTGATTATCCGCCTGCGCGGCGGCACGGTTCTAACGCACGAGGTCACGTTCCCGAAGGGGCATGCGGGCAACAAGATGAGCGACGCGGAAGTGGAGGCCAAATTCCGCACGATGGCCGAACCCCGGCTCGGCACCGACCGGGCTGCCGAGGTGATCGACCGCTGTCTCAATCTGGATGCCGAGTCGCGCGTTCCGGATTTGATGAGCCGGATGAGAGTGGAAGCGGCCTGACATGCTCTCTCCCGGTACCGGCAGCGCAGGGCAAACGCCGGGGGAATCGCTGCGTTCGCTGCTGCAGCATGGCGGCCTGTTGCTGCCGGGGGTGTTCAATGCCATTACGGCGCGTGCCGCCGAGCGGGCCGGTTACAGTGCGCTGTACCTCTCAGGCGCGGGCGTTACCAACAGCCTTACCGCCTTCCCCGATATTGCGCTGATTACGCTCTCCGAAATGGCGGCGCAGGCCAGGTACGTTTGCCGTGCCGCCTCCTGCCCCGTGCTGGCAGACGCCGATACGGGCTACGGCGATGCGTTGAACGTGGCTCGCGCCGTTGAAGAACTGGAGCATGCCGGGCTCGCCGGCATCCACCTGGAAGACCAGGTTGCCCCGAAGCGCTGCGGGCACCTGGATGGCAAGCAGGTGATTGAGCCGGTCGAGATGGCAAGAAAGATCCGGGCGGCGGTAAAGGCCCGCGCCAACCCCGCGTTTGTTATCGTGGCCCGCACCGACACCCGGTCGGTAAACGGCCTTCAGGATGCCATTGATCGCGGACGCCGCTGCCAGGATGCCGGCGCCGACGCGCTTTTCCCCGAATCGCTTCAAAGCGAGGAGGAGTTCGCCGCCTTCGCGGAGGCCGTGCACGTGCCGGTAATCGCGAACATGACGGAATTCGGTAAAACGCCCCTCATCCCAGCCGCTCGGTTCTTTCAGCTGGGCTGCAGCGCGGTGCTGTTTCCCATGACGGCCTTCCGCGTCATGATGAAGGCAGCCACCGCGCTCTATACCGACCTCAAGGCCACCGGCACGCAGGCCGCTTGGATCGGGAGCATGCAGACGCGCGCCGAGCTGTATGAGATGATAGGCTATGCCGATTTCGAATCGTTTGATCGGGAGATCGCAGAGGAGATACCATGACGACAGCAGATTTTAAGCCCGGCCTTGAAGGCGTTGTGGCCGGCATCAGCGCGATATCGGAGGTGGATGCAGAACGCAACCAGCTGATCTATCGCGGATACGATATTCATCAGCTGGTGAGCTTGTGCAGCTTCGAGGAAGTGGCGTTCCTGATGCTGCATGGAAGCCTGCCGCGGCCGGACGAGCTTGCGGAGTTTGATCGGGCCGTGCGGCGGCAGCGCGACGTTCCGGAGCACATCTTTGAGTTCTTCCGCCACGTACCGGCTGATGCGCATCCCATGGATACGCTGAAGGCTGCGGTGGCCATCCTGGCGCTCACCGATCCGGATCGGCACGATGACAGCCACGCGGCAAATGTGCGCAAGGCTACCCGGCTCTTCGCGCAAATCCCCAACGTGGTGGTGAACGGTTACCGCGTTCCTCAGGGGCAGGCGCCAATCGCTCCGCGGTCCGATCTGAACCACAACCAGAACTTCTTCTACATGCTCACGGGCCATGCTCCCTCCGGCGAGTTCGAAAAGGTGTTCAATGCAACGCAAATCCTGTACGCCGAGCATGGATTCAACGCCTCCACGTTCGCCGCGCGCGTCACCGTGGCCACGCTCTCGGATCTCTACTCCGGCGTGGTCTCTGCAATCGGCACGCTGAAGGGCTCGCTGCACGGAGGCGCCAACGAGGCCGCGATGGAGATGCTGCTCGAAATCGGCGATCCTTCCAACGCGGCGGCATGGGTCCAGGATGCGCTGACGAACAAGAAGAAGATCATGGGATTCGGCCACCGCGAGTACAAGCACGGCGACGAGCGCGCCAAAATCGTGAAGCAGTATGTGGTCGATCTCGGCAAATCGCTCGGCGACACCAGGCTAAGCGAGGTTTCGCAGATCGTGGAAGACGAAATGCTGCGCGCAAAGGGGCTGTTCCCCAACGTCGACTTCCCCGTGGCGAGCCTCTACTACCTGATGGGCATCCCGGTGCCGCTCTACACGCCGATCTTCGTTATGAGCCGCGTCACCGGCTGGAGCGCGCACATCATCGAGCAGCTGGATAACAATCGGCTCTACCGGCCGAAGAGCGAGTACAACGGCCCGCGCGGCCTGACCGTTCAGCCGATTGCCGATCGGTAACTCAAGGTCCGCTGAAATGGCGGGAGTTGCGGCGCCGTCCCGGTCCGCGGCGATAACGGCAGCATCCTGCTGTCGCGCCGCGGATCTTCACGGTGGGGCGCCGGGTTTATCACGAGCGGCGGTCGACTGAGGAAGCTATGTTAAACGCACTGAAACGTACGGGGCGCGCTGTGGTGGTTGGCGCGGGCACCATGGGCGGCGGCATCGCTGCGCACCTGGCCAACGCCGGCTGGAGCGTCACGCTGCTGGACGTGTCGGCAGAGCAGGCCGCTGTCGGCCTCGAACGGGTCAAGAGTGCCCGACCGCCGCTGCTGTTCCTGCCCGAATTGATCGGGCAGATTGAGGCCGGCAGCCTTGACGACGCGGAGGGCGCGCTCGCGGCGGCCGATTGGGTGGTGGAGGCCGTGGCCGAGCGGCTGGAAGTGAAGCGCGCGGTGCTGCAGAGGCTGGAGGCGCAAACCGGCGACGATACGGTGGTCACCACCAACACCAGCGGCCTCAGTCTGGCTGAAATGTGTCGCGACCGCTCTCCCGCGTTCCGTCAGCGCTTTCTCGGCGCCCACTTCTTCAACCCGCCACGTTACCTGAAACTGCTGGAGCTCATCGCGCTGCCCGAGACATCGCCCGATCTGGTGGCCGGCTTTGCCGCATTTGCCGAAACCGTATTAGGCCGGCGTATCGCGGTTGCGCGGGATACCCCCGGCTTCATCAGCAATCGGGTGGGAATGTGGACGCTGATCGACTCGCTGCACACAGCCGTGGAGATGGGCCTTTCCCCCGAAGAGGTGGATGCCGTCACCGGGCCGTTCATCGGCCGACCGCGGAGCGCCACCTTCCGCCTGGCCGACATCATCGGTTTCGATATCATTGCCGACGTCGCCGCGCATCAGTACGAACGGCTGGTGGACGACCCATACCGCGACCGCCTGCAGCTGCCGTCGGTGGTAACGCGCCTCATGGCCGACGGTCGCCTGGGAGAGAAGACGGGAGCAGGGTTCTTCAAGCGCGATGGCCGCGAGATCCTGGCGCTCGATTTCGACACGCTCCAGTACGTACCGCGACGCGAACTGCATCTGACGGGCATGGCTGAGCTGGAGCGTCTCCCGCTGCGAGAGAGACTCGTTGCCGTTCGGTCCCTCGACCAACCCTGGGCTCGATATCTGGATGCAATTCTCGGTGGCGTGAGCACCTACGTTCGCAAAATCGGTACCGGCATCGCCGGCGATTGCCTCACCATCGATCACGTGATGCAGTGGGGCTTTAACTGGGAGATGGGTCCGTTCGAAATCAGCGATGTGATGGCCTACAGTCCACCGGATCACTACCACATTCGCAAGGAAGGCTCGCAGATTCTCTACCGCGTGTTTGGCCAGGAAGACCTGGTGCAGGAGCCACACCGGCCGGAGTACGCTGCGCTGAATGAGGCGGCACAGCAAGCCGTGCTGCGCCAATGGCCTACGGCAACACTGGTGGATGTGGGCGACGGCGCCGCCTGCCTGGAACTACGCTCCAAAATGAACACGCTGGACGAGGCCTCCACCGGCATCATCCACGAAACGCTGGAGATTACGTCCGGACGGTTCGAAGGGCTGCTGATTGCCGGCGCCGGGCCGCACTTCAGCGCAGGCTTCAATCTCAAGGTCTTCCTGCAGGAGATCGAGGCGGGAAACTGGCCGCGCATCCAGACGCTTCTCGCCGACCTTCAGGCGGCCTTCCAGTGCCTGAAGTACGCGCCACTTCCTGTGGTGGCGATGCCGCACGGCTATACGCTGGGAGGCGCTACCGAGCTGGTGCTCCATTGCGCTGCCTCGCAGGCCTCCGCGGAACTTATGATTGGCCTGCCCGAGACCAATGTTGGCCTGATTCCAGCCGGCGGCGGCGTTACGCAGATGCTGCTGCGCGCCATGGGCGGCGCCGCTCCCGGGCTGGACCCGTTTGACCGTGTGGAGTGGGCGTTCCAGCGCATATTCGGCTTCGGCATGTCTGCCAATGCTCCGCAAGCCATCCAGTCCGGATTCCTCAAACCCGACGACGGCGTATCGCTCTGCGCCGACCGGCAGTTGTTCGACGCCAAATGCCGCGTGCTGGCGCTGGCTCGTGAGGGGTGGCGCCCTCCACACAAGGCGCGCGTCCGTGTTCTGGGCGAGGATGCCATCGCCCGGCTAGGCATGACCCTGCACTGGCGCCACAGGTCCGGCGAGCTCACCGATCACGATCTCCTCATCGCGCAGCAGGTTGCATTCGTCCTCGCCGGGGGCGCGTTGCCGTCCGCGCAGGAAGTGGACGAGGCGTACCTGTTGGCGCTGGAGCGCGAGGCGTTTGTACGGTTGGCGCATGAACCAAAGACGGCAGAGCGCATCCGTCATACACTGGAGACCGGCAAGCCGTTAAGGAACTGAGGGGCGGCTTCGCCGCCTTTCCGGCATTCGTCGCTGTTCGGCCAGACAAAACTCCGCTCTTGCATTCTTCCGGCAATCCTGATGTAATGACTTGGGCCCTGTTTCGGCGTTTGTTTTACACGCCGGTATGCCAAGCCGGCTCGAACAGTTCTGCTTTGCGGCCGCGCGCCGCAGAAAGCGACAGGTAAGTGGTATGCAACAATCACTGGATGCAGGCTCGCACCGAGAGGGGAGCGGGGTAGTGCATCAGTAGCCAGGAAACCGATGTCTCGACGGCTCGCCTCGATCGCCGCCTGCCTCTTGTGGGCTGGCGTTTGTGTTGTTGGCGCGCAATCAGCGCGATGCCGGGGCGATCCCGAAACGGGTCCGAATCCGCAGGTAACCCTGATGTCCGAGAACAACACTCCGAGTTACGGCTTCATGCCCGGTGGTGCGCCGTCGTATTGCGCAACGGTTATCGCCGGGAGTCCGTACGTGACGCAGGTTGGCGTGCTTGTAACATTCACGCTGACCAACCAGCAAGCCCCGGCCCAGCTTGCGCTCAGCACTGGCTCCAGCATAACAAACAGCTGCGGACAGGCGTTCACCGCCGTGACCTGTACCGGCAACGGACAAGCAACACTGGCTGCGACATGGCTGGACGCAAACGGCAAGCCGTGGTCCGCAAGCGGAACGGTCTCCGTGTTCAACGACGCTTGCCTGGACAACAGCGGCGCAGACCCGCCAGGTCCGTATCCGCCGCTGGTCCACGAGGGCTGCAGCCTGCTTTACACCTCCACGTCGGCATATACCGCTGCGATTGATGGTGCGGTTGCCAACTGGAAAGCCAGCGGCTATGTGAAATTCACATACGTGCACGTCCCCCAAACGTTCAACATTTGGTTCGACGATTACTGCGATCACAGTGTCCTGTATTCTGCGTACACCACGTCGCTCGGTGGTGAGCAGCGAAAGGTTACGTTCGATACGTACAACATGGACCGATACCCGACGGATACGGGATGCGACATGCCGTTCCCGCCTGCCAGCGCCCGGCACGCGCTGGTTACATTCGCCGCGCATGAGGTTGGCCACTGCCTTGGGCTTGGCCACACCAACGTTACGTTGCCGGCGGATGACGGCGCACTGATGTGGCCGAATACGCATAACTGGTTCTACGGCGCCACCGCAGCTCCGACTCCGGACGAGATCACCGAACTGATCAATTTGGGATATACGCCATGCCCGCAGCGGCACAGAAAAGGAGCATCGTGATGAATCACTGCAAGCACGTGGCAGCCTGCTCTCTTCTGCTTTTGGCCGGACCGGCACTGGTCGGCTGCCATTCCGCATCGGCTGCGCAGACGGCGCCGGTTTGGCGCTATGCAGTTGTCTTCCATCTCTCGGCGGGCTTGGCGGATTATGCTGGCGTGGCAGACGTACGGGTGGTTTCTGCGCGCGTTCAAGGCCTGCTGCACAGTGCGCCGGTGGCCACGCACATAAGCCAGGCCACGCTCAGCCAGGCGCAGGACACGACCGAGATTTGGCTGGAAGGCAACGGCCGGAGCGCAAAGGTGCTCTGGAACCCGACGTCGGATGCATATTCGGTGCAGCACGGTCAGCACCTAACGCGCCCGCGCCAGGACGCCGGCACGTTCCGCGCAATAGTGGCTAGCGCAAAGCCGTTTCTACAACCGGCAGGCTTCGGGCAGATGGCGAACGGAGCGACAGCTTCCGTTGCCACGGGCGCTGGCCCCGAGCCGCCCGGAACGCTGGTCGGAATGGTGTGCGAGTAACCGGAGATCGTGCGCGGTAGGGTTGTGGCCGTCTTGCGCGAGCAGCACACACCGCAAAACTCGAATGGCGCGAACGAGGCCGCGATCTACCTGGTGGCCGTCGAACGGTGGCTGCGCGGTGGTACGTCGAGTACGCCCCGCGTGCTGAAAGTGCTGGTCCCCGGTGCCGATTTGCCCTGGGCGGAGTCCAACGCCCGTGGCGTGGGCTTTCGTTTCGACAACGACCCGATGCTCAAGCCCGGCGCCCGGTACATCATGTTCCTGCAGTTGATCGCCAGCCGCGGAGGGTTGCACCAGGCGGGACCGGTGATGGCGGAAGCTGACGGCGTAACCGGCGTAGGTGCCGAAAATGACGAGTTTATGTTTCCGGAGGGCCTCCGTGGAAAAGTTCTGCTGCAGCGCGGTATGGCACTGTCGCTGCCGACATCCGACACGCACCAACCCTGGAAGTTTGACGATGGTGAACAGATCGTCGGCATTCCAGCTAGCGTGTCCGAGGCTGAGATCGCGCAAGCCGTCGCCGAGGTAGCATCTACAACCGAAGGACATCAGGCTGGACGGCATTAAGGGAGGCCGCCACGCCGGAGGACTGCGCTAACGACAGTCTTCCGGCGCTGGTGGGATGGTGCCCGGGCGAGACGGGTAAACCACGCATGTCGCTGTTCGAGTACTCGCGGACGGATTCTACTGCGGTGATCCGCACACGGATGAGGAGGTATTGCCGGCACCGGCCCTCACGCTCAAAACGATGCGGCGTATCGGCCGGCGCCGCGCCGCCGTCCGCGGTGCGCGCGCGATTAACGCAGCCCTGGCGCATGAGCTGCACGCTTTCGGCGCGCCGGCGTGACAGCCTCCAACGACGCGGTCTGGCCGGCCGGCCGGTCGAGCCAAAGGTCTAGCCGCGGATGGCGCTTCGCACTTCCGCCGGATGCCGCCCACCACTGCCCACAAGCCGCCGCGGTTGTGTTATACTCGTTATCGAAGCTGACGCCGCCCGCCGGTACTGTTGCACGGCGCGCTGACCAGGCTTCCAGACCTCCTGCGAAAGTGAGGCCGCCGTATGCGTGATGTCGTAATTGTAAGCGCGGCTCGAACGGCGATCGGCCGCGCGCCAAAAGGTGCGTTCCGGTCGACGCGCCCAGATGAACTGGCAGCTGTTGTGGTGAAATCGGTTCTCGATCGCGCGCCAGGCATCGATCCGGTCACCGTTGACGATATCATCCTGGGTTGCGCCATGCCTGAGGCGGAACAGGGCATGAATGTGGCCCGTGTTGCCGCGCTGCGCGCCGGCCTGCCCGACTCGGTGCCGGCTGCAACGATCAACCGGTTCTGCGCCTCCGGTCTGGAAGCCATTGCGACCGGCGCCGCGAAAATCGCAACTGGCCACGCCGACGTGGTGGTCGCGGGCGGCGTCGAAAGCATGAGCCTGGTAACCTTCATGGGGCCGTCCACGCGCCCGAACCCGTGGCTGATCGCGAACCGCCCGGATACCTATCTCAGCATGGGCCTGTCGGTGGAATCGATCTCCGACGAGTTCGACATCTCAAGGGAGAGCGCAGACGCGTTCGCGCTGGAAAGCCATCGGAAGGCGCTGGCCGCGCAGGATGCCGGCCGGTTTGACGCCGAGATTGTTCCCGTTACCACCGAGACGCAGGTGGTCAACGGTGAGCATGCGCAAATCCGGCGCGCGGAGGTGGCCGTGGATGAGGGACCACGACGAGAGACCTCCGCCGAGGCGCTCGCCAAACTTCGTCCGGCATTCCTGAAGGACGGCGTGATAACGGCCGGCAACGCTTCGCAGCGCAGCGATGGAGCGGCAGCGGTCGCCCTGATGACCCCGGAAAACGCCGAGCGCCTCGGCTTGACGCCTTTGGCGCGGTTCGCCGGCTACTCCGTGGCTGCGGTGGCTCCAGAGCGATTCGGCATCGCGCCGGCATTTGCCATGCCGCGGCTGCTGAAGCGGATGGGCCTTACCATTGACCAGTTTGACCTCATCGAATTCAACGAAGCATTTGCCGCACAGGTACTGGCCAGCGATCGCCTGTTCCCACTCCCGCTCGACCGCGTCAACGTGAACGGCGGCGCCTGCGCCCTCGGCCATCCGTTGGGATGCACCGGGGCGCGCCAGGCCGTCTCCATGGTGTTCGAGGCAAAACGGCGTGGGGCGAAGCGCGGACTGATTACGATGTGCGCTGCGCTGGGTATGGGGGCAGCCGGCGTGCTGGAGTTTGCCTACTGAGGCGCGTCTTGATTATGGCCGCGCACAAAGCCTGGACCGGGCGACGTCGTGACAGTGCCGCTCATTTTGGAAATCCATTCCGGATAAGAGGTTATCATGAGCAAAAAGAAAGACGCGAAAAAGGGTGAGCGGGGCAACAAACACAAGCCGGATGTGTCTTGCAAGCGCTCAGGCTCACGCAAGCCGCGAGTCGATTCGCGCAGTAGTGACGATCCGTTCTGGATCTTTGTGGATCCCCTCGTTGGCGACTACGCGATGTGCGGAAACGAAGCGGATGAATCCTGCGTTGCAGTCTTCGCATCGGAGGGGTTGGCCCGCGCCGAGGAGAAGCTGTCGCACTTCCTGAGCCACATGGTGGCGCATGAGGCTTCGTGGTCCGAAATACAGGCGATTGCTGAGGAGCAGTGCGAAGGGCGCTGGCGGATCTTCTGGGCACAGCCGGCTGCTCCGATCTTTTAGTCCGCAGCCAGCCGGACTGGCGGTTGAAAAGCACCTTGCCGCCCGGACGCCACGAGCTCCGGGCGGTCTCTTTTCCGGGTTGGCGATTCGCCGGATCTCCTCGTGAATCGGCGTGAATCCCTTCCGGATTCACGCCAATTTCGCGAGTTATAAAGTGTCGGTAATCGGCGCAAACCGACACCATCCCGGACTCCAGACCTGTCTTGCGAGGAGTTATCACGGGCGAGAAGAAACTCACGAAATTGGGAATCAATTCCGGCCAAGAGGTTATCATGAGTCAAAAGAAAGACGCGAAAAAGAGTGAGCGGGGCAACAAACACAGGCCGAATGTGTCTTGCAAGCGCTCCGGCTCATGCATTCCGCGGGTCGATTGGCGCAGTAGTGACGATCAGTTCTGGATCTTTGCGGATCCCCTCATCGGCGACTACGCCATGTGTGGAGATGAAGACGACGAACCTTTTATGGTCATCTTGACGTCGGAGGCGATGGCTCGTTCCGCCGAGGAACGGATGCCCTACTTGAACCGTATGGTGGCACACGAGGCTTCGTGGTCCGAAATACAGGCGATTGCTGAGGAGCAGTGCGAAGGGCGCTGGCGGATCTTCTGGACACAGCCGGCGGCTCGGATCTATTAGTCCGCCGCCAGCCGGACTGGCGGTTGAAAAGCAGGTTGCCGCCCGGATGCCACGTGCTCCGGGCGGTCTCTTTTGTGGGTTGACGATTCGCCGGATCTCCTCGTGAATCGGCCCGAATCCCTTCCGGATTCACGCCAATTTCGCGAGTTATTTAATGCCGGTAAGCGGCGGAAACCGACACGATCCCAGCCTCCAGGTCTGTCTGTCCAGGAGTTACCATGAGCAAGAAGAAATACGCGAAAAAGGTTGAGCATGGCCGGAAACATAAGCTCGGCGTGCCTTGCGGGTCGTCAGCTTCACACAAGCAGAAAGGCGCTGCGCGCAGTAGTGGCGATTCGTTCTGGGTCATCGTGGATCCGGTGGACCTTGAGTACATCATGTGTCCAAACGGGGACGATGACCCATGTCTCGCCGTCTACGCCTCGGAGGCGTTGGCCCGTGCCGAGAAGAAGCGGTCGCACTTCCTACGCCACATGGTGACCTTTGAGGCTCGCTGGTCCGAAATACAAGCGATCGCCGAGCGGGAGTGCGAGGGGCGCTGTTGGCTCTTCTGGAAACGCCCGGCTTCTCAGATCTACAGGAAACGCCACGCCGAAACCACAGCGGAAGCGAGCACCGAGAAAGAGCCGGACGCGAAATTCCGATACAACCAGATCCGCAGCACCGACACCGCCTGCGTGTTTCACTATCCCGCCTCCGGCTCATACGCCTGCTATGTGCCGACCGGCGAGCCTTCCTACCTTGCAGTCGCACGAAGCCTCGATCTGGCCATCGCCGAACTGGCCGATAATCCCATTCTCAAAGGGGCAGAGGTGATGCAGATGCCCATCACTGAGGTGGCAAGGCTGGCCGAAGAGGATTACGATGGCCGCTATGTGCTCTTGCTGTCCCGGACGTGGTGCGCCGGCGAATCCGAACCTGGCCTGGTGGGAGAATCCGGCGAAAGCGATTCGCCAGACGACTGAGCCGCATGGTGGCGTGCTTGCCGGCAGAGATCGCGCGCCTGCTTCCCAGGTCGGCGAGTAAATGAAGTGAGCCGCAGGACCGAAGCGCTGCCGGTCACCTTGGTAATCCGCTCGGAAGCAGGAGTTACCATGAGCAAGAAAAAAGACGAAGTAGAGAGTAGCCATGAGTGGTTCCGGCCCGTGCTGGACGGTGCGCGCTTCCAACGCTAAACAGCAAGCTGCGGCAAAGGGCGAACGCGCCGGCAAACACAAACCGACGGTCTCTCACCAGCGACCACGCGCCTGCAAGCCGCAGGTCGACTCGCGCACCAGCGACGATCTGTTTTGGGTTTTTGCGGACCCTCTGGTCTGCGACACCAGCATGTGCGGAGACGAAGACGAAGGTGCTTGTAGGGTCGTCCTGACATCGGAGGCTATGGCCCGTGCCGCCGAGCGGAACCTGGACCCTATAAGCGAGATGGTGGCGCATGAGGCCGCGTGGTCCGAGATACAGGCCATAGCCGAGAAGCAGTGCCGGGGGCGCTGGCGCATCTTCTGGGTAGGATCTGCGGAGCCGATCGACGTATCGCCGGTGGCCCAATCGCGGATCAGCGACAGTTTGCCGCCCAGGCGCCATACGCTGTGGGCAGCTTTCCTTCCGGGGCGATAAATGGCCGCAGCTCCTCGTGAATCGGCGCCCACATCTTCCGGATTTACCGCCATTGCGCGAGTAACGCAGTGTGAGTAAGCACTGTTAGCATGCCCAAAGTACCGGCATTGAAGCCTGGACGAAGTCGGCCAGGTACGGGCCGACGCTGGAGAAGCGGTCGTGCCGGACGCGTCGGGGATGTTTATGCCAATCGAGCGAGGTCGCACACGTCAGTGAACCGCCATCCCGGCAGCGGTCCGCGTCGGCGGCGACCAGAGAGCTTGACTGGAAGCACACAGCGGGCAACGAGGAGCCACATGTCAATGAAAAGCAAAAACGGCGCCACCCGGAGTGATCCGGGCCTGCAAGAGGGAGATGAACCGGGCTGCTGGCGGCGCGACGGACGCGCAGCTGCGGCGGAAGCCACCGCCGATGCGGAGCCGAGGGGAGCATACCGATACCAGCAACTTCACAGCAGCGAGACCGCATGTTTGTTTCGCTATCCCGATTCCGGCACGTACGCCGGTTTCGCGTCGAGCGTTCAGGAAGGCTGCCTTGCGGTCTTCTGCACCCGCGAACTGGCGGCAGCCGAATTGGCCGAGAACCCCGAACTGGCTGGAGCGGTGGCGGAGCTGATGACCATCAGCGATGTGGCGAAGGTAGCCGAACAGCATTTCGGCGGCCGGTATGTGCTCTTGCTAAACCGCGGATGGTACCCGGACGAACGCGGAGGCGGTCTGTCTGAAGGAGTCGGCGAAGTCGGTTCGCCTCTCAGTTGAATTCCCGGGCGCGGCGCGCGCCGGGCGAGATCGTGAGGGCTGCTGCTCGAGAATGGCGGCGTGATCGAATCAGGACGCAGAGCTGAGCAGCACCTTCACGAGACGCCCGGGGTCGGTCACCAGCGTGTCAAAGAGCTGCGCGCCATCCGCCAGTGGCGACACGGTGGTCATCCCGGCGGTATCGATACTCCCGGTGGAAAGCAGCTCCAGCGCGCGAACAAAGTCGTCGTCGCGGTAGCAGTAGCTTCCCTGAATCCGGATCTCCTTCGCCACAACCGGCAGAAAGTTCATCTCCGTCTCACCCGCGCCCAGCCCAATCAGCGCCAGGGTGCCGCCGGGCGCCACAAGCCCGGGTGCGCCGGCCCGCATCGCCGATGCGCCGCTCGTCTCTACGACAAACTCCGATCCCCAACCATCCGTCAGGGCCATAACCTGCCCGTTCACACTATCCGAGCGTGCATCCACCGTGAATGCGGCGCCCATCTTGCGGGCGGTCTCCAGACGGTATGGCGCAATGTCGACCGCTACAATCGGATTTGCGCCCGCCAGGCGCGCAAGTTGTATCGCCAGCAGCCCTTGCGGGCCGCATCCAAGCACCACGGTGCAGCGCAGCAGTGGGGGTGCAAACTCTCGGAACAGATGCACCTCCACGGCAAGCGTTTCGCACAACGCCGCGGCGGAATCCGGGAGTGAATCGGGAATCGGGAAGAGCCGGTTTACCGGCGCCGCAAGCAGCGGCGCGAATCCGCCGTGGCGCTCGATGCCGATCAGAGACATGGAAGGGCACAGGTGCGGGCTGCCGCGGCGACACGCGGGACACGTTCCGCATGCGATCACCGGCTGCAGCGCCACCCGGTCACCGATCGCAACTGCATCACCGGCGCCGGGAGTAATATCCCGTACCGTGCCGCAGACCTCGTGGCCCATGATGAGCGGGACGCTGCGATTGCGGCGCGCGCTGTGCCCGAGGTACCCGCTGAGGTCGGAGCCGCAGATTCCGCAACAGCTGACCTCTATCAGCGCTTCGCCCGCTGCCGGCCGGGGCTCCGGCGCCTCCTCAACGGCCAGCTGCCTCTCGCCGCGAAAGACCAGCGCCTTCATGCCGTCCGGTCCGCGGCAAGCAGCGGCAGCTCCGTCTGTCGCTCCGTCAGGTAGTCGCAGCCGTCGCCGGTTACCACCACCATCTCCTCAACTCCCAGGTAACCGCGGCCCTCCACCATCACACCCAGCTCCAGCGTATAGACTTCGCCTTCCTCAACGCTCATGGAGGTTGTCCGTCCGTATCGCTCCCAGGTTGGTCCCAGCACGCCGCCGCCGTCATGCGCCGCACGGCCAACTTGATGCCCCAGCGCATGCATGTACTGCGGGTACCCGGATGCAACCAGTGCGCTGCGCGCGGCCTTGTCTACCTGCCAGCCGAGTGCGCCCGGCGCCAGCGCCTTCCTCCCGGCGTCGATAGCGCCCATCACGGCCGCCCACGCGGTCACCACATCCTCTGGAAGTGCCGCCTCACCGGCCTCCTGCACATACCAACACCGTTGAACGTCCGAGCAGTAGCCATCCACCTGAACGCCAACGTCGATGTGAAGAATGTGCCCAGGCGCGATCTTGATCTGGTGGGATGGACGCCCGTGCCCAACCATGGAGTTGGGGCCGGTGTTCACAATCGGGTTGCCCGATCGGTCCCAGGCGTAACCCAGCCCGGCATCGTCGATTGCGTCCTGAACAGAATCGAATAGCGACTGCTCGCTAACGCCGATGCGCGCCGACCGGGCGAACTGTGCCAGCAAACGGTCGGTTTGCCGGACCGCGTCCCGGATTCGCTCCAGCTCGCCAGGCGTCTTGACCGAGCGAAGCGGCACGATCACCGATTCGGCGCTCTCGATCGCGTTTTCGAACCGCGTGCCCTTCAGGTAGTCGCACAGCACCAGGTACATGCCCCATGTAATGCCATCGGCCTTGCCGTCATCCAGCGAATGGTTCACACCGATTCGCGGCGGCCCGCCGCCCTCTGGAACAAGCCGATTCAGGGCCTCGTTCAGGGGCTCACGAATGCTGCGAACATACGGGATAACCTCGTCCCAATCTCCCGTCGCCTCAAGCGGCTCGGCGTCGTAATTGCCCACAACGGCCACGGCCTTCCCATCTTTAGATACCATCAGCGCGCTTTGCCACGTCAGGGCCCCGGTGAGTATCAGAGGGAGCGCAGGATCGCCACCGCCGCTG
Organism: Armatimonadota bacterium; assembly: GCA_028871815.1. Classification (NCBI taxonomy): domain Bacteria; kingdom Bacillati; phylum Armatimonadota; species Armatimonadota bacterium. Next base: position 429,160 of record JAGWMJ010000001.1, on the reverse strand, counting down.
GTCTCCCGCACAAAGGTCATCCATATGTCCAACCCCGAGGCGGCAACGAGCCGGCGGGCCTGATCGAGCTTTTCGCGGGTCAAAGCAAGCATAACAGCGCCTCCATCATCTGGATTACGACCGGCGCCAGTCGCTGGTTCACTTTACCCCCGAAGGAGCACGCGCGCCACGCTACATATTGCGCCGGTAGCGCCCGCCGACTTCGTACAGGGCGTGTGTGATCTGGCCCAACGAGCAGGTCCTTACCGCGCTCATCAGCATCTCAAACACGTTACCATCGCCGGCCGCCGCGGCCTTTAGAGCCGCAAGCCGGCTCGGGGCCTCGGCGGCATGCCGCGTGTGGAACTCTTGCAGAGCCGCGATCTGTGCATCTTTCTCCGCGGTCTCAGCCCGCTCAACGGCCACATCCGGCGGATGGTAGTCGCCCTTCTCCTGATCGGGATTGAGGAACATGTTCACGCCGACAATCGGCAGCGCTCCGCTCTGCTTGCGCCGCTCGTACTCGAGCGATTCATCCTGAATGCGGCCGCGCTGGTACTGCGTCTCCATCGCGCCGGTAACGCCGCCGCGCTCATGCAGACGGTCCAGCTCCGCCAGCACCGCCGCTTCCACGGCGTCGGTAAGCTGCTCGATGAAGAACGAGCCCTGCGTGGGGTTCTCATTCTTCAGTACGCCGAACTCCTTGTTCAGGATAAGCTGGATGGCCACGGCCCGCCGCAGCGACTCCTCGGTCGGCGTGGTGATGGCCTCATCGTATGCGTTGGTGTGCAGCGAGTTGCAGTTATCCTCCAGCGCCAGGAGCGCCTGCAGCGTGGTACGAATATCGTTGAACTCAATCTCCTGCGCGTGAAGCGAGCGCCCGGAGGTCTGGATATGGTACTTCAGCTTTTGAGAGCGGGAGTTGGCGCCGTAAACATCGCGAAGCGCAACTGCCCATATCCGGCGGGCAACGCGACCCAGCACGGAGTACTCCGGATCCATGCCGTTGGAGAAGAAGAACGAGAAGCTGGGCGCAAATGCGTCAATGCTCATGCCACGGCTCAGGTAGTACTCCAGGTAGGTGAAGGCGTTTGCAAGCGTGAAGGCGAGCTGCGATACCGGATTGGCGCCCGCCTCCGCCATGTGGAATCCCGATACCGACACCGTATAGTAGTTGCGGACGCCATTGTCGATGCAGAACTGCTGGACGTCGCCCATCATTCGCAGCGCGAAGTCGATGGCGAAGATGCATTCGTTCTGCGCCTGATCCTCTTTCAGAATATCGGCCTGTACGGTGCCGCGCACCGAGGCGAGGGCCTCCGCGCGCACCCGTGCTGCCTCGACTTCATCCGGCGTCCGGCCGAGAGACGCGGCCAGCCGCTCCATCTGCTGATCGATCACGGTGTTGAAGAACATCGCGAGCAGAATCGGCGCGGGGCCGTTGATCGTCATCGAAACCGACGTTTGCGGGTCGCACAGGTCGAAGCCGGCGTACAGCTTCTTCATGTCATCCAGCGTGCAGATGCTCACGCCCGACTCGCCCACGCGCCCATATACATCGGGCGTATCGTCAGGATCCTCGCCGTAGAGCGTCGCGGGGTCGAACGCTGTGGAAAGCCGCCGAGCCGGCTCGCCCGCGCAGAGCAGATGGAAGCGGCGGTTGGTGCGTTCGGGCCCGCCCGAACCGGCGAACTGGCGCTTCGGCTCTTCACTCTCACGCTTGAACGCAAACACGCCGGCGGTGAATGGGAACTGACCCGGCAGATTCTCCTTGAGAAGCCAACCGACGAGCTCGCCGGCATCCTCAAGATGTGGTGTGGCCACTCGGGGTATCGAAATTCCGGAGAGTGTGAGGCTGGACCGGCGTTCGCCGCCGGAATCGGCCTCCCGCACCGCGCGTTCGTGGCTGGGCCATTCATCCAGCAGCCGGCGCGTTTCCGGGGAGACACCTGTTTCGGCGTGGGCTATCGCGCGATCGAGCGCGCGCTCCGCGTCGGAGTCGCCCGCCACCGCGCCTCGGGCATGCTCCAGGCGCTGGAGGGTGCGGACTGCCTGACACTGCGCAGCCACGGTGGAATGGTAGCTGCGCACCGCCTGCGCAATGGTCGCAAGGTAGCCACTTCGCCGCGCGGGAACGAGCGATTGCGGTGTTGAAGCTGGGGCGGCGAACGGCGACGCATCGGGCAGCTGCCAGCGCTCGCCCAGGCGCTCTGTGAGCGCACGAAAGAGTGCTGACACGCCCGCATTTCCGTACCGCGACGCCATCACTCCGTAAACCGGCATGGCCTCCAGCGGCTCCGCGACTGCGCCGCGGTTGCGCTGAACCTGCTTGCGCACATACCGGAGCGCATCCTGCCCGCCGGGACGATCTAGCTTGTTGACAGCTACGAGATCAGCGGAAGCCAGCATCTCGATCTTTTCGAGTTGCGAAGCGGCGCCAAACTCCGGCGTCATAACGTACAGCGTCACGCCGGCAACTGCCGTGATGGCGGCGTCGGCCTGCCCAATGCCGGAGGTCTCCACCAGAATCAGATCGAAGCCGGCAGCCTGCATCACGCGCAATGCGCCTTGTACGGCAGGAGATAGCTCCGTGCCGCCACCGCGCGTAGCCAGCGACCGCATGTAGACGCCCGGCCGAAAAACGTTGTTCATTCGGATGCGGTCGCCCAGTAAAGCCCCGCCCGTGGATCGGCGCGTGGGGTCTATGGAGAGAATCCCGATACGCCGGCCCTCAAAATCGTTCAGGAAGCGCAGCAGCAGCTCGTCAATCAGCGTCGACTTGCCGGCGCCTCCCGTTCCGGTGATGCCAACCACCGGCGCGGGGTTCGCCGCGGCGGGCAGCGAATCCACCCATGCGGCGGCCGCGGGGCAGCTGCCCGAGGCAGCCTGCTCGGCCAGCGTGATTCCGGAGGCCAGCCCCTTCCAACCCCCCTTGTTCAACGCCTCGGGTTCACCGCCCAGGCACGGTGTGGTGGAGAAGTCGCACGCGCGCAGCATGGTGTTCACCATGCCCTGCAGGCCGAGGCGGCGCCCATCCTCCGGCGAGAATATGGTCGCCGTGCCTTCGGAGCCGAGTTCGGCAATCTCGGCGGGCAGAATAACGCCGCCGCCACCGCCAAATAGCTGGATGTGCTCGCCGCCGCGCTCATTCAACAGCCGCCGCAGATAGCGGAACACCTGCATGTGCCCGCCCTGATACGAGCTGACGGCTACGCCCTGTACGTCTTCTTGAATCGCGGTGGTGACTATTTCGTCCACCGAACGATTGTGCCCGAGGTGCACCACCTCGGCGCCGGAAGCCTGAAGCACACGGCGAATGATGTTGATGGCGGCATCATGGCCATCAAAGATGCTGGCGGCCGTTACGAAACGGATTGCGTGTTCGGCGTCATACGGTTCGGTTTGCATAAGGGGTCACAGCGGGTACCCGTCACGCTCCAGAGACGCCTCGGCTGCCAGGCGCAGGAGCATGCATGGGTTTGGGCCAAAGGAGCGTCGTCGCTCCAACCGGGTAGTTGCGAGGTTGTTCTGCGGCAGGGTGCGCCGGATCACGGCAAGTGCCCCGGTGGCCGTTGCCGTCAGGCGGTCCTCTGCCGCATCCCGCAGCCGTTGCATCACGCTCCGTCGCTCGCCAGTGGAGCGCTCGGTACGCATCCGCATGCTGCTGCAGGCGTAGAGGCTCACCACCAGGTCGGCGAGCGCGGCAGTTGCCACCTGCGCATCGGCGGGATGCATCGCATCCGCGCAGCGCGTCAGCTCGCGATGTGCGGCGCCGATGATCCCACGCAGCGCACGTTCCAGATCCTCCTCGCTGAAAGAGGCCGCATCGTCATCGAGCAGCGCCACGGCGCCTTTGGCGATCCTGCGGTCGAGCTGGTTGATCAGGGCCACACGCACGATCTCGTTGGCGCCCTCGCCGATGCGCAGCAGGCGCTGGTCGCGCCACGTCCGGGCGAAGGGATACTCCTCGGTATAGCCGTTCCCGCCATGGATCTGGATCGCTTCGTCCGCATGCAGGCTGTACGCCTCCGAGCCGAACACCTTGACGGCGTTGCACTCCAGCGCCATCTCCTGCGCGGCGTGGTGGTATTTCGCTCCGGCATCCCCTCCGTCCGGGTCAATCGGTGCAAACAGGCGGTCCAGGTCCCCGGCCAGCCGGTATACCATGGTCTCAAGTGCGAACAGGTCCGCTGCCATGGCGCCGAGTTTGGAGAGAATGAGCCCGTATTCGGCAAGCGCCTTGCCAAAGGTGTGGCGCTGCTTCGCATACCGGCAGCAGGCGCCTAAAAGCTGCTTGATGCCGCCGGTTGCGCCGGCTTCCAGCCGCATTCGGCCCATGTTCAGAGCGCACAGCGCGGCGTAGTGACCGCGCCCCGGTTCCATGGCATTCTCGGCCGGCACCAAAACGTCATCGAGAAGCAGCCGCCGCGTGGAGGTCCCCTTCATCCCCAGTTTGTGCTCTTCACGCCCAAAGCCAAATCCGCGGGAATCGCGCTCCACCAGAAAGGCCGTCAACCCGCTGCCCTCCACCTGGGCAAATACGGTGAACAGGCCGGCAAACGCCGTATTGGTGATCCACATCTTCTCGCCCGTCAGCGTGTACGATTTACCGTCCGCCGAGCGGGTGGCCCGAGCGGCGGCCGCCAGCGCGTCCGAGCCGGATCCGGCTTCGCTCAGCGCAAACGATGCGATGTATTCGCCACTCGCCAGACTCGGCAGGTACCGCCGCTTTTGATCGGCCGAACCGAAGTAGAGTAGGGGCAGCGTGCCAATTACCGTATGGGCTTCGTGCGTTAGGGCAAACGATTGCTGCCAGTTGAGGTTTTCGGCAATCAGCGCGCAGGCGGCCTGGCTCGCGCCGAGTCCGCCGTAGATCGCCGGGATATCGCCTGCGAGCAGACCCAGGCTGCCGGCCTGCTGCATCAGCCCGTGCATGAGCGCCGTATCGCCCGATTCAATCCGTTCGGTTTGCGGTAGAACCTCGCCGGCAAGAAACTCCGCCGCCGTGCGACCCATCAGGCGCTCTTCCGCCGAGAGATCCTCCGGCGCGAATCCGGGATCTCCATCCGCCGGCATCGTCAGAAAGCCGCCGCCAATGGGCGGGTTTCGGGTCACCGGCGCCGCGGTCACGATGCGGCCACCCCATCGCGCCCAAACTCCTCCGCAGCCTGGCCGACGGCCTGCAGAAACTCCGCGGCCTGCACGCCATTTACCACGCGGTGGTCAAAGGTCAGCACGGTGTTGGCCAACGTCTTCCCCTCCTGCTCGAATGCGGCGCCGATAAACAGGACCGCGATCGCTGGGGCGACCAACACGGGCACGGCATCAATCACGCCGTACCCTCCCATGTACGTCAACAGCAGCTGCGTGGCCGCGTCTGCCTGGTCGGCGCCATCCCGGGCGGCGCGGATGCGTTGTTGAAGCGTCTTCACAAACTCCGGATACGGCAGCTGATTGGCTGCCCGGATCACCGCCGTGGTGAGGTTGCCCTCCGGCAGCGACACGGCCACGCCCATGTTCAGGTTGTTATATTCGCGCAGCGTCTGCTCGCCCACCAGGATGGACCGGAACTTTGGATGCTGGTTGGAAACCTGGGCAACAACCCAGGCAAACGACTGAAACTCCGAGACGTGCAGTTCCGGTTGGTCACGCTTGATCTGGCCCACGCGTGACTTTACCAATCCCCACTCCACCACGCGCCGGATGGTGCCGGGGACAATGGTCTGCGCGCTCCGTTTGAAGTGGTAGATCAACAACCGCTGCTGTTGTGACAGCGTGTGATCGGTATACTCCGAGCTGCTCTGGCCCTCGGCCGGGGCGCGGAGGGCAAGGTAGCGATCCACATCCTCCGGCATCAGTGTGCCGGATAGGGAGGGAATGAGCGCCATCTCCTCTTCCGACACACCCAGTGTTTTACAGTGCTGCCGGGTGCGCGGCGCAACCCGCAGCACCGGTCGAGCGGCGGCCGGCGGCACCGCCGCGGCATCTGCCGGTGGCGCCGCTGGAGCAGGCTGCGCCGCGCTGGAGGCAGTTGCGGCCGCCACTTCCACCTCGGCAATCGGCGCGCCGATCGGCACGATATCGCCTTCCGATACCAGCCAGCGTCGTAGCGTCCCGGAAAACGGCGACTCCACATCCATGGTTGCCTTGTCGGTCTCCATGCTGTAGATCAGCTCGTCCCGGCGGATCATATCTCCCGGGTTCTTGGCGAAGCTAAGGATTCGCACCTCCTGCAGGCCTTCGCCCATCTGCGGCACCAGTATTTCCTGAGTCGGCACGTGGCTACTCCAGTGTGGTGTGTATCGCTTGTACCACCTGTTCCACCGATGGGAGCAGGCTCAACTCAAGCGAAGGACAAAACGGAATGTGGACGTCCGGCCGCGCGACCAGCTGCGGCGGCGCATTCAGCAGGAAGAAGCGGTCCGGCGTGGAAGTCATTTCGGCAATCACTGCCTGGCCGAAGCCGCAGGTGCGGGTATCTTCGTGAACCACCACAAGTCGGCCGGTTTTGCGCAGCGAATTCTCGATGGTCTGCCAGTCGCAGGGCACAATGGAGCGCAGGTCCACAATCTCTGCCGAGACGCCCTGCTTCTCCACCTCGTCGGCAGCCTGTTCGGCAATCTCCATGCAGTTGCCCCAGGCAACGAGGGTGACGTCGGTGCCGGAACGGCGAATCGAAGCCTTGCCAAACGGCACAGGTGTGTTGGGCCGCACCGGCATCCGGACCCGGAATATGTGCTTGGGAACCAGGATCAGCGTCGGATCGTTATCGTGCAGCGCGGACCAGAAGAGCCCGGCCGCATCCTCTGGCGTGGAGGGCACCGCAACGCGAAGGCCCGGGATGTGCGCGAACCAGCCCTCGTTGCTCTGGCTGTGCCAGATGCCGCCGGCGGGCAGATAGGCGCCGTACGGGGCATAAAACACCGCCGGGCAGGTCCACGTTCCTGCCGTGCGCCAGCGCAGACTGGACGCCTGAACCACCAGCTGGTTGAACGCCGGCGTAATGAAATCGATGAACTGGATCTCGAAGACCGGACGGAAGCCGGTGGCGGCCAGACCAACCGCCGTCCCCACAATAGTCGCCTCCGCAAGCGCCGAGTTGCGGACACGATCCGGATAGTCGGTGCTGAGGCCCTTGGTGATGCCGAAGACGCCGCCCTTTGGATCTTCAATATCTTCACCGGTCATCAGCATGGTCGGCACGGCAGCCAGACCGGCACGCAGCGTGCGGTTGACCGCTGCCACGATGGTGTCGGTTTCACCGTCGGCCTGAGCCGGTATGGGGCCCGGTTTGCCTTCCTCCCCAAGCACATTCTCAAGGACCGTGGCCGGCGGTGGGAACGGCGCCAGGTCGATGCGTGCATAAATCGCATCTACCTCTTCCAGTACCTCAGCGTGCATGGTGGCGAGTCCGGCCTCGTCAAGCTGGCCCTGTGAAATCAGGTACTGACCGTACAGCAGAATCGGGTCGCGCAAGGGCAGGGCTTCCAGCTCGTCGGCGGCTCGGTAGACGCGCTGGTCGTCGGCGCTGGTGTGCGACCCAAGCCGATCGAGTTCGCACCACAGGATGCACGGCCCGGCGCCGGCGCGGGTGCGCCGAATGGCATCGCCGCACCGCTCGGTAACTTCGGTCACCACGCGCCCGTTGATGCGCTCAACGAGCTTCGCGTTGAATATATCCAGCCGGAACGGCAGCATATGCTCCGTTGGCGTGCTGATGGCGTACTGGTTATCCTCCACCACAAACACAATCGGAAGCTGATCCTGAACCGCCTGGCAAACCGCTTCAAAAAACTCGCCCTGGCGGGTTGCGGCATCGCCGATCGAGCAGAGCACAATGGCGTTTGAGCCGCTCAGCTTGATCCCCTGTGCCGCTCCAACCGCGGGCAGGCACTGCGCCCCGGTTGGCGTGGCGATGGAGAAGATGTTCAGCGCCCTGGCCGAGGTGTGCGCGGGCATGTTCCGGCCCTCGCTGCTGGATCCCTGGCGCGCCAGAAAGTCCAGCGCCAAATCCTCGGTGGTCATGCCGCGGGCCAATACCAGCGCCCGGTCTCTATAGAAAGGGAAGAGGATGTCGTCCGGCGTCAACTCGGCGGCTAGCGCGGCCATAGCCTCATGCCCCATTCCGGGCACCTGAAACCAGCCCTTGCCCTGCCGCATCAGAATCGCTTCGCGCCGGTCGCCCTCGCGAGAGAGCATCATCAGCCTCAGCAGTTCAACTCCGTGCGCCGGGCTTGCGCCAACAGCCAGAGGTTGGGCAGCACGATTGCCTTGAGCGACCATTCTCGTGGAACCCTTTCGCCACTCGCCGCCGGCCCCGGAGCGCTTTTACGCGCCGCGACCGGAGCGGTCGTTATGGGGCATACGCATCTGGGTAGGCGTCGTTGCCCCCGTCAATTCTGCAAACTGTAGCGCCGCTTCTGCCTACACGGGCAAAACACCGACGCGCCACAGACGGCACAGTATACCCAACATGCCCGGCGCCCGGTCGGGCCGGATCGCACGCCGCTCCGTCAGGCTGGGTCGCGGCGCGAACATACGCGAAGAAGCGCCCTCGCCCACCCGGAGGTTGGATGCCGCATCGTGGCGCGGCGAGCGCCGGGACGGGTACAATCACCACATTATGAAGTACCTTCACGCCCTCGCGGCTGCCTCGGCAATGTGCGCTATAGCGGTTTGTCCTATCTCTGCTTCCGCGCTGGCGCCGCGCCCGAAACCGGTTGTGGTCACAACCGATACGTCACAGGTTCCCAACGATGCGGCATGGGCCGCCATGGCCCAGAAACTGGTTGAGAAGTGGTACCCAAAGGTGGCGAAGCTGCTGGCCACGCCAGGATTCACGCCTCCCGGTGAGGTCCACCTGCTGTTTGTAAAGGATATGAAGGGTGTGGCGTACACCGCCGGGACCACCATCCACATCGCAGCGCATTGGATTGAACAGCACCCCGAAGACAAGGGCATGGTCATCCATGAAATGACGCATGTGGTGCAGCAGTATCCCACCTACGATCCCTCGTGGCTCGTGGAGGGAATAGCTGACTGGGTCCGGTTCTTCGTCTACGAGCCAAAAGCCAAACTTCCGCCCATCAACCCGCAGCGCGCCCACTATACCGATGCCTATAAGACCGCCGCGGCTTTTCTGGCCTGGATCCAGAAAGCGCACCACGTGAACATCGCGCTGAAGATGAACGCCGCACTGCGATCCAACACCTACACACCGGACCTCTGGAAGGATGACACCGGAATGAGCCTGGATGACCTGTGGCAGGAGTTTATCCAGAAAGGCAACCTGGCCACCGGCGGGCGGTAGGCGCGGCCACAGGCAGCGCTTGACTCTGCCACCATGGCTCGCCCATAATAGGCACCGCTATTCGGCGGCGCTTGTTTTGGGGATATCGTCCAGCGGTCAGGACGGGGGATTTTCAGTCCTCAAACCGGGGTTCGATTCCCCGTATCCCTACGGCCCAAAACGTGCCGGGGTGGTGAAATGGTAGACACGTACGCTTGAGGTGCGTATGCTTAACGGCTTGCAGGTTCAACTCCTGTCCCCGGCACTTCACAAGGGGCGGCAGCGCACAAACTGCGCAGCCGCCCCTGTTGCTCGTTAAGGCACCTGCCGCACCGCTTCCATGAACGCCCCATCAGCCACAATACGCGCGTACAGGAAGAAGCGCGACCGCGACGCCGCCCGTCGAATCTGGATGGAAGTTGGCTGGAGCCAGGACCCCTCCGGGCTCGGTACGGATGCCGACATGGTTGTGGAGGCCGGCCGGGCTGTAGTTGCGGAGATGGATGGCTCGGCTGAGGCCCTGGCATGCTCATGCCGCGGAGCGATGCAGTACCTTGACTCGGAGCTGCCCATCGCCTGCGTGACCGGTGTTGCAGTTAGCCGCATCGCGCGCAAGCAGGGGCTGGCCAGGCGCCTGACGGCGCAGCTTGTGGCGCACGACGCTCGGGAAGGCGCGGCTCTTACGGTGCTTGGCATGTTTGAGCAGGGGTTCTACAATGAACTCGGTTTCGGCACCGGCGCGTACGAGGTGTGGGCGTCGTTCAACCCTGCCGACCTGCAGCTGCCCGTTTCGCACCGACCGCCGCAGCGCATCGCGTGCGATGAGCAGAAAGCCGTGCACGCCTGCCGTCTGGCGCGGCGACGCTCACATGGCGGCACAAACCTGCACCCGGTCGGCATCTCGGGCGGCTGGATGAACAACCCGGCGACGACATTCGGATTGGGCTTCCGGGACCCAGGCTCCGGGGCCATCACCCACATGGCATGGTTCAGCACAGACGACAATGCAGAGTTTGGGCCGCTCTTCATCCCGTTTATGGCCTGGCGCACGCCAACAGAGTTCCTCGAGCTCATGTCGGTGATCCGCTCCCTCGGCGACCGGATTCATCTGGTTCGGATGCCCGAACCCGCGGGCATCCAGCTGCAGGATCTGCTGAGCCAGCCGTTTGCCCGGTTCCGCACCACAGCGGGCGGCAAGTTTGCGGCCAGATTGGAGGCGCGCGGCTACTGGCAGGCGCGCATCAACCACCTGGAGCCGTGCGTGAGCAAGACGCAGGTTTGCGGTGAGCCCATCCGGTTTAACCTGAAGCTCTCAGATCCGATTGAGAAGTACCTCGCAGCCGGCTCAACTTCAAAGTGGCGAGGATGCGCCGGAGAGTATGTGATTACGTTCGGGCCGGAATCGAGCGCTCACCGCGGAACCGCACCGGGTTTGCCGGTCATGCAGGCCGAGGTCGGCGCGTTTACGCGGCTGTGGCTGGGCGTGCAGCCGGCCACGGGGTTGGCAATCACCGATAAGTTAAAGGCGCCGGATCGGCTGCTCGAGGGTCTCGACCGGCTGCTGCGCTTACCCCGCCCGTGCCCCGATTGGGATTTCTGACCCCGAAAAACCCCCGGATTGCAGCGTCTCGAAGCAGGAATAGCGCCCCGGGCGTGACGAAATCTGGCGCACGGACCTGCCTCGTTCTTCCGCGATAGAGATCAACTCTGGCGATCCAGGAGGTTATCGATGAGGATTAACACCCGCCCGCTGGCAATAGCCGCGGCCGCGGCGGCTATCGCTATCACGGCGCGCGCCAACGCGGACGTGAAGTACACCACCGAAATGAAGGTCGGCGGGGGCGCCGGCAGACCCGGCGGTGGCATCTCGGTTACTCACTACTATAAGGGAGCTAACGAGCGCACCGAAACGCACATCAAGTTCGGCCCGATGGACATGACCCTGGTGACGCTTACGCTCTGCGCGAAAGAGCAGACCTACACGCTGGACCCGAACCTCAAGATCTATAAGGTCGCGCCCGTCGGCGCGCCCGCGCTCGCCGCACAAAGTTTCCGTGGAATGCGAGGCGGCGCCGGCGCGCAATCCGGACAGATGACCGGGAAATCCGATACCACATTCACCGTGCAGGACCTCGGCCAGGAAACCGTAGCCAACCTGCCATGCACGCATTCGAAGCTCACCATTCACTCGGTGACATCCGGCTGCCTGGGGGATGCCGACCGCACGTCTACGATCGAGGTATGGTCGGCGCCCGGTACCCTGCCGTCCGGCTGTCCCGCCCGGTTCATGCCGAGCCGCGACGTCACCACACCAACCGGGTGCAAAATGACGTACACGCTGCACGGCGATATCGACAAGATGAAGGCCCTGATGGGCGGCATCATCACCCGTATGATCGTCACGGGTCCGAACGGCCAACAGATGACGCAGCAGTTGACCGATATCTCGCGCGATCCGCTCGACGATGCGCTCTTTACCATTCCGGCCGACTATAAGGAGCTGCCGGCTGCCGACTACGATTCGCAGGAGCAGAAAGCGATGATGGACAGGATCATGAAGCTGCGCGGTGGTGGACCGGGCGGGCCGCCGCCCGCCCCATAGCGGGTTCCACTCCTCCGCACTCCGGAATCCGGGTTCCAGAACGAGTGAGCCGGCAGCGTGCCGGCTCACTTGTTCGTATTTGTAAGCGGTGGTGAGCAGTCCACACCGCCCCGAGCTGGTCACGTTTCTGCAAGCCTAGATTGCCGACGAGCCGGCTCACGGCGTGTCGGCCGGCAAGGTCGGCGCCCGGGTTCAATTGGCGGCGTTGGTGCAGGACGTGCGCTCACCCCGGGTCGAGATCACCCGGTTTCTGGCTGGCTGGCAGCCACCGCGCCGGCATTGACATTCACCCGGCGCCGTGGTAGATTCCCAACGTCGGGCGGTTGGCTCAGCGGTAGAGCGCCTCGTTCACACCGAGGAGGTCACTGGTTCGAATCCAGTACTGCCCATAAAAGTCTAGCACTGCTGCGACGTTTCGTGCTCAGACTGAGCGCAATAGTTTGGCGTCTTGCTGTCCTCTGAACGACCGTTCGGAGGATAAAATGAACAACAGAGCGCCTCGTTTTACGAAAACGGAGGCGGCCACTATCGGCGTAAACGACCTTGAGCGCTACGCGGATGGCTGGCTGTTGTCCGGCGAAATCGATCAGCATTCCGCTCGCACCCTCGGTAACCGCCGCTCCATCGTTAGCAAGCTCGTCTGGTTCTTGCGCGAAAAGAACCTCGACTGCTGCGGCACGATGGAATTAAGGCAGTTCCTCGCCTACGTCACCAACGGCCACCAGGAAGCCGGCGGGCGCTGGGGAAACGCACAGCAGACGCGCCCCGTTCGCCCGCGTACGGTTCACACCTACCACGGACACCTGCGGACCCTCTTTCGCTGGATCGTCTCGGAAGACGGACTCGGCGTCTCCCCGATGGAGCGCATTCCGGTTCCGACCTCACGCGCAGATCAGGTTCAGCCGTTCACGACGGACCAGGTTGAAGCTCTCCTGAACGCAGCGAAGCGTTCGCAGATGGCATACCGAAACCAGGCGATTGTCTACTTCCTCTTGGACACCGGCCTGCGTGCCTCTGAGCTCTGCTCCCTGAATCGCGAGGATGTAGACTTTCAGGCAAGGCGCTGTGGAGTGGTTGGGAAGGGGAACAAGCGCCGGATGGTTCCGTTTGGAAAGACGGCGGCGAAATCGCTGTGGAACTACCTCAAAGCAGAGCCACAGGAACCGGGCGAACCCCTATTCATGTCAGAACGCGGCGAACGGCTGACTCGAAGCGGCCTCCGGCTCCTGTTTGTGCGGCTGGGTCGCTCGGCAAGGCTACAGGCTGCCCGCTGCAGCCCGCACACATTCCGTCATACATTTGCCGTGGAGTTTCTGCGGGCCGGAGGGAACGTGTTCACCCTACAGCAGATCCTCGGGCACACCAGCCTGACAATGACGAACCGCTACGTTGCGCTCGCGCAGGCGGATATAGAGAACCAGCACCGGCAATACTCCCCGGCTGATAGGTTGAGGAGAAGCGTACGGTAATCAGGGGCGAGAAGAACGGGGAAAGGAAGAGAGGCTACCTGTGGCTGCGACCCCACAGGTAGCCCGGTTAGAATGGCGCCTTACTGTCCTCCTTTCTTGGCAAGAACACGTCGAGACGACACTGGTAGAGCGCGGCGAGCCGCCGGGCTACCGAGTATGAAGCACCGCGGCGCTCGATCTGGCGAAGATACCCTTCGCTGATCCTTGCTCGGCGTGACGCCTCCTTAATGGTCAGGCCCGCTTCCATCCTTGCTATGGTTGCGGGCGTCATCGGTGCTGACCGGCACCTTCGCAAGCACTGCACACAATCGGTGCAGCGCCAGGCCGAAAGATAACAATCGCTGAAGGGAAAGGGGCGGAATTCTTGCAGTTTCCAAACTTGAGCCGGCCCTGAATGAAACGTGTCTCGCCGAAGGGCTTGACCCACGTATGCCACCACTTCGTATCTGTTCTGGCTGGCAGGAGACAAACGACCGTGGCTCCGGCTCGCGCGCTGTGATACGCCTTCTCGACCCAGTGCCGAATGGCTCGACCGTACGGCGGATTCATCCAGCAGACTCCGGTCCACTGCTGGCTCAGTCCGTCTTCAGCCGGAGTGAAGAACCGCTCGCACTTGGCGTTCTCGGGTAGCGCACAAACATCGAGGGTAAACTGGAATTCATCGTTGAAGCGGGCGAAGAAGTCGGCCGGTGTCGCCCAGAGGTCAGTCCGCGAGCTGAAATGCACCGCGAGCCGATCGGCGTTCTTCGTTTTGTCGATGTCCACTCGCTTGGCTGGCACCGGACCTGCTCCCGGCGAGCACGCATCGCATGATGAGGATATGCGGCCCGCGCTAATGGTTGAATTGTGCGGCCGGGGCGGATTGCAAAAGGAGTGGCAAATCCCTGGGAGTTCGGGAATGTTGGGTGGCAACTAACGTAGAAGCGGAGGGTTCAATGGAAGGACAATCGCGGCGCAATGGCAGTTGACACAGGCCGTTCCCATTCCCTGGGAATTCGCGTGTTCGGCGCGAGCGAGGTCATGGTAAACGGCAATCCTGTGCGGTTCATGCCGAAGAAGACGCGATGGGTCTTCATCCTGCTAGCGATGGCGAGTGCGCGGAGTCGTTCGTTGTCGAGGAGAGAGCTGTCGGTCGCCCTATGGCCATTCGGCGACGGAACCAACTACCCCGTGAATCGCATCATGCCGCAACTTGAGGCCTGCCTCGGCTGGGCAGAGGAGCGGATATCGCGTCCGGCCGCAGGCGTTATCCACTTGGATCTCACCGGCGCCGAATTCGACCTCATTGAGTTCCGCTCGATTCTCATCGACGCGGTGGCGGATGCCGATCCGGCTCAAATCGAAGCGGCCGTGCACATGCGCCCTAGTCGATTGTTATCAGACTTCCCTGATGGAGTTGCATCTATCGAACCAGAGCGTGAGCTACTCCGAGGGGAACTCTTCGCTGCGGTTGACGCCATCGCAAATCTTGCGAGGGAGAAGGGTGACCGCGACGCCGAGATCAGGTCCCTTGCAATCGCTCTAGCGGAGAATCCGCGGCCCGACGAAGAACGGACTAGGCGGTATGTGGAAGCGTGCGAGTTCCTGGGAAAACGGGATAGGGCTGTCTGGGCATTGACGCAGTTCCGTGCCAAGGGCGGATCGAACATGGCAGACCTTCCGTCTGTTGAGCGATTCCACGTCACTAGGCACGTAGGGGCCGATGTCGTTAACGAACCGCGGCAGCCCTATGAAGCAGTGAAGCAGAGCTCAAGCGAGCAATTACGGGCCGAACTTGCGCGAGCAATCGACAAGGAGCAGACCGCCGCGGCCGTCAGGAGGTTGCTCCGACAGCATCCGCACTTATTGGCGGGTTCAGATTTCGTTCATGCCGGCGTTGTAATGTCCAATATTGATCTTGGGCACAAGTCTCACGCTGATCTCGCGTGCGCCGACTTTGCATACATCGAGCCGCAATCCGGTCGGAGCTACGTCCACGTGATCTCCTTCGCAGATCCAGCTACGCGCATCTTCACGGAGCGCGAGGAATTCACGCCTCAGTTCCACCGCGCGACGGAACTCCTCGAAGCGTGTGCTTACTGGATCGGCCGAAACCAGTGGCATTTGCCAGAGGTCTTTGGACCGCGGTATGAGGAGGTCGCAGGCGAACCGCTCTCTCGCGGCTTCTTCATCCCGAAGTGCACACTCGTCATTGGCCGTAGGTCCGAGCTGAGCAGCGTGCGTGCAAAAGAGAAGTTGGAAGCGCGGCGGGGAAACGAATCGAGTGGTCTGGCAATTCGGACCTACGACGGTTTCCTCGAAGAGGTCGAGCCGACAATCCGCGTCGATCCGTCGAATGAGCGCGGCATCCGTTGCGTCCCGTACGAGAGTGACTGATCGGTAAGAAACTCTGCCAGCAGCGCCAAACGTGTTCCTTCGGTCTCGAAGGACCGGATGAGCCGTTCTCCAACTTCCGGCGCTCCCTTGACGATCGGTCTGTCCACGGCCTCCCGCTTCTTCCTTTCAACATATGCCAGGAATGCCGCAAACTCGTCAGGTTGGTCGATCTCAAGGCGGGCAAGAGTCTGCTTCAGCGAACTCCGTTTCGAGGCTCTCAGGGCAATCTCAGCGCTCCTGTGAGCCTTTCTCGCCATGGATCGGACCTCTGCGCGCCGTGCTTCTTCATAACCTCGTGGCGGGGCGAATCCGTCCTCGATAGCTCGGCGAAGGAACGCCCCCCGGCCACTCTTGAAGACGAACCCCACTCTCATGCGGAACCGCAGGAAGTCGAGTTGCCGGCGGCACTGGGCGGCGTCAGCCGTCGCAAGTCGGATCGCGTCACCTCGGTTCATGTCATGAGCGATTAGCTCATGTACGAGTTCAGCAGCATCCGTACACGGTACGGATGGCACTGCTGCTGTTTCTTGTTCTGCCTCTTGTGCTGTTTCTTGAGGGTTCGATTCTGGGACTACGCCCGGTTCGATCTTGGGACTACTGGTGGTCCGGTCGTGAGACCACCTCGCGTCACCGTTTGAAGGTACGTGGTCCGAATCTGGGACTACCCTCCCTCCCCCTCCCGAACTGCCCTTGACCCTCCAAGCGAGATTGAGTCGGTAGGTACTCTCCTCGTGTTCGTTCGATTTCTCATTGAGGTTTAACTTGCGAAGGATGATCTGCTTCGCCTCCAGGGTCTTGATTGCTCTCGCGACACTTGACCGGGACAGTCCGGTGCCGGTGTCGAGAACAGTTCCATCGCGCTTAACGATGCCGGTGCTTATCTGACTAAGGCTGATGTTGTCGCTCTGCTTCCCGAAGCCGAACGTCCTGCGCCCAACGTACAAAACGACCTTGAGTTCTGCGCCCGAGAGTTCCGAAAGCCAGAAGTCGAGGATGACATCGGGAATCTGAGTGCTGTTTGGGATGAGCGCGCGTGTCATTGCGATCGCCTCCCGATGCGCTGAAGGTGCTCCTTGAGCGCATCGGCGATAATTGACTGCTTGGTCTGGCTCTGGAGCCGCGCGGCCATGTCAAGGCGTTCCCAGAGGTCCGCCGGAAGCCGGATTGTCGAGCTCGTACTCGGCCCGTTGTGTAGGTCGGTGGCGTATGGACGCTTAAGCGCGTCCTTCATGGCCTGGCGGACCGGGTCTGCGCCAACCTCGCCTTGCGGCGCCGCCCCGTTACTGCGGTCGTGCGGTTGGGCGTCCTCTCGCTCGCGCGCTGACGCGGTGCTTGGCTCTGGCGGAGCAGCGTTGACTGGCTCGCTCGTGGCAGCGTTGGCGCGTTGCGGCGAGGGTGCGTTGCTACGTTGCTGCGTTTCTGCGCCGTTGCGCGGTCGTGCATCGAGCTCGTGCAGCTCTCGCAATCTGGCAACCGGATCGCTGGGGAGTGTGAGGCTTCTCGTTCGTTGCGATGTCATATCTGCCTATTGGTTGGCTGCCGCCCGGAAATCGGGGCTCGCCCAGTTCTTCATGTTGTAGTCGCTCAGCGTGCGCCGCAGAGTGTGATCGTCAATCTCCGGCTTGCCCGCGGCGAATGCGGCCAGGAGCGCCGCGTTGCAGAGAACGCAGAGGTCGCGCGGAACGCCTCCCGTCGCGTTGTAGAGCATCTTGTGCGTTGGTTCCAGGAACACGCCGTCGAAGTGACCGCCCGCTATTGTCATCCGATGGCGGAGCATTTCGAGCGATTCCTCCCAGGTGAGGGGGTCAAGCGTTGCAATGCCGGCGATCCTCGATCTCAGCGCCGGATTCTGTGCGAGCCTGTTCTTGAAGTTGGGCTGGGCTAGAAGCACGATTTGGATGAGCTTCTCGGTCTGCGTCTGCTCGTTCGTCATCGCGTGGATCGTGTGGAGGTTGTAGGAATGTATGGTCTGCGCCTCATCGATGACGAGGACCACGGTGCGGCCCTTCTTGTACTCGTCAACCAGAAAGGCCCGCAGTTCCGCCTTGAGGTCGAGTAGATTCCTCACAGGCGGAATGCCGAACGACGCCAGGACGTTACGGAGGAACGCTGCCGGCGTGCGGGGTGATGCGTCGTTCACTTGCCCGACAACGAACCGGTCCGGCTCCTCCCGCCACGAATTCACGGCGAGATGGGATACGGTGGTCTTGCCGGTGCCGACCTCACCGATCAGAAGGAAGAGCCCCTGTCGTTCACGTGCGTAGTAGTCTATCTTGAGCAGGGCTTTCTCATGCTCAAGGCTGCTATAAGCGAACGCCGGGTCGGGGGTCGTCGAGAACGGTGGGCGGTTGAGGCGGAAGTGTTTGAGATAGCTGACCATATGTCCTCCCTTGCATCCTGTAGGCAGGATGCAGTATTAGGCCAGCGGTACCGAGGCGTCAAGAGGAAATCGTGCGCGAGCGTAGACTTTTCTTGACTAGCGGGCGCGAGCTGCTATGCTGGCACGCTGGAGGCAAGATGCTCGCTCAGAACCCCGACCGCCGACGACGAATTCAGGTGGACCTAGGACGGCTCCTTGCGACGCCGGCTGCGCTCGAAGCTCTGACGGACGCGAAGGTGACGCCACTGGAGTTCATCCGGCGACATCAGCGCGGAGATTGGGGTGAGGTTTGCAAGGCCGACCAGGAAGAGAACGAGCTGTCCTTGCGCGAAGGCTTCCGGCTCCTCTCCGCGTACACGCTCCCGCAGACTGGCGCCAAGATCTGGATCATCACGGAGGCGGACAGGTCTGTCACGACCATCCTCCTGCCGGAGGAGTACTAGGAGCATCTACACGAACGCGCCGCTCTGCCAGGCAGCCGAGCGGACCCATTTACCTTGGAGGAACATGCGCAACACAGAGACGAGGCAGCGACGACAACCCCTACCGGCCCAGCCCGATGACCAGGACAGCGACCTTAATGGCGAATCCATCGGGCGAACAAACCAGCCAGTCCACGAGATCCGGCTTGGGCGCATCGTGGCGGCGATCTGGATGCACGAGACCGAGTACGGCCCTCGGCACAATGTTACAGTCAGTCGGATATACAAGGACGGCCAGCAATGGAAGCGCTCCGACAGCTTCGGCCGTGAGGACCTTCCGCTGCTGTGCAAGGCCGCCGATCGCGCTCATGACTGGATACTTGAGCAGGGCAGAACGCGGACGGTCGTGGATGAAGCGGCGTAAACGGGTCAGTAGGCGGTGCGCCGACGCGTTAAGGCATCTGCTGCGCGCTGGGCGGTCAGTCTAGCGTATCGCTCGCCGTTCTCTCTCGCCTTCGAACTCTCTTCCATCAGGCGAGCCGCGGTATCGTCCGGCGTCCAGCCCCAATCGATGGCGATAAGGCAGAATGTGAAGTCCGCGCGGCTGATGTCAGGCGCGGTGCCGCCGTGATTGGCCGGCGCGTCGGCGACACAGCGCTCGTACGACGGCCATCGTTTCCGCGTCCGCAGTGGCCGTCGTTTCGGGACGGGGCCGGCACACCTCGTATCAGGAGGAGCGAGGAAGCCCGCCGCGCCCAGCTCTGCCTCTGATGTGAGGTTGCCCGGCCGAACGTGACATACCGCGACCTCCGGGTAGTCGGGGGCGTATTTGGGCTTGAAGTTCCTGCTGCCGGCGACTCGCGTGGCTCCCGATGCACTCGGATCGGCGCCAACACCAAGGCGGAGCCGACGCGGAAGGTCGTCGCTGCTCACCTCGTTGAGCGCGACCCACGCCTGGAAGTTGCCGGGGCTCGTTTCCAGGCTTAGGAATGATACGCGATCGAGCCGGCCGCGGCGCTCGGCGTCTAGGTCGTCAAGCTGCAGAAACACGGGCGGGGCCTTCGGCCTTACGATCACGTTCCATCGATGGGCGCAGCAGCGCGCCAGCAGATCCGGCAGAGATCGGCGGAGCTCCTGACCGCGGACGCCGCGCCTGAAGCTGACCTTCTCCCCAATCTCGGAGGTGATTGTGAGGTCGAACGCCTTCGCGCCGACGTTAGCAAAGGCGTCGAGCATTTCGACCGCGGCATATGCGCGCCTTGTGCGCTCCGCATCGTGTTCCGCCCGCGCCCGTGATTCCCACCTTGCCCGCTCGTCGTACATGACAACGAGTATGCCCTGGCGCCGACGACAAGTACAGTTGCATGTTCGGTTGCAGTAGGGCCTGACATCCGAAGAGTCTTCGCGAGGGGATTGATGTTGCGCATACTCGGGCCAGTGTTCCCGCCGCGTCGAGGGACGCAGATACCGCGCGTGCCTGGCCTCGTACCAGCTCGTCAGCGCGCCCGTTCTCGTGTGGTACTCTGAGGCAACAAGAAGGTGCGTAACTGGATGCCAGCCGTCTTCGGTGACGACGAAAGCTGGTTGATCGGCGGGCCTAGCGCTTAAGCACTGGCGTTAGCATTGCTTAGGCCGTCCCAGCGATTTGCTCTACGGCAGTTCAGGAGAGAATCAAGTGGCATACCGCTTCTCAGATCACTTCCGATTGGGCAAGTCTCAAGCGGAATTGGATTTCATTGACATTCCTCTCACGACTGACATCCCGCTGTTCGTTGATCCTTACGCGCTGAGTTTGGCCGACGACATTTGGTATATGGAATGCAACGACCTCATCGTAGATTTCTTCCAACTGGTAGTTGATAGCATACGCAGCGGTGATACTCGCACGGCAGGGACATTACTCCTGAATCTGCACGAGCCGAACGAAACCCACCTAGGGTTGTCCTCGGGTCGTCCGGCTGGGAGAGGAATCGGGCGCCATCAAGCCAATCAGATCTACTCACAATTGAGCAAGAGCCGGGCGGTCGCGTCTGGACAACTACGCGATCTGTCGGACTGCGAGCTTCTGATTGAAGGTATCAGTAACGATAAGATCTCGGATGTCACAGTCAACATCATTCGGGGCAAGCTTCTAGAATACACCGAAACTCAATGTACGTTGTTGGGTATTCCAACACGCAAGACACAATCCGGGTTCGTTTGGAACTCAGATCGTCGCAATTGGGAGAATCGATACGTAAATCTCCCCACCTACCAGGGCGAACGCCTCATTCTTGTCCCCAAAGCAGCGACCAGATTTCGACTTGCTGTCGATCATCAAGAATACCACCGCAACTTCGTCTTGGAATACCTTCAAGCCGAAAACTTGGAAGCCGCGACGTCGCTTGTCAAAGTCCTCAAGAACGGTAAACGCGTAGTCACCAAGACCGACCTGAAGGAGAAGTATCCCTGCAGTAAAGCGTTTCTCGCGAAGTTCTCGGAGGAGCACCCGGACATACTGGAGGAGTATAAGAAGTCGCTCGCCGCCAAGCCCGGCCCGCCTAACAACGAGGAAATCGAAGGTGTCCAGACTGACCGTCGCGCGATCGATGTGCGTAAACTGATTGACGAATTAGACTCTATTCCTCCGGGTGGCGATACTGCAGGAAGGTTTCATGCCTTCATCATGGGCGCGCTGGAGGTCATCTTCTATCCGTCTCTTAGATACCCGAAGAAGGAGCAGGAGATCCATGATGGGCGCAAGCGCATTGACATCAGTTTTCAGAACTCAGCAAGCAAGGGTTTCTTCTTCGATCTCAAGTTGAGGCACGACATTCCATGCCCGTATGTCTTCGCCGAGTGCAAGAACTACAAAGATGATCCTGTGAACCCGGAGTTGGACCAGCTGGCGGGGCGCTTCAGCCCGAATCGCGGTAAGTGTGGCTTATTAGTCTGTCGCTCAATACAGGACAGAGACATGATGACGAAGCGTTGCCGAGATGCGGTGAACGACGATCGGGGATTCATCTTGGCGCTCGACGACACCGACATTAGGTTGCTGCTAGAAGCACGAGCGAGCCGTGACGACGAGAAAATCAATCGTCATCTTCATGCCTATCTGCGGCAACTCGTAATGTAATTCGCCGGTTTGCTATTTCGCCTTCAACCTGTTCAACACAAACGCCGCACAGATAAAACTCCGGGGCTCCAGCCTACGTCCTGGCAAACACGGCAACAGTCTGCATGAGGTCTTGAAGGCGCTTGGTGATGCCGTTCCAGTCGCCCGCCGCATCGAGCCATTCCATCATTCGTTCCGGTTTGTCGGACTTACGCGGATCGGCCATTCCAGCCTCGGACTCAAAACACGGATCGCATTTCCATGCGTGGGCTTTGCCGTGCGCCGTTACTGCGGCCGATATCTCTTTCTCCCACTTCTCGTTTGTCCCAATGTCCGCAGGGGCAGTCTTGTCGGAATCGGTGTCGTAAATGGCGAGCACCGGTTTTCCGAGCGCGGCCATGATATTCACGAGGATGTGGACGGCACTCTTGCTACTCGATTCAATCACGGAACAGTCGCAATGATCGAGCTCCAGTACAGTCGGCATCATCGTAGCCAACCGCCGGATAGCAAGGCGCTCTGTCGCGCCTTCGACGACTACGACGCGCCGCGCGAAGAACACCTCATTCTTCGGCTCGCTCAGATGTTTCACTCGGCTGCGCCAATCGCCTTTGACCTTCTGCATGTCCGGTGGGATTACGCATGAACCAGTGACCTTCGTCTTGTGGACCATTCGGACCGACTCAAGAGAGGAGAGGTCGAGGAAATCCTGGCTGTGCGTAGTGTATACGGTCTGAACGCCGTTCGCTGCGAGCTCGCGTAGCAAGCGAAATAGGTGGCGCCGACCGTGAGGATGTAGATAGAGCTCAGGTTCCTCGAATAGGAGAACCGCATTCTCCTTCCTCATTTCCCTATATGCTTGGAGCAAGCTCATAACAAGCGCGGATTGAACGCCTGAGCCCATTCGTTCTGAGTCTACTACTTGGGGTGTATCCGCATCCTGGAAGAGGATGGAGAAGTTCTTGTAGATGTTGATCGGGTCCAATCCATCTAGCTGAAGCGTGACATTCTCCAGCCCAGTGTGCTTCTTGAGCTGCTCTCCGATCTTGGACTCCATCTGCTCGAAACCCGGTGTGCGCAACAGTTTACGGGCTTCGCCGAACTTGGCCTCAAACTGCTTGAACCGATCCTTGTCATCGCGTAGCTCTTTTGCGATGTCTGCGAGCATCCTTCCGAAGATGGAGCGGGAACTGCCTGAAAGGTGGTATCGAGCGTTGCGGTCAACGTCGATCATCACGACCGGGAGTTCATCGCGGATGTCGGTGGTTACGTTGGCCGGTGTCGGATACGGCTTGGCGTTCGGGTTCGGCCTCTTCAGTATCTGAACCGCCTGGCCGGCGTTGTCGATGCAGAGGAAAGACGATTTTAGATCGCCGACCTGCTTTTTCCCTGTCTTCTTCTTGTATCTGTCGATCTTGAACTGGATTCCGGTGAAGTCCACAGGTGCGCCGACATCGCCTTTGACTTGTCGAACCTCATCGAACCATACGGATAGGACTAGATCATCCTCGGAATAGGCGTAGAAGTCAGCAGGGTCAACCGCACGGGTCGTGGGCCATGTGTCGCCGAGTAGATAGGCTAGCGCGTTCAGAATGTTGGACTTGCCGGCGTTGTTCGGACCAATGAGTGCGCAAAGGTCGCCAACGTCGAATGATGCGTCCTTGATGCTACGGTAGTTCTGAATCCGAACTCGCTTGAGCTTCATGTCTTCCTCACCAACCTCCTCAGAACGAACGGCGGACTACAGACGCTCTTTGGCTCCTCTTCCCCGGCTGCCAGGACCCTCCACACGATCGTGCCGCCGTCGCTCACGGCGTCGAAATCGAAATGGCCCACTGTAGTAAGTTCGTAGGGTCGCGGCAGAAAGGTCTTGCCGAACCCGATCGGCATCCACGATTGCCTTATCCACTCCTCAACGGTCAACTGGCAACGCGTGTTAGCCATAGCAGCGCGCCACCACCCTCAAGTGATCCCGCTGAACGCCGGACGACACGTTACACCGTGCCAGCGGAAGCGATTGAGTGCGCCTGCCGGATGATGGCCATCGCGTCCTCCACGTCGGACTCCTGGTTGATGCTCACGCTCACTCCGCCCTCGTGCACAGCGTTTGCGAAGAACTTCCATTGCGAGGCGTCCCTAGCAATGCCGGCGTCGTCCACAACTTCGTTGAAGTCGAGGGCGAGCAATGCGACGATCCCGTGCTTTCGCGGCAGGAGTTCCAGAAAGAACGCTCCGTGGTAGTAGCTGACGGACTTCTGCTCGGCGAGCTCGATAATCTCTCCGTCGATGTCGCGAATCCTCTGGCTCAATAGCTGGAATAGCTCGCGGGC
Organism: Armatimonadota bacterium; assembly: GCA_028871815.1. Classification (NCBI taxonomy): domain Bacteria; kingdom Bacillati; phylum Armatimonadota; species Armatimonadota bacterium. The sequence goes on along the minus strand of JAGWMJ010000001.1, from coordinate 405,216 downwards.
TCGTGGCGTCATTGGCACTTTTCCCACGTCGCGGCGCTTTGCAGTGGCTCGCCTTTCTGCCTCGTCGGCGGCGGAGATCAGCGACTTGTCTACCACAAGATTCGGCCAGGCAACGAGAGCTTGACCTGCGAGGAGCTTTCCTCGATGCTCCATTTCTGCAGTGGTCCAGCATGACTGCTCCCGGACATACTTGTTGAGGCGAACGGAGCTCTCCTCGAATCCTCCCGAGATTGTCTTCTTGTCGGAGAATGGCCGGTCCGAGTAGGTGCTGTTGTAGCCAGTCAATGTCAGGTTGCCGAGACGGTGCAACCATAGCCGCTGGACTTCGCGCCAATCGTTGCCGAGCATGGTTCGCCACTCAGCCGAGAGGTTCTCGTTTTGCGGCATGATGTGCTCGACCGAGTACTTGCTGGTATCCGTCACCTCTTTGGTGTTGAGATTCTCCAGACGATCGAGCAACTCAAAGCAGACCCGCTTTCCGTAGATGTCCCGCTCCTCAAGGGCCTTGCGGAACTCGCCGTCATCAGGAAAGCTGTAATTATCGCGAAGCCGTGCGAGCCCGACCATTAGGGACTGCAAGGGCTGCCCATTGTCGATGCGATACGCCAGATTCGCGAAGACCTGCCAGTAACCACGCGTCTGGTCACCGGTAATCGAACGCCGGAAGATGTAGCTCTCGATCAACCCGACAGCCCGGACGAAGTCCTCATCGCTCAAAGTGCCGTAGGTATCGCGGCAGTCGAGCAGACGCATGACGATGGTCGCTGGAACATCGACGAGCCTTCGCAGGCGGGCAAGTGGCTCTCGGAACTTCTCAGGGGAACCCGTACCCATGCTAAACATCGCGTGGTAACGGGCGAACCGATACAGCTCGTCCAGGAAGTGCTCCAGCTCGTCATGACCGGTGCCAAGGTCGCCAAACAGGCGCCGGAAAGCAAAGTAGATCTCGTCCGCTCGCTCCTGTCTGCTCGCCTGAGTCTTCAGTGCGATATAGTCGCGCATGAAGGCATCGAACGTGCGTTCAGATCCGCGGAAGAGGCTCTCGATCTTGCCCCAGTAACTCTCATACAGGCGCGTCTGCTCCTTGTCATCCAACCTCATCAGGATGAAGTTACGGATGAGGTCGGATTGGCTGAGATCAAGCCCTGTGGAGTTCAGGCTTTCGAAGATGAGTTGCGGATCGTCGGTGGCCCTATCGAGGGTAATGTCTACCACGGCGAGCCGACCAATCCCACGGTAGACAACCTCTGGATCGGTCCCTGCCATCTGCTCCCGAAAGTACTCGTAGTTGTCCCGGATACGCTCAGAAATCGTGTCTGGCAGCGGTGAAGCGTCGAGAATCGCTTGGAGCGTCTTCTGGTCGTAGCGGCGGAGAACGAGTTTGTGGCGTCGAGGCCCCTCCTCTTGGAGGTTCTTAAGGAAGTAGGCGTCGATTCGGTTGGCGGTCGGACCATCCTCTCCGCCTGTCCATTGCGATTCGAGGATCTGGTCGCGGAGCGCGGCAAGTAGAAGGGTTAGCGTCGTGAGACGCTGCTGCCCGTCTACCATCAGCCAACGTGTGAAGCCGGCACTTGAGTCTCCAGTGGACACGTAGACGACCGAGCCGAGGAAGTGGGCATGGTCGCCAGAGCCTGCGGCGACCTGCAGTACGTCCTTCCACAACTGCTCACAGTTCGCTTCTGTCCAACGATAATCGCGCTGAAAGACTGGAATGACAAACTGCGTGATCCCGTTGATAATGCTCGTAAACTGGCAGAGCCTGGCTTGCATCGGCTATTCTCCACTCTTAGGGTTTTTCTGCGACGGTGGCCGGCGAGCTCAGTCCATCCGCGGTTCGTAGCCGAGATCCCGTAGCCGCTTTCGGGCGATAGCCCGCTCTTCTTCCGTGAATAGCGAGCGGTACTTTGCGCGCAGTACGAGCTGCTCCATGCTCATGTCGAGCCGGCCCAGTTCCCAGAGGGTAGTTAGGCCAGCCTGGGCGTCCTTGCTCCGCAACAGCAAGCGCGCGGCCTCGACGCCGCCGTGCTCGGCGACCATTTGTCGGAAGTACGTCGCGTTGTAGCCGTACTGCTTTCGCAGAATGTCGTCGCCGCCGATCATGTCCTGTAGAAACTCCTGCTCCAGCGTCATCGTGTGCGCCCTTCGTCTGGCCCGCGACGTGCTGCGGCTTGCTGTATGCCGCGTTCGTGAATTCGCGGAACCCGGCGCGAGCGCGATCTCTTCCACATGACCGAAAGCTCCCGACTCTTTCTACGAGATTAGTTACCTGCCACTGGTCGTGTCACACTGGCCAAACCTGTCTACCTTCCAACGGGTGCTTCATGCCCTTAGCCTTGACTGCCGATTGGGACAGGCACATGCTGCAAAGGGTATTCATCGCGCCAACGACCTCTTCCATTAGCTTACGCTGCTGAACGACGAAGTCGTTGTCAAAGCGGTTTTCCTCCACGGCGTGTGCAGGTTTTTGCCGCTGACGGCGGACGTTCTTGAACGCCTCCATCATGTCCTCGATATCCGGAGCTGCCTCAGGCGGATATTTCGACTTCAGCCACTCCTCCATGACTTGGAGTGATCCCTTCTGCTCAACAATGGTCTTTCCGTCCTTGCGTACGATCTCGCGCTCTCGTGTGATCTCGTTCCTGAAGAAGTCGAAGCTAACGTTTTCCGAGAGTAGCTTGTCGAGTAAGTGGACGAAGGAATTGTAGTCCTTGAGAGTTGGACGGAGGAGGAACCCGAACTCGCGCGGTCTGTCCTCGTGCGAGAGTACGTTCCTGAACAAGGCCGGTCGCCCCATTACTGTGCACGCTTCGTTTACGAACTTTACTTGCTCGATGAACGCGCCGAACACGGATATGCCCTCGTACCACTCCCCTAAGACCTGGCCGCGATAGAAGTCCGGATGGAGCTTGTATTCGCCGATAGCGCGTTTCGCGTTCCACAACTGTTGGTGTTCGGGTGAGAGGCAGGACAGATCCCACAGCCACGCGGCCAACACTCGGTTGAGCTTCTCGTCGTATGCAAAGCCAAATGCCTGAAGGTAGACCTGATCGGACTCCGGCATTTGTCGCGGCGGATGTTCTGCGAGGTAGATTGTTCCGAGTATGTCGTCGTTCTGATAGTAGTAGCGGGGGTCGTTTCGATAATGCTCCAAGACGCTGAGGTCGAAAACTTCGAAACCGAGTTGCGGCTCACCGCGGGCTAGTCGGAGCGTGAATGGCTTGCCGGCGTAGTCAGCGGCGTTAACGACAGTCGCTAGATGCTGTGGTGTTGGGTAAACGCAGAAGCTGCCTTCGCTCTTCACGATTCTGATTTCGGGGCTGTGTTCCGTGGCCGGAATTCGAAGTGCAACCTTCGGTTCGTGTGGCTCTCTGTTTTCCCGCTCCCATTCGGCGAACCTTGCAATCTGGCCTTCGAGAGGCTCCTCGCGCAGCGCCTTTATGAACTGGTTGGGATGCCGGTCGCCGAATTCAAGCGAAACGCTGCCGTCCTTCAAAAGCGAGCGTAGGGCGCGTCTCCCCAGTGGCTCTTCCAAATGAACTTCTTGGAGCAGATCGGAGAATGGAATGCCGTTGAATCGGGTAGACGACAGGTAATGGTTCGTCACATGCTCCATGACCCGTGCTTTATTGCTCGCATTGCGTCTTCCCATTAGCCTCAAATCCTAGGCGATTAGCGTCTCCCACCGCTCGTCCGCATAGAGTGCGAATCGAAGCAAGGTAGTCAACGACGTATAGGCTTCTGTTTCCGCCAGACCTTCAACGCTTCCATGCGCTGCGCTGTCGCGCCAATACTTTAGCAGCGTCAAATATCCGCGCATCTCCGCCTTTACTTGGTCAGTTTGCTGGCCGATCACTAGACTCTCAACTCGACCTCGCCCGCCTGAGGACGAGTACATCTTCTCGACTGCTTGTTCGTCACCATTCTTGGCAATGGCAAGCGCCAGTAGAACTGACTCCGCCGCGGCACCACACATCGCGCAACATGCAAGGTAAGCAAGCGCCCGGTAGCATCGAATCGCTTCCTGTGATCGGGCGGCATAGGCTACGCCGAACCGCGAATTCATTTGAGAAAAGAGACTTGCAAAGCGACCCGGCTCGACAAAAACGTAATCGAAGTCTTGGGCGCGCGATAGCCAATCGCGGCCGAGTGAGGTAATGCAGTATCCGTTTCCACCTGAACCGTCGTCGGTAACTTGCTGCTGGTAGGCACGTACTCCCGGCCGCAACACTCCGCGCCGACAGAGCTCCCACGCCGCGGACATGAACTCGGCAGATAGTTGGCCGATGTACGTCTGCTCATATCGGAGATCGAATCCCTTTACTTGCGAATGCAGGTAATGCTGGATGATCTTGGGCAGATAGACCTCATAGCCGTAACTGTCGAAATGGGACTTCTTGCTTGCCAAGCAGTGGACAATGAAGTTGAAGGCATCCTCTTCGTCAATCGACAGCTTCTGTGGGTTGTTGATCATCATCTGGCCCTCAACCACTTCAACACGAACGGCGGGCTTGCGAAGCTTCTCGGCTCCTTCTCTCCGTCCGCCAGGACCTTCCATATTGACGTGCCGTCGCGCTTCTCCCTTCCGACCGCGACGCCCCGGTTCAGCACAACCTGCTCCTTGTGGTCATACACCCGCACACGGAGGACCTCGCCGTCCTTGTCCAGGATCGGCTTTGGCGAGGCGGGCGGAGACACGAGGGCGAAGTCGGCTGGCTCCTCGCGATCGATCGGCGTCTCTGCCTTGGCCGGGGTGTAGGCCGCCGCCGTGGCGAACGTGTCCTTCAGCAGCTCCTCCGGTGGCGTCCAGCCGTTCGGCGGCGGCGGATCGAGTCGGGTGCGATATGGGGCGCCGGTCTCTATCGCCTCCCACATTTCGTCGAAGGCTTCGAGCGTGACGCGTTTGGTTTGATAATCGCCAAACGCGATAACCTCGCGCCGTTGCAATACGTCGAACGTGTCAAGCGCACCGCAGAGCTCATCGCGTGTGAGGCTGAATACACGAATTGCGACGATCGCCTCAATCCGTGCGCGAGCCTGGATTCTAGCCGTTTCGGTCCGAAACGCGTCGAGGGGTATGGTATCTGGAGGCACGCGCTCGACTAGGCCCAGCTCCGCCATGTGGTTCCAATAGCCGGCCATTTCAGGCGCCGTGCATATCAGGCGCAAGACTAACCGGGCCACATCATGGACCAAGGGCTCCGTGAGCGACGGCCGAGGAAAGGGCAAGCTGTCGAGGACCGTGTAGGTCATATGCGGAGAGCTCAACTTCCGGCGAGCGAATGCGTCCATTACGAAACTGTTGGCGACGGCTAGCCATGGCAGGTATGCCCATTCGTACCCAGGCTCGAAGGTTATTGTAGGGACCGTGTGGCCACAGATCGTGCCTGGTGGGATCAGAGTCGCGACAAAGCTCCTCTCATTTCGCGGGTTGGCAACGTCGCCGAAACCGATTCGATAGTGAGTGCACCGATTGCCGAGCTTCGACGGGATATTCTCGGGGAGGACTCGCCATTGCGGGACAACGGCCTTCTCTGGGTCTGTGAATGGACGCTCGATCCAGATGGCGCTGTTGCCGTGGCCCGATTGGTAAGTTTTCGCGCGATGATCATAGTGGTCGATCATCCGTCCCTCATACACAGGTAGTCCTCTCGGATCTGAAGTGAAGAGGTCTCGATCATTTCCCATGTCAATCTCGCGCTGGTAATGGCGAATCGGCGGACCAGCGCCTCGATTACCGAAAGCAGGGCACGCTCCGTTAATCTTCTGGTTGGTCGCCAATTCGCTTAGGCTCCGGAGATCGGCGATGGCGTATGTATCGGGCGCAAGTTCGCGGATTAGGTCTGCGTCCAGCTCAATCGTTTCGGCGCGGACGCTGAGTGCCTTCTCGACCGAGTCGATGCCGAATGCAGTACTTAGCCTCGCTGTGCGACCACCACGCTGTAATGCGTACAATGTGAACCACGTTTGCGGATGTACATGGGGAAAGAACACGCGACCCTTATTCTCGCACCCAACCAGCAACATAAGGCGATTCTCGTCGAGCATGAACTTCCGAATGGCCGAAGCATTGGCGCCGCCGTACAGACCGGCAGGAGCGATTTGTGCAGCAAGCCCGGCGGGCCGAACACGACGAACCGCCAACTCCACAAACATCCGGTATACATTGAAATCGCCCTTGCCGAGGTTGCCTGGCGCATACAACGTGTAGACGCCGCTGCTCTTCAGGAAGTGAACCAATGCGAACAGATTGCGACAGTGAGCCGTCCAAAGCGATGTAATGAATGTATCTGCGAGGAGCTTCTCGACCTCTTCCTTCTGTTCACCGGGGGCCAGCGACCGCAGGCCGACGACCCATCGACTGAAGAACTCTCGTTGGTCAGGGCTAAGGGTGTCCCAAGGCGGATTGCCTAAGACAATATGGAACCCGCCGATCCACCCCGACTGTGCATCGTCAGCCGTCTCGTTCTCGCCGGGAATCCGGAAAACATCGGGGAATGCGAGGTGCCAGTGTAGAAATCTGTATTCCTGTGCGAGTTGCTCGATCTCGTGGCGCATCCACGCCTCAACGTTATGTGGGCTCCGAAGTATGCGGCGCAGTTGTGCGGTCGTTAGCGGGTATCGATCGGCTTCACGCGTCTTCTTCCACACGAACGCGGCGCACCAGGCGTCCGCCAGCATTTTGCCGTTCTCATAGGCTTGTGAGCGTACCAGCTCCTCGTAGCGCGCCTGGCGCGTCTGGACACCCGCGAGCGTGTCGTCCGGGAGATCGCTTAGTTGAACAATGCCGGTGGTGAGGTCGCCCAGACGCTCCCATGGTTGCAGGTTCGCGTCGTAGAGCGAGCCCTGCCCCTCGCGCTCCGTGCGATTGCGTCGCTTGAACTCAGTGCAGACTGCCTTGTCGTCCCCTTCGATGGGGTCGAATGCAGCGTCGGGGATTCCGTTTTCGATGAGCGCCGGTGTCGCCCCAACCAGACTGTTGCCGCACTGGATGTGGTGGTCGAGGAAACATAGCGGTCGGCCCGGTTCCAACGCCTCCATCCAGAGCGCAACCTTGCACAACTCGACCGCCATTGGATTGAGATCCACGCCGTATATACAACGGCCGATGATGTCGCGGAGCGCGGTTCTCGTGGCTGCGGGCGAAGGCTCCTCGTCGCCCGTTCGGACAGATGCCAACCGCTTCGCAATTCGGTGCGCTGCGGCGATGAGGAAATGCCCGCTACCGCACGCTGGGTCGCAGACCTTCAGGTCGAGGATCGCTTGCTCCGGATTCGGTTTCTTGACCGCCTCGTCCACGACGGGGTCAAGCGCGCTGTCGAGAAGGCACTGAACAAGGCTGTCGGGCGTGTAGTACGAGCCGGTTGTCTTCCGCTCGCTCCCTCCGGCTGTACGAAGGCCGAACGTGCCCGCGTCTACGTTCAGCTCGGGGTGGAGCTCAAGGAGGGCCTCATACACGCTGCCGAGTTCCTCGGAGCGGAGGTTCTTGTAGTCCACGGCGCGCCTGATTCGACCGTCCAACGTAAAGGCAAGCGCGCGGATGGCGTCAAGGAGGTCGTGGTTCGCGATCTCGCAGGCATTCAGATCCGAGGTGGCGCTGGAGGAGAATAGGAAGCTGCCAAGTGCCGGCAAGCCAAGCGCCGGCAGGCCGGCGTAGAGGTTATCGAGAACGATGCTTAAGCCGGCGTAGAGATCGCTGTGCCGCGTTCCGCGCTGGCGCTCCGCCAATCGGCGCAAGCGTGCCGAAGCATAGAACCGGAGGTAACGTGCTCGCGCATCTTGCGAAGCTCCTGGGTCGAGGAGAAGCTCACGATCCTCCGCTACGAAGAGGAACAGCAGCCGGTAGACGACGCGAAGTAGCTGGCGGTAGTAATCCTGTGTTGAGAGTGAACCGGAGCGGAGGCAATCGCGTAGGCCGCGGTTGGCTGGATGCGCAACGAAGCCCTTACCGAGAGCGGTGATTGCTTTCTCAACGCCGTCGCGAAGCTGGTCAAGGGCGCGCGTGCCCTGTTCCTGCGCCGCCCGCGACCACTTCTCAAGCCAGCACTGCTCAGGCCGTTCCGCCTCCACGCGCGACTCATGGCAGAGGAGCCACAAGAGAACGAAGTCCGCGTAGACCTCGCCCTCCATCACCGATTCGAGGTCGAACTCGACGTAGGACTGGCGTGTCAGGCTCTTGTTGTCGCGTAGGATTCGCAGTCGCCTCCCATTCGAGACGAAAGCCCAAAGGTGCTCGTCGGAGCGATTGAGGAGCTCCTGCGTCAGGCTGTGCGGGCTGGATCTTGCCGCGCCCGCCACGCCACGCGTCGGTCTATCCAATTCGACCAGGCAGCCTACCAGGTGGATGGGTACATGTCCCCACGCGTGCGAGACCGCATACGACTTTCCGTCGATCTCGGTCGCCTTGGCGGTCTGCAATCGGCCGTAGCCTAGCTCCTGAAACAGCGGAAGGAGCCAGCGCTCGCGCGTTACGCTTGTTCCTGGATCGCCGGTTGGCAGCTTCTCGGCCGCGGCGCGGAACGTCTCCCATGAGCCCTGCAGCCGGTTCCATGCGCGGTTGATCGCCTCGTTGATCTTCTCGCTTGGCGCTAGGTGATAGTCTTCTGGGGAAAGTCCCTCAACGCTTCGGTCAGCGGAGACGACGCGCTGCAAGAGGTCGGCGGGCAGAATTCCGCCTTCGGTCCGAACCGTTGTGAAGATGTCTCGGCGCTTGACTTGCATCGTTCGGTGTCACACGGCGGGCAGAAAAACATAGAGTCCGAGCACATCCGGTGGTAATTGCGGCTCGACTCGATAGGTGATTCCGCGTTGTTCCGACGCGGAGCGAACACGGCGGTGCGAGTTCAGCAGTTCCTCGGCGCACTCCTGGGCGGTCGTGTCCAGTGCCGGCCGGAGATATTCAAAGTCGTCTATCACGCGCTGGAGGAAAGACTGCGCCTGGTCGGGTGGTATGTTGCCCTTCGGTTCAGCGAGTAAGAGAGACTCCGCGTGCCCGGTGTCTAGCCAATGCGGGCTCTGTGGTGAACCCTCAAATGCAACGAGCGAGAGGTCCTCCGCCAGAAGCTGTCGTTCGTCCGTTCCGCGCCGGCTTACGATGTGAAATCGCAACCGGAGCATCAAGAGGGTCGTCCGACGCTCCACGTGATCGGTGCGGATGGCTCCGCAGCGGCGGGCCACACCATTCCCCAGCGTGTCAAGCGCCGAATCCATCGTATAGGTGGCGAGACCTTCCACGATGGGATGGGTGCGCGACAAGTAGATCTCGTCCTCTCGGACCGGTAGGGAGAATCGCGCTCGGAACTTCGTGGTGCCTCCGACAGCATCTTGGACCGCCTGCGGACAAGCGGCGAGGTCCGACTCAAGCGTGCCCGATCCTGAAACCGTTCCGCCGTTGGCACGAATCGACTCGCGGAGGAATGCCTCGACGGTTGTGCCGGACCCGATGGCATCGCGTACGGCGTCAAGCTCGGTAGCGACCTCTGCAACCTTAATCGTCTCCTGGGCGAAGAGCGTGCGAGACCTCTTCTCGCGTTCCGTTGCAGCCTCCCATTCCGTATGGAGATCGTGCTTTTGCTGGGCAATCAATTCGTCAAACTGCAGAGAGAGCTGAGAGGAGGCCGCGCCGGTTGCGCCGCGCAGCAGCAGGCCCTCGAAGATGGCTTCGACAACCTGGTCGGAGTTCGCGGGTACCGGTACGGAGATACCGAGGCTGTTTCGGATCATCTTGTGCTTGCGAAGGAGCACGTCGAGGACGATCCCGTCGATCTGGTTGTCTACTCCGTAGTAGGTCAGCGCTCGAACCGTGCCTGAGGGCTGGCCGTATCGGTCTACTCGGCCTTCGCGCTGCTCATGGCGAGTGGGGTTCCACGACAGGTCGTAGTGAACGACGGCATCGAACCCTTCTTGGAGGTTGATGCCCTCCGACAAGCAGTCCGTGCACACGAGAATGTGCTTCGGCGCTTGAATGAGCTCGGCCACTCGGGATTCGCGCTCTGCCGGAGGCAGTGTTCCCGTGATCGATGAAACCTCGATATCCTTCGGAAGCTTCTCCCTGAGGGCTTGCGCCACGTAATGTGCAGTGTCGATAAAACGGCAGAACACGATCGGTCGGAATCCGTCTTGAACAACCTTCTTGAGGAGAGTGATCGCCTTTTGGAGCTTGAAATCGTCCGCTCCCTTGAGCGCGTCCGCCTCGCGCGCCAGATCCAACAGGCGCCGACGATTGGGCTGCGACTCGTCGTCTTCGGTTCCCTCGATGCTGCCCGGCGTTACGTCCGCATCCTCAGCAGACTCATCACCCGGCAGGTCGAGGACTGACCTGCGCCCGACCGCGTCGGCTTCCTCGACGGTTACAGTGTCCGCCGTCGATGCTCGGCTTCTCAAAGTCGCCGCTGCCGCTGCGGGGCTGGATGCAATGGACCGGAGCAGCGCCAACGCCGACCACCACCGAACTCTTTGGCGGTGCTTTCCGCCCGTTTGATCGGCGACGGTCTCGCGAGCGTAGCGCAAGACCTTGTCGAAGAGCTTGCGATAGGGTTCGGACAGCTTGTAGGTCTCTTCCGCTTCCTCACGACTTGGGAAGGGCGTCTCGTCGCTCAGATAGGAGCGAATGTCCGCCCGGCGTCGCTGAACGAAGTGAGCTGCAAGCGTTCGCCTGTGCCGTTCGTTCTGTGGTCCCGAAAGGTCGTCCGACAGCTCCCCGAATTCCGGTTTCAGGAGACGGAGCAGCGAGCGAAATGCATTCTCGTTGCCGCTATGCGGGGTAGCGGTCACGAGCATGAGGTGACGGTCCTGCCGCGCGGCCAGGCCGGATACCAATCGATGACGCTGGTGGCGCCCTCCCCGGCCTTCGCCACTCCAGGCGCAGGTATGTGCCTCGTCAACGATAACCAGCTCAGGACACGTGCGAAGAAACTCGTCCAATCGGCGGTCGGACTTAATGAAGTCAGTGGATACGACGACGAATGGGTAGATGTCGAACAGCGATTGCCCGATGCGGCAGTTTCTCTCCAAGCGTGAAGCAGTAGATGGCAGTACTAGCTCGGCGTCGATGTGGAACTTGTCTCGGAGCTCCGCCTGCCATTGCTCTGCTATCTGCGGCAAACACAGAACCGCAAGGCGAGTGACTTCTCCTCGATCCAGAAGCTCCCTGGCGACAAGACCCGCTTCGATCGTCTTGCCGATGCCAACGTCGTCCGCGATCAGGAGCCGAACGGTCTCCATTTTGAGCGCCATGAGCAGCGGAACGATTTGATACGCTCTCGGCTCGACGGCAATCTGTGCAAACGAGCGAAATGGGCCGGCGCTGGACCGGAAGCCGAGACGCACCGCGTCCCGGAGAAGTCTGCACGAGCGGAAGTCCCCACTGTGTGAGGGGTCCGGTAGGTCGAATGCAGCCGGCTCGACCTTCTCTAGTGGAAGAAAGATGCCCGCAACCTCGTCTTCCGTTCCGCCCAGCGGACGGAGAACAAGGAGTTCGTCTTCGGATTCGGGCAATACGACCCACTCACGCCCGCGTGCCTTCACCAGCGATCCGACGGCGAAGCTCATTCCGGTCTCCCGAAGAGCGACGGATACTTCGCAATGATCTCATCCCAGTTGGCCTGATGATGAAACCGAACTACGATGTAGCCTTGGTCCTCCATGCAGACGGTTTGTTGCTCGTCCCTCGCCTGCCGATCGGGAAAGTCGTGAGGTGGCCCGTCAACGTAGATGGCGGCCTGGTGGCCGTGGTCGAGGTACAGAAAGTCAGGGCGCGTTCCGCACCCTCCGATTACCTTCTGACAGTCTGTTGGAAGGCGATGACCCTTCGCGTCCATGTGGTTTATCCACGCGCGCTCTAGCTGCGATCCGCAACGTTCCAACAGGGAGTCACGATGTGTAGATCGCGGCACCGACGCAGGCGATGCCGAGACCGTCGCGTCGCGGAGTGCCAGGAGGACCGGTGCGATGGCCTTGCGGTCGAGCAGTTCGTGATCCCGTTGGTTCGCGTAGCTCATGAGACAGTCGTAGCAGGCAGCCTCGCAATCCTCGCGAGCTTGTGGCGCCCGCTTCAGATCGTCTCCGGTTACGGGGTCAAAGTGACAGATGCGAAGCGCTTCTGTAGCGACTTCTTGCACGGCTCCGGGATCGTCTAGGAGGCGGCGCAGAACTCCGGCGCCACCTTCGGCTGCCTCATAGAAGAGGAGCAGATTCCGCTCGTCTCGACCGGGAAGTGGCTCCGCGGCGATCTCGCTGTCCTCCAACTGGTAGGTGACCTGAACTGCGTTCTTTAGCGCGGCCTGAAGGGACGCCATGACACTTGGCGGCTGCAGGTCCGCCAACGTGATGAGCAAGCAGTTGCGGCGATCATCGACGTACGGAATCACTCTCGCAACACGTGCAGAGAGTGGGTCTGGGTCGGTTCCCTCAGGAATCTCCTGCTCGTTCCTCGCCCAGAAGCCTCGCTCGATGTCGAGCACGAATCCAAGTTGCTGTTTGTTCTTCCGCCGCGTCCAACCCTGGTTGATACGCCATAGGGTTGCGGCGTTCCCATATGCCAGTTCTGCTAGCGGCTTGCTGCCAGCCAGAACTGCGGCCGTTCGGTAGACCGGTCCGGCTCCATAGTCAGCGAAGCGAACACCCGTCCGAATATCGAAGCCCATGCGCATCCGCTCTTCTTCGTCGCACGAGATCCGCTCACGGCGACGGGTAGCCACGTTCTGCAGGCGGAAGAGGTTGGTTATCGAAGCATCCAGTTGCTGCGAGCACCGTTCACACGTATCGAACGAGTCGGCGTTAGAAACCGGATGCAGATAGCCGCAGGACGGACACAGCTTTGCCCTACCCGTGAACAGCTCGTCGTCACCTTCGCGCTCGGCAACTGGAAGAATGACTTTGTTGATCTCATAGCGGGCGCCCTCGTGGTAAACGATGGACCGAGGGCCGAATTCCGAGATGGCGAGGAACCGCGGACGCGATAGAAACTCCTCACGCTGTCTCCTGGAGCGGCCCGGAATGTAGGCGGAGAGCGGCAAGCGGGGGAAGTTGTAGCCCGGCAGGAACCCCTCGCTGGCAAAGTAGCGATACGAGTAGAAATCAGACTGTGCGACGTTCTCGACTTCTGTGAGGAGCTTCAGTTGCTGTTCGGCTTCGGCGCGGAGTCGCCTGGCCGATTCCTTGTCGCGAGGCGGGCGCGATGCGTCTAGGACTATGGCGTTCTGGACTTCCTGCTGCTTAAGTGCCGAAAGGTAGAGCTCGCGCCAACGCTGGCACGCGGACTCGAAGCTCCGACCAACCTGAAGAAGAACGTCGTCAAGCCAACGAGGACTCCACCAGTCTGAGGACCGCAGTTCTCCATCGAAGGTAGCAAGGACCCGTTCGGCGCGCTGCTTTGCCCTAACTCGGGCTTGCGGATCGTCCAACGCTGCCTGCACGAAGTCCAGAAGCCGGAGTGACGGTGGACTGCCTGTGAGATCGAGTAGGTCCCTCAGCGACTTGCCTAGCGAAAGGGCATGGCCACCATACCCCGTCTCGGCTAGCCAAATCGCATGAACATGGGCTCGAACAAGGTCCTCGTTTGCGAGATCGAGTCGTGGCGGCGAAACGGCGCCAGCAACCATGCGGTCCGGCCGCTTGAAGAAGTACTGGTCGTGCGGGCTGCCGGTTGTACAGTAAGAGAAGACGAGTGCAGGCTGACCGCTCCGCCCGGCGCGACCGCTCCGCTGTGCATAATTCGATGGCGTCGGCGGAACGTTGCGCATGTTGACCACGTTCAGGCGGGAGATGTCCACTCCCAGCTCCATGGTCGGCGAGCAGTATAGAACAGGGAGTACGCCACTGCGGAAGCGATTCTCTCGATCCTGCCGCTCGTCATACGGCACTTGAGCGGTATGCTCCCGCGCTTCCAGCCCATGCAGATCGCTTGCCACGGTCTTGTAGAAGGCAACGAAGAAGGGATTCGTCCGACTGCCGTCGGCGGGCTGTCTTGGCACTCGAATGGGGTCGTGGAACGCTTGTTCACCTTCTCCAGCGACCCAGCTTATTGACGCTGCGACGACCTGGAACCCCGGTACTTGCTCCTCCGCAATGGGTTCAGAAACGCGCTCGATGATACCAGCTACGGTGAGAGCCTGAAGGACTTGCAACACGATTGCTTGAGCATCGTCCGTCTTCAGGCGCTTTCCAGCGGCCGAGTATTCCGGGAACGTCGTGGGCCTGCAGAGAAATCGCCCATATCCGCCACGAGCGGACAAATAGACGTTGCCTCGGTAATCGTTCCGTCGGCGAGATCTCGGAAAGAGAACCGAGTTGGTTTCCAGCTTCTCGTTCTCGTCCATCGCCCATGGCTCGCGGAGTCGCTGGCTGCTCTGCTGCTGGAGCTGCTCCTGGAAGAGTGCGTCAAGGTAATCAACCTTGATCGCGAGCTCGCGCCTCATGAAGTCGAGCAGCGTTTTCGCGATATGGAAGCGGGTGTCGGGCGCCGCCGTAACGAGGGCCGGGTGGGTGCCCTGCCAGAGATCGTCCGCGGCGCAAGCTTCATCTAGCGACTCGTATTGGATTTGCAGCAACCCGCACTGCTCAAGATTCGGTGCCGTCACGCGCCAACCGCGCTTTAGGTCGCGGTAAAGGCGGTAGCCGAGCAAGTTGCGAAAAGCCCGTTGAGTGTCTCGCTCGGCCTGGAATCTCTCCTCGGGGTTTGCGGAGTAGAGCTCCTTCGGCAGTGCGAGAGCCTCAAAGGTACGCTGCGTCAGCTCCTCATGTCGCAGGCCACCCGCACCCGCTCTCGCGACTGCGGCGAAGAGAGCTGAGCGAAGCAGGGAAATCTCTACGAAGTCATTGAAGTGACCTGCCTGCAAGGAGGCATCCTGCCGGTTATCCGTGAAGGACAGAAGCTTTCGAGCGTCCGCGTCGAGGTCCGATTGCCCTCGAAGGCGGCGGATTGCAGCGAGCGAGAGTATCGTCGTTGCCGTGCTCCTGCCCTCGGATGATAGCGCGGAGAGCTTGGAGAAGTCGCTTCTTTGTGTTGCCGAGTATGAAACGCCGCATTGAAGGCAAAAGCGGAACGGTGCACCGAGGTAGTGGGCTAGTACCCCGTCTGCTGTTTCACGCCCAAGCAGCCCGATCCTGATCGCCGCAGGAAGCACGGGCCGCCGATCTCGCCGTACGTGCGATGTGCCGTTGTCTACCTCAACCCAGTCGTCTGGCAAGCGGTCGACGTATTCGGACTCGGTGGTTGGCCACGGGTTACTGACACTGAGGTGAAGAAAGCCGGCTTCCCCTTCGTCGTCATCGAATTCATCTGAGAGCTCGCGCGGGTGGTATTCCATCGCTCCCGACTTGTCGTCTGCACACCGGCGAACGCAATAGTACTCTTGCCCACACTCACGGCAGAAGACGAGTGGAAGAAGCACCCGATCGCGGTCACCTGGCACAAACTGCTGGCCATGGACGGTGATATGTCGAGAGCTTTCGTCTTCGACACTGGCGTAGACGGTATCCCCACGGGATATGAATTGATGGAGACGGAATGCGAACGCAGGAAAGCCGGTTTCGGGATTACGCTCGCATTGATATCCGCCGAGAAGTCCGTCTTGTATCGCAGCTTCACACCGCTCATAGTCGAGGCCGATCAGATCAGACAGTTCGTTGGCGGCGCCATCTTCCCCGGATAGCGACCGCGGCTGCCTCCTGACCAACCGACCAGTACCTGGTTCCTCGTTGAGTCCGAAAGTCGATTCGATCCAGATTGACAGAGGGTCGCTCGTGAATCCGGAGTAGGTCTCTGGCGGCTTGCGGTCGAGGTCGGCGATTCGCGAAGTGAGCTCCGACACGTATAGTGGTTCTGCCAGATCCCGACTGCTCGTAGAGCGACGCAAGGCTTCGCCGATTACGCTCTCTGGTTTCACGGCCACGCCGAACAGTTGCGATGCGACCCGGACGACTTCAGCGCGCTGCTCCTCGAATGTCCCAAGGCTCGCCAGCGTTGCTGATGTACCGACACATTGCATCTCCGGCGAGTTCAGCGCTTCTCGTGTGCGCCTCACAAGCAGTGCGACATCAGCGCCTTGCCGGCCGCGATATGTGTGCATTTCGTCGAGGACGAAGAAGCGCAATCCCTGTGCATGGTCGATCAACGGTCGCTCGTAGGGCCGGGTCAGAATCAACTCCAACATGACGTAGTTCGTCAGAAGGATGTCTGGCGGACGCTGCAGGATCTTTGCTCGCTGCTCGTCAGACTCTTGCCCTGTGTACCGCGCGAACGTGACCGGCTCTCGTCCTTCTGGGTAGCCGTAACTGAGGAACTTCTCGAGCTCTCCGGCTTGGCTGTTCGCGAGCGCGTTCATGGGGTAGACAACGATCGCCTTGATGCCTTTGCCCGAGCCGTGGCGGAGGACGCTGTCAACAATAGGCACGATGTAAGCTAGGCTCTTCCCGGACCCTGTGCCAGTTGTTAGGACATAAGGGTCCCTCTTGTGGGCCAGCTCCACGGCATCAGATTGGTGTTTGTGCAGGCGGAGTGCCTTGCCCGTGCCGTCTGCAAGGGACTTCAGGCGGAAGATCCGCCCGCATTCGTCGTGGAGGACGCCCGAGCGAATCAGGTCATCGATTGAGGAGCCGGGCTCAAAGGACGGATTGAGCTGAATTAGGGGATCGGGCCACAACAGCCCGCGTGACAAGCTCGCGCCAACGTAATCCTGTATCCGCGTATCTCGGATACGGATGAAGCTGCGTATATATGAGGCATAGTCCGCAAGAAGATTGCGATGGAGGTTGAACACGTCCATGACGACCTCGGGGCGGCCATATCGGATAGGACGACCGTCGATGTGCTGGCGAGCCGAAAGCTAACTGATCGCCCCTTCAAGATACGATATCTTCGTCGCCTAGCCCGCGAATTCCTTAGCCCGCTTGTCCGTCCTCTTCGGCCAGTCTTGCTTGGCTGCTCTCGCCAGCGGACCAAGTCTGTTCCGTCTGATCGCTAGCCAGAATGCAATCGGCGGCTCGCTGCGCCTGGGAGGCGGCGATGGGCAGCAGGCGCTTGTCCTTCTGGAGGACTGCGAGCCAGCCGTTAATGTAGGCCGCCTGATTGTTCACCGTCGTGGGCAGGATGCCCGTGTGTCCGCAGAGAAACGCAGCTCCGAACTCGGCGACCAACTCCTCTTGAGAGTAATCGGGACTGCCAAACGGGGTTGGCGTTCCCAGCGTCTGGCGCGCCAAACGCGACTTGTGGCCCGTGCTGTGAACGAGCTCGTGGAAGAGAGTGGCGTAGTAGTCCTCGGCGGTCTCGAACTGGGGCAGATCCGGAATCCCTACTGCGTCGGTAACCGGCGAATATGACGCTTGACGCGGATCTCGCCGAATCGTCGGTCGTTGCGGCATATGCTGAACGACCATCTCGCAGGCTTCG
The DNA here is from genome assembly GCA_028871815.1 of Armatimonadota bacterium. Classification (NCBI taxonomy): domain Bacteria; kingdom Bacillati; phylum Armatimonadota; species Armatimonadota bacterium. Next base: position 387,830 of record JAGWMJ010000001.1, on the reverse strand, counting down.
ATTCGCTCGTTCGGTTTCGGTTGGAACTCCCCACTGGGCGGCGAAACGATGCCTTCGCACTGCTCGACATTGAACACGTTATAGTATCGCAGGATCGGCGCCCGTCTTACACTGCCTGAATTCGCCTCGTCACCTTCATCCGTTCCGTCGTGGTCGGTTCTTCGCTCAGCGGATTTCCAGAACGTGACCAACGACGCATGCTCGCCTTTACGGACATGGCCGCCGAGTTCCGTCGCCTGCCGGAATGTAAGCCACCAAGGAGATCGGTATGCCTGTCCAAGCGACAAAAGTAGAACGTTCATCCCGCGATAAGGTCGTCGCGTGCCGAGGTTGCGCGGAAGACCGCCTTCTACGGCCCAGGGCTTTTTCCAAGGAACTGTACTGGCTTCTAGGGCTGAGGTGATACGCTCGGTGACAATCGCATAGACATCGCGGTCAGTCTGAGCGCCCTCGCCCGGAGGATGATGCGATTTCCGGCGCCGCAGGGGGATGGATGCGAAGGTCTCCTCGTCTGAGGTCGTTGCATCGCCAATCTGGGAAACGGTTGACTGCTCGTGCGGCTCCATATGGGGCGCAGAGCATAACACGCCTTCCGCGCTCGATCAATTCCTGTCTGGTCAGGATTGTGCTTTCGACGAGGCGGCGGTTAGCGTGAACGGTTCACGATCTCAGTAATTCGCAAAGAAGGCGGCGCTCTTCTCCGGGTTGAAACCCCGCTTGTCGTAGAGCTTGGTGGTGGTCGCGTCCGCGTGGCCCAACGCTTCCTGCACATCCTCAAGGCTTGAGCCGTTCGCAAGCGAAGTAGTTGCAAAGGTCGCCCGGCAGGAGTGGGCCGAGAACCCGCGCTCGATGTTGAGCGCGACCTTCACGTACTTCCTTACGATCCGATCTATCGCGTCGGGGTGAATGTGGCGGCGGTCGTCGTGGTTTCTCCAGCTTGGTCTGACTGCTCGGAACAGCGGCCCCTCTATATCACCTCCGTGGTTCGATGCCGCAAGATACTGCTCGATCCGTTGCGCGGTTTGCGGGTTGAGCGCGAGGGCATGGTCCTCGCCGCCTTTCCGTGTAAAGCGAAGCGAGTGGTAGCCTGCGTTCATGTAGAAGTCTTTGACCTTCATGCTGGCGACTTCCGCGCGGCGCGGACCTGCCTGGAACAGAACCGACAAGATCGCCCGGTCGCGAAGCCCGCTCAAAGTTTCCCCATCCGGTGCGTCGAGAATCCGCCGCGCTTGCTTCGCCGAGAATGCCGCGGTAACTCCCTTCGTCCGATTCACTCGTGGGCGCTTGATCTCGCGAACCGGATTCGTGTCCGCCGCTCGGCGCGCTACGAGGTGCGTGTAGAGACTGGACAGGGCCGAGAGGCGCCGCCTAATTGTGCGGGCTTTCTCCTGTTGCTCCTCCATTTGCCGAATCCAAGCGATGACGGCGGCGCGCTCGACCTGTCGCAGCTCCTCTCGCGTGGTGACGCCGAGCGAGCGCATGAAGTGGAGAACATCCTCCTTGTACGCACGCCGAGTGTGGTGGCTCCGCTGGCCGTTGAGCCAGATCTCCTCTTCGGGGATCGCGGCCAGCAGTTCGATAGCGGGTAGCCCGGTTGGTGCGGATCGTACAAGCGAGCTTTTGGCGATCATGTTGGGCGTCATTCTAGCACCTACGAGTAGGCCTGGCCATACGTGATAATCCAGTTTATCACGTATGCCATGGGGTCCATGGTATGTGTTCCGTGCTTCCCAAGCAAGTGCGGGCGATGCTCGCCGACGGCAACACGAAACCGGTGTCCATGCAGTATCCTGTAGCAAGGAGGCAAGTGGAATGGGTAACTCTGGAAGTCAGAGCAGGCCGTTACTGATGAGATACGCAATGATCCGTGGGCGCCCTAAGGAACCGAATCCGCCGAGCATCTGGTACGATCCCGAACTCTGCATGACCGTGGTGGCGACCCAGGGTGGCCGAGTGCCAGTGATCGATGTCCCAGGCTACGCGGGAGCCAGGACGAAGAAAGATGACATCGAGAAAGGTGAAGACCAAAAGGATCGGCCACGGCCGCCTTCTCCGCCTCCGCCTACGCCGAAACCCAAACCGAAGTAGCGTGCATGGTCATTCTTCTCACGAACAAGGAGGATGTAAGCGCTGACCTCGTCGTCCGAGAGTTGGGCGAACGAGGGCTCCGCTTTTGGCGTTTCAACGTGGAGGACGCCGCGCAGACACGTTGGCGTCTGGATCCTGTCGCCGGAACCCTACGTGTCTGCGCCCCGAACGGTAGACAGTTGATAACGTATCCGGCGAATGGCGGCATATGGTTCCGGCGTCCGGGCCCGATCGTGTTAGAGTCTGATGCCGCGGCGTCTTGGTTCGCCAACGACCAATGGCAAAGGTTGGTACTCGGGCTTGTTAGCCTCAACGGCTTCCGGTGGATGAACGACCCATTCAATAACGACCGCGCTGAATGCAAACTGGTCCAGCTACGAAAGGCGGCAGAGATCGGATTAGAAGTACCGAAAACGATCGTGACTAATAGTGCCAATGAAGTGTCTGACTTCCGCAAACAGTCCCGTAAGGGCACCGTCGTAAAGGCGGTCTATGCTCCGCTGATCGAGAGCGAGAATGCGTTCGTGTTTACCCACTTGCTGAGCGGCGACGATACGCCTTCGGACGAAGAGGCGGCTTTGGCGCCATTCATTTGCCAGGAGGCATTAATCCCGAAGGATGATATCCGAGTTACCGTTGTCGGCGATAGAGCTTTCGCGGCGCGCCTGTATCGAAATGAACAATTGCCTGTCGATTGGCGCCAGTCGAGCCATGAGCTACCTTGGGAGCCTGTGACATTGCCCGATGAACTCAGCAGGAGACTGGTTGCGCTGGTGGAGGCCCTCGGATTGGTGTTCGCTGGAATAGACCTGATTCACCACCTAGGTACCTACTACTTCGTAGAGGCCAATCCGAACGGTGAATGGGGATGGCTTCAGACAGGAACCGGTCTACCCATTGCATCGGCAATCGTCGATACAATCACAGCATGGAGTTAATGGTGGAAGCCAGCGAGTCCACAGATTCAACGGACAAGGCATTCGTGGCTCGGTTGAGATTCTGCGTGACTTGGATTGTGTGGGCGATGCGGACGGTGACTGTATGGTGGATTCCAAAGGCACTAAGAGAAGCCTTAGCCGAACCGTGGCTCAGTGATCGTGCGCTGGCGCGGGAACAGAGCTCCCTCCTGGACAAATGGAATGCAGGCGTCGAATGGCCATCTGGAACTGAGTTCCTGCAGAATCTGCGAACCGCGGAATACCGCGAAGCCTTCCTTCTCGCGCACCGAGAACTAGATGTTGAGATCGCAAGGCGTGGATCGCGAGTGGATCGCACTGTGGCGACAGGAACGATGGCCGGCGTGTTGATCGCAATTGTGACGTTGCTGGTACCCGCGGCCTTCACTGCTCCGACTCGTGAGGGTGTGGGGGCAGAGTATCCGGATGGCCTCCTGACACTGCTCAGCGTTTCCTACTGGCTGATGGCTGTGCTGGCGGGCTTGTGTCTCCTTCACACTACGTTTCTCTGCATCCGATTTCTAGAGCCATTGCCTCTATATCATATAGGTATCCGTGAAGCCTTCGGAGGTGTGGGGGAACAGTCTGACGCTCCTCCTGCTGTGCCTAACCGGACTGCGGCGGCTCCGAGCCTCCTGTTACGACTAATCGGATTGATATGCGTCGCCCTAACGGTAAACGCGAGTAGCGAGGCTGCAGTGGCAAGGGCTCAAGCTCGGGACGATGAAGTGGAGCGACTGAGATTGAGATCTGCGGTAAAGCAGATTCTGTGGGCTACAGAGGCAAATCGCGTCGGGAATTGCCGTCTGTACAATCGAATCGCTATTGCGGTCGCACGCCTGTACGATGCGGCGTGGTGCATTGTCACGATCATTCTCGCCTCTAAAGGACCTCAGATATATGTCTGGCTGGTGCATGCTACTGCTGCCAGATGAGGCACAACACTAAACATCCGTTGATTCCGATACGCGAAGCCCCTTCCAAACGGATTATGGATCCCTTGCGACTACGTCACCAGGGATTCTACTCGTGGAGCGTCAGGACGTTCAGTTCCAGGCTGTGCGGAATCGTCCCGGAGTGGACGTACTCCGCGTGGCCGGCCGGGGTCATGAGAATGATCGCGTCGTAGCCAAGCTCAACCGCGCGTGCTCGCATCTTGGTGTCGAGCGCAAAGCGCGCCTGTATAGCCCGCTCACCTTCATGTTCGTTAAGCCCGGCGATCGCCGTGGCGGAGCCGAATAGCTCCGTCAGGATCGCTTCCTCGTCGCCAACGACCGGGTTGTGGATACGAACTCGCTCTGACTGGTCTAGCGGCCGGCCGTAGAACTCAGCCTCCTGGTAAGACGACGCGAAGAATTTCCCGCGAAGTCGGTACGCATCCGGGTCGCGCGGGGGGCAATGCCACCAGCGCTTTCCGTTCACGTATGCCACGAGCTTGGCAAGGGTCTCGGGCCGTTCTGGATTCGGTGAGCAGGTACTATAGTAGCTCATATGGTGGCTTGCGCGCTGGTCGAACAAGTATCCCGATGGCGGCGCCCTTGAGCAGCGGCGCGGAGGTCAGAATTGCGCGGTTTCTGGGAAGATGTCCTTACGAGCATCCTCACGGCCTTTGGGGCATTAGCCTATCTGCTAGCCTGGGCTATCCATGTCCTCCTCATTTCGCTTGTGGCGTCGGGTCTGTTCTTTGGGACATATCGAATGCTCGGCAGTCCGCCATTCGATTCAACCCGACTTCACTTCTGGGAGGCGTTCGCGATCTGCCTGGTGTTCTACGGAGCTGGCTCCTGGCGCCTCCTCACCTCGATGAACGAAGACACTCTCGCCGAGGTCCTCGGGATCTTCCGCAATGTGTGGGTCGCGTTTGTTACGAGTATCGTCATCGCTGTTCCGGCGTTCGCTCTGCTCCTTCGAGTATCTCCCAATCTTGCAGCTCTGATGATCGTAGCCGCAACGATGATTTACCACATTACCGCCCGCATGCTCCTGTCAGAAGGAGGTGTTCGCGCCGGTGTCACCGAAGCGGATTACCGGAAGCTACGAAGAGGACGCTAGAGCACGGATCGGGTCGTGCCCACGGCCTTCGAATGGCATGCTGTGCTCATAGTAGGTCATGGAACGTGTGCGCTGCCGCAATCGCTGCAAGAGCAGGCGGCACCGGAATACCTCGCTCGGATCGATGCACGATCGCCTGGGCTGCCAGCGCATTCAGCGCTAGCTCTCGGGCCAGCATTTCGTCGCGGAACGTCGCTTCCTGTGTCTCCGGGTGATACTGGATGCCGACTTCGTGATCGGCGAAGTTGATCGTAATGCTCTCAGCCATAGTCTCACCCTCTCTTCCGCCAGCGGCGGCTACTCAAGGTGTCCTCCGAAGTCCTGAACCGGCGGGAAGAGCTCGCCGACCTCCACGTGGAGCGCCGCCGCAATGCGCATAAGATTCAGTGCCGACAGATTGCGCTCGCCGCGCTCGACGCCGCCATAGTACGACCGGCCGAGGCCCGCCTCCGCAGCGAAGTCCTCTTGAGAAATCCCTCGTGCCTTCCGAGTTTTCCTGATCTGTTGGCCCAGCAGGGCTAGGGCCGGGTGCCGCTCGCTCGCCATACGTACACTTTACCCCGCTCACGTCCTATCGCGTCACTCCCTAAGTTATCCCGCCCTATAGGAGCACACTCTATAAGGTTCATTTGTGGTACAATGGTGAGTGGTCTCCGTTGGTTTGCTTGACCGGCATTGGCGGAAAGGCGGAATGTCCGTGCTTACGCTGTGGACAAACCAGGCTGCCGACGTACAAGTCGTCCGCCTGATCGAGCGCGATGAGATCGACGCACTGCTTGGTCTGTTCGATGAGGTCGTAGCAGAAAGGGACTGGCAGCCCGGCGATGCGCTAGGTTGCGACCAGTACCGCTCCGCCTACTTCGGGCTCCTGGTGAACGACGAACTCGCGGGCGGACTCCAGATCGCCTTTCCAGATAGGACCGGAGGCCTGTCGTGCCAACATGTCTGGCCGGATGTGCCGACAGGTCCGAACGGGCGCTGTGCACACGTGGAGCTGCTGGTGGTTCACAAGCCCTTTCGGGGCCGTGCGAGCCTGTACTGGCACCTTGTCGCGGAGACATGGCGATACTGTGTCGCCGAAGGCGTCACCCGGCTCTACATTGAGACGAACCCGCGTACTTACGCCCTCTACCGGCGAATCGGGTGGCCGCTGCAGATCCAAGGTGAGCCTCGCCTGCACTGGGGCGCACAGACGTACCTCTGTACCCTCGAAATGGCGGAGGTCGCGAAATCGATCCTCTGCCGGGCGGCGAACTCGGAACACTACCACGATGTCGTCATGCAGGCATTCCGGCTCTCACGCCGGCCCCGCCTCGCGCTTCGACCTTCTGATGCTTCTGTCTAATCTACCATCCCCGCTTGGTCCGCTCGGTCAGGCAGCGGGTTGACGTTCCTCCTCGACCGATCGACTATTGGCGTATGTCGTCGGCAACCTTCGTTGGCGTCGTACCCGCGCTCTACTATGTGTCCTTCGCCGCGCTGGGCGGGCTGGTGTATCTGATCCTCGCTCATCGCAGGCGGCGCCAAAACGGACATTGGCGCGTGGATCGGGCCTTCTTAGCTCTCGCGTCCGCGTTGCTGTGCTGGCAGCTTACGCTGTTCCTGGAAGTGAGGGTGCGCCTGCCGGTAGCGCAACTCTGGGTCGGAAGATTCAACTTCGCAGTGGTCGCGCTCGCCGTCTACCTGGCCTATCGATTCGTCGTTCGTGTTCAGGCGGCTGCACGATCGCGGGCTCCTACGCTCGGCGTGGTATACGCGGTAGAGACAGGCGCCATCGTTGCGATTACGATGCTCACGCCTCTGGTTGATGCTCAGGAGATCCCGGCCAATGGCCGGGCCGTAACCGTCTACGGACCGCTGTACCCGGTCTATCTGCTGCACGTACTCTACTACCTTGTCCTTTCGCTTAGAAGAGCCTTTCGCGAGCGCCGGCGCGCGGCAACCGAATCGGTGGCGGCACAATTCTCCCTGATCGGTGGCGGCATACTTGTGACGGGTAGTGTCGGTTTAGTTACCAATGCGATTCTGCCGTACGGCTTTGGCAACTTCGATCTGTGCGATGTGGGCTCGCTGTCGGTGCTCTGGTTCGTGCTCGCCGTCGCCTATGCGACGCTCGTCAAGGGATTGTTCGATCTCACGTTCCTCGTTCGGGAAACGCTCGTTTACGGGGCTCTGCTTGCGTTCGTGCTAGGAGCATACAGCAGCGGGGTGTTCGTCGCGACGCAGTACCTAACGGGCAGTTCGGACAAGGCGACGCAGTTCCTCGTCCTGCTGATTGCGTTCAGCTTTGATCCCCTGCGGCGCTTTCTGGAGAAGAAAGTGGACCGGCTACTCTTTGGCGACGCTGGAGCGGATTCTTCATCGCGATCGACGGTGGAGATTGCAGACGGCGGACGATTCCGCTCGGCCCGGCTGCTCACGATACTGTTCCCGTGGCGCCGCCCCTGACCTGCCCTACGGCTGCGGCTCCGGTTCCGGCTTCGGCATTGCAAGCTTCTCGACAGCGAGCATTCGTACCGGGTAAGGGTCTAGCTTGTGACCGACCATCTGCTCGACCTTTTCTCGCGGTACCTCCGATTGGATAATGTAGCCCGGCCGGAACACGAATTCGGTGAGTCGGCTGTCCGGCGCTTGCTCATACCACATGAGCCGATCTGGCGTGGTCTTCATCACTTCGGAGAGTTCAGCCGCTAGGTTCTCGCGGTTGACAGTGAAACTGACTGTGGATTCGGGCAGCTCCTCGAAGACGAAGACAGGGCTGGTCCGGTGGTCCTCGTCGATGAACCAACGGACCTGAAGGTGCGTCCCCTCGATTACGTGGCGCTCATCGATCATACGCATCACGTGAGAGTCGCCTACGCTTCCTGCTCCGGTAGAGGGTTGACGCGGTGAGATGCGAACGGATCTATGAACTGTTGACCTGGCGCTCCAGCCGGCTCGGCGACGCCTGGAACGGTGATCCTCATTGGCGGCAGGTTCAGCCGTTCGAAGTCGGTCGCCGTCCAGAGAGGGAGCTTCTTGGACGTTGTGTCGGGCCAGGGCTCGAAGTCAAGGTCACTCGACGCCTTCTCCACGAGCATCTCATCGACCTCGCCCGGTGGTATCTCGGCATAGTAAGGCTTGCTTTGCAGGTAGGCGGAGCAGAAGTAACCGTAGAGGGGCTTGCCGATCTCCGGCCGCGGCACCATGCGGAAAAATGAGGGCAGATACAAACGCTTCTCCCGAATATGCTCCGATTCGCCAGTCGTGTACGATCCGTAAGTGGTGCCGCCCCCGCCGAATGTATCCGATTGGCTTCGCGTCTTCTGTACAACCTCGTGCTCGCCGAAGATCTCGCTCGCCCACTGTGGTGTCGATGCGCCGGCCACTCGCAACACGCCGAAGCTCGCGCACATTGACGTAATCTCGCCAGCGATCTCTCGACCGTAGACCGCGCGAAGTCCATCGATATCCTGAAAACCCACGAAAACCGCGGCGCCCTTGCTTCTTCCATTGGTCATGAGCGCATCCAATCCATCGAGCCGCCCGAGCTTGCGGAGCTCGTCAAGGAAGAACCAGTTCCGCCGCTCTTCATTCTCGCTCTGATTGAGGATGAGCTCTGTCATACGCTGGAAAATGACGCGATTCACCGCCTGGATCGGCGCAAGAGCCGCCTGGTTCGTGCCGAGTACGAGGATCGAATTGGACCTCAAGAATTCGTGGAGGCTGATGCGTCGCCCTGCCGCTCCCGCATGGCGCCAGAGCGCCGCAACGACCTCGTAAGGGGCGAGCTTGGAGCGGGCCGTCGATATGACGCTTCTGGTTGTATTGCCTCCTTCCAGGTGCAGGTCGATTAGGTCTTCACCTTCGGGCGTTTGCCGAAGAACATGCCGAAGTCGGTCCCCGCTGCGCATCGCATACAGGATGTCAGAGAACCTCCACTCCTCACCGGAGCGCTCGACGAGAACGTTGATAACGCCTGTTAGCAAGTCGCGCGCGGCATCGGAGAAGTAGCGATTGGGGCCGGATTCCTCCGGGATAAGAATCGTGGCAAACTGGAGCGCAACCTCCGGGCTCCGCACATCCGCCGCGATGTTCCATTCGTAGCATCTCTGGTCGAATGGGTTGAGAATGAATATCCGCTTTGCAATCTCTACGGTGAAGTCTCGGTCAACGCCGGAGCTGCGCCTCATTGCATCGTCGAGGATGCCCCATAGCACGGAGATAGCGTCCTGTTTGGCGTCGAACACGACAGCCCTCTGGTCTGGCTGGGTGAGAAGCGCCGGCAGGACCGAGCCCATTGCCATCCGCAAGGTCAGCGTCTTTCCGCTCCCGGTAGACCCGACGACCATAAAATGGGACGTGGCGGAGTCGGGCGGCAATGGCAATCCACCGAAGTAGATGCCGCCACCAGGAGCATTCTCCCCTGTTGATGATCTCTTGGCTTTCAGGAACTTCATCTCAGTTACGCCGCGAGCCTGGTTCTTCCGAAATCGTCCAGAAACAATGATGAGTATAGCCGCCGCGGTGAGGGCTTGCCCGGCAAGATGTACGTTGCCAGGCGCTATCGCTGACCAAGGAAAGGCCGGAACGTAGAACGATAGCGCCAGGGCCGTGAGTATCACGACCGAGATCAGGAATGGGGCCATGAGCCGAGCATCGTAGCACGGCGCGGAGCCCGGCGCTATTGCAGCTCATGCTTCCTGCGATACGGCGGAAGATGGGGCCGAACCACAATCGGAGGGTTGTAGCTAGATAGGTGGAATGAGGCCCCGAACAGCCGGTCGAACAACGAATCGTTTACCTCGGCTGCATCGCTCTGCTTCGTGGTTGCGAGGTCCAGGTACCACACATGAGCAAGTAGCCTTGCATAAGTTGCTTTATCAGTATCCGACAGCGGTTGCGCGCCTGCATTCTTGGATGACAAGTCCTCGTATGATCTGACCGCGAGGTCGACGTCCTTCCGGGTTTCGTCCCTGTCGCCGATCCGATAGTTCGCCCACGCCACGAACCAGTTCGCCCGGAATGCATCGTGGTCTGGGGAAATCTCACGATTCCATTCATCTGAATCGAGCAACGCCCCAGACACGCTTGAAAGCAATTCGTTTGCTTTCGATAGGGTCTCCCTCGCATCAAATCGGCTTCCCCACTCGACCTGAAACGACGCTATACGCGCAAGGGCTTCTGCCTGCACTATTCGCCTCTTCATGCGCCGAACGGTCGCCTTCGCATCCGCGAACTTCCAAGTGCGAGCTTGCATCATGGCGACTCCCATCAAGAGGTCGTCTGTCTCGTCGTCGAGCTGTTTGGTCCCGTCCGAGGAGTCGCTCTTGTCGATCAGGGACAACGGGAGCGTGAATAGGGCGAGATCAGTCTTTCCGCTTTTCATCTGGAGTTCGGCAAGCGCTTTAAGGAGCGGATTCCTATCGGCTTCACTGGTCGGAAGGTCAGCGATCGCTTTGCCCGCCTCGTCGAGTGCCGTAGGCACCTCGTATGGTGGAAGCGAGTACGCGACGAACAGCCTCAACCAGGCCTCGGCCACTGCGTCCGTGCTTCCACTTCGGTCCATAAGTGTTCGCTTGGCCTCGGTGTAGTCGCCGCGATACACTTGGCCGAGAGCAATGCTCAGGGCGCTCTCGTCCTTCGGAATGCCAACCGATGCAAGCGTCGCGTCGTTCAGCTTTCCGTTGCGGGCCAAGATATACGGCGGGCTAAGCAGCGTAAACCCGGAGACGTTGAACTGCTTGAGCAGATCTGTAGCACCAAGGCGATCATCGACGAACGCCAGCTCCTCAGCGAGGGTATGCAGCGTCGCATCGCGGCCACGACCGGACCCAATCGCAGCACAGTCGATAGCGAGGCGGGCGTTGCCAATCTTGTACGCGATCAAGGCGATTCGGCTTGCGATCTCCGTGCGATACGGTTCTGGAAGGGCCGATACCTGAGAAGCGGTGTCGTGAATCAGATCTGGGACCTGGTGGGGCGAGATGTCCTCGAAAGCCTGATCGGAGACCGGGCTCGCCGTTGGTGAGGATTGCGGTTCTGATGCCTTCTTGACGACCGCTGCCGGAACGTCATTTCCCTTCCGAATTAGTGACCGGCCGGCAGCCAGGATTGCGATACCGAGCACACCGATAACGGCCATAGCGATCCACGGGGTCTTCCGTCCTTGGGCCGTTCGGTCCGATGGGGCAGGACCACGCGGCGCCGCTGGTCCCGGCTGTGTTCCGCCGAGGTTCCGGTACGCCTCCCTACGTCTTGACGCATAATCGGACTCGACAACTCCGGACATTACCTTTTGGGGCTTGTGCTCACGGCGGCTTCCGCCGGACGACTCGTGGCGAACGAAGACAGACGACAGGTATCCGGTGACGATCCCACATGCTGCTGTAAAGACCAAGATCCCGAGCGTGTCGTCTCTCGGGAACATATAGTCACCGAACTCCGAGTGTGTAGGTAAGTTGCGCCGCACAATATAAAGCCCGATGGTAGCGGCTATGCCGATGGCATATGCAACCACGAGTCTGAGGACATATTCGCCGAGTTCGAGGTGTTGACGTAGCCGCGGCATGAGCATTATCGGCGGCCCTGAAAAGGTAGACGCGACAGATATCCCCATGACGAAGGCCACTGCGGCGAGGGCCAGCTCCATGGATGGATTGAGGTGTGCGGTAGGATTCTGTCGGCCTACGACGATGCCGATTGCTCCCATGAGGACGCCCTCGCCGAGGTAGACAAGAAGCGTCACAATTGTGCCGATGGCGCTCAGTATTGCGCTGCGAAGGAAGTCCATGCGTCTCTCCGCTTGCCCTGCCTTGTGGTCCCTTGCGGGCGGACGACGGCCTGGGACTGGAGTTCGTGGTTGTCCGGTCAGGAGAAGATCGGGGTTAGCTCAAGCGGTTCCGGGCCGGTTGTCGGTTGGCGCAATACGTCGTGTGCCAGGTCCTTCTGCCGGCTCCTGCTCATGATCCGGGCAAGTTCGTTTATAGTTCGCTCCGCTCGCTGCTCTTTCCTCGAATCCGGACCCGGAAGAGCCTCGGAAAAGAAGTGCGTATCCAGGCGCGCCCGCGACGCTTGGACGTAGCTGAGTTCGCGATCAGCCATCGGCCCTCCGCAGAGCACATAGGCGTGGTCTACCGTCGCCCCTTGGGCTTTGTGTGTTGTGCTCGCATATCCCAGCGACAAGTCCATATACCTGCGGAACGGAACCGCGACTTCCGCGCCGCTGTCTAGCTGCACCTTGAGCCTCGCGGATACGTTGTCCACGTGAGTGACCGTGCCGAAATCGCCGTTCATCACGCCGATGCACTGGCTGTTCCTCGTGAATACGACGCGGTCGAGTTCGTAGAATGTCGCGGCTCCAACGCGAGCGAACCGAAGGCCGAGCCGTCCGGCTCGCCGCCTCTCGTCCTGCGCTAGTCTATTGAGTTCGTCTGCCTCGCGCCTCTTGCCGGTCATGATGAGGCACGACTCTGGTTTCCTGAGGCCAATCTCAGCCCACTTGCGGATGAGCGCTTGTAGAGCGCGTTTTCTGCCTTGGGCCACGTAGAAGAAGCCACGGTCCGAATAGGCTCGCAGCGCGTCACCCGCTCTGCCCTCCGCCATGGCGCGACTTGCTTCACGTTTCCACGCCGGGTTCGTGTCTCCAGCGTCGAGACCCTGCCGGACGATGTCGGAGAGGCGGGCACACCCGATTCGGTTCAAGATGGAGTAGAACGGCCCGCCAGGCTCTACGGGCTGGAGCTGCCGCTCGTCGCCTACCAGCACGACTTTGCAGTTGGCATGAGCGCACGCCTGGAGCAATCTCTCCATCTGGCGAGTGCCGACCATTCCCGCCTCGTCAATCACGAGCACTGTCTTGTTGTCGAGCTTGTACTTGTCGCGGTCGAGCTTATAATTCAAGAAGTCGCGATGGCGCCGGCTGATCTGCCAGGTCATATACTTCCATTCATGGGCCAACCTGCTCGTCGCCTTATGGTATTGGCCGAGGAGCTTGCGGCGTGTCTTGCTGTCAATCTGCCATGTGGCATGCTTGAACTCGGCCTTGAGGCTCTGCATAATGCCGGGACCATTGAGGGGCGGTCGGCCTAGTTCGTACAGAAGCCTGCTGATTGTGATGCTGTCGATACCCGAGCTCCGGGCAAGTCCGCGCGCCGCCTTGCCGGACACTGCTGCGCCGATGATCCGATAACCGCCGCGCTCCCATGCTCGACGTGCGGCGCCCAGCATTGCGGACTTACCCGTGCCGGCCATGCCAGATACGGCGACGATCCGACTTCGGGAGTCGGCAATGTGCCTCAACGCTGCATGTTGTTCCTGGCTCAGCCGTATCGGGGTTGCACTGGGGTCGCGCTCCCTTGCGTTGACGGTTTCTTCTGCTTCTGTCGAGCCGATCGCTCGTGCGAGTAACTGGTCGGAAATGTGGAAACCGGACTGCTGGTTCATCTCGCCCACAGTCCGGAGCAATCTGGCCTCGCTCGCCAGTATGTCCTTCGTCGTGAATCGCCGTTCTCCACTGACCTCTCCCAAAGGCACTAGCTCGCCACCTGAGATCGCCCGTTGAGTGAGCGCTCGTACTTCTGATACAGACAACCCGGTACCCGCGGCGGCCTCGGCGACCTTCTGAAGGAAGTCTCTCTCTGGAAAGTGGCTCTTCTCCAACGACAGACGGTGGACCGCATCAGCGATAATCCCGTCAGCTATCGCCGGAGAGGAGACCGGAACGGCATTCCCGCGCAATGCAATCACATTGGAGCGCGAGAAGCCAAACGTGGCTGCGATCTCAGCCCACTGCATGAAGAGCACTTCGCGCGCAACGTGTCCCTTGACTTGTCGAGTCTTTACTGCCGCCCAAGCTGCGGCGGCCGGGCCCTCAACTCCCTGTTCTTTCATGAAGGCACGCAGCTCTTTGCTCCGGGTGGAGAACCGGTCACAGAGGCCGTGTGGTACGCCTGCGACCCGGAAGAAGACGCCGTCACGCTCTATCACAAATCCGATCTGCTGCATCCCGAGCGCAAGGCTCGCGCGATAGACCGCGCCGGCCGCCATCTTGTGTCGGTACACCGGCTTGCTGACGATCGCGCCCGGCAGACCGTCTTCTCCTATCCCCGCGTTCAAACACAGCGCGTGTGTGTGCAGGTCAGGATCTTGCGCTCTTGATGTCCCGTGCTCGTACGCCGCGACGATGAAGCCAGCACGTTGCTTGACGCGTCCGCCTTTCCCGCGGCGAGTGAAGCACGCCACATCCTCCAGGTATCCGATCGCCTCTCGCACCGCGTTGAGATGCGCGCTCTGTATATGCCGGCGAGTGTGTGGATTGGCGAGTGCAAATAGGACGGACACGGACTTCGGCGCCGAGAACGTCAGATCCCATCCAGGTTGGCGGTTCTCCTTACCGGCGTTCTGTACAAGAGTGGCGTCCCGATCCGGGTGAAAGCCCTGGAACACACGAATGAACGTCTCGGACACGACCGTGCTTTCGAGGCCAAGGGCCGCGGCGCCCCGGCCAAGCCAGATACCGGGCGCCTCGCCGCCGTTGGTCAGGTAGTCCTCTCGGGCCAGCCCGTCGTAGTAGTGTTCCTGGCCATTCTCGATGTCAGCTAAGGAGAGCATCGCGTGTTAGCCCCGGCGGAGGTTGTCCGATATCCATGACCTGATCGCTTGCGCGTCGCCCTTGGTGAGGTTCACAAGGATGACTTCCAACGACCGGGCAATGTCTTCTCGGAGTTCCGCCACGTCAGCGGTCACTTGGTCGAGTTCGGCAAGTAGCCGAGTTTCGTCGTGCCGGTCCAGCAGCTCTAAGAGTCGCTGCCGGGCGTACTCATGGATACTGATTTCGTAGCTTGCCGCGCCCTTCTCAAGTATCGCGAGGTAGTACTCGTCCACGCGGAATCCGATCGTGAACGTCGGTCGGCGACGGTGCGGCTGGCGGCGCCGGCTGCTGGTAGCCGACCGTTTCGGGGGTTGGTCGCTCCGCAAACACTCCTGGTTAGCTGATTCCATCGTAAATCTGACCTCTGGGTTGCTCCCCTTGATTGCAGTTTGCAAGCGAAAAGCGAGCCTGGGAATTGCTGGTTGTGCGCGAAGCTGTTAGCACCGAAGGTGCATCAGGTGTACCGAGGGCGAAGCCCGAAGGATTTCCTAGTCGTTGCATGGCGGCTATCCGATAAGGCGAAGCAGTCGGGTACTGATGTGCGACACGATTTGCGAGCTTCGGGCGGAGGGCTGTAGATTCTCTGGCAGCAGCAGCAATGCGACGCTGGTGCGATGGAACAGACGTGTCGCGAGGCTCCGAGCACGCTGGTGCTGGGAATCGAGAGGGGCGCTGCGTGACGGCTCGCTGCCGTTGTCGAAGTGTCGGGCCGCGTCGCGGACGCAGAGCGGCCTAAGAGAGAATGGTTTTCCGTAGACGGACCGTCTGCGGGGCTTACCAATTGCCCCCAAGCGGTTCGGCTGCGGAAAACCGGAAGGAGTTATCCATAGGGGATAGCCCGTAGGGGGTCCCTGTGGGTAACTCCTTCGCGTCTGCCCGCGCCGCCCGTTATAGGCTGTACCGTGCTCTTTCATATGGCGGCGCACCTCAGAACACTCCAAGCTGCTTGAGCGAACAGTGCTTTCCGTTGCAGCCGACAACAACATGGTCGAGGAGGTCGATGCCGAGAACCTTAGCGGCTTCGGCAAGGCGGGCGGTGACCTGCCGGTCCTCGGGTGACGGCTGCGGGTCGCCAGACGGGTGGTTGTGGCAGACGATGACAGACGAGGCGTTGGCGAGAATCGCGGGCTTGAATACCTCGCGCGGATGGACAAGCGCGCTGTCGAGCGTGCCAATGGAGACCGTATTCAGACCGATGACGCGGCTCTTGGTATCGAGGAACATGGTCACGAAGTTCTCCCGGTCCGCACCCTTCAGGTATCGCTCGAAGATCCGGGCGGCTTCCTCCGGCGAGCGTATCGTATGCTGGGAATGGTCGTCCGCCGGATTGTCCCGTACAAGTTCGATCCTGAACACGGGCAGGGCCGACTCTCTCGCCGGTCGGCGGCTTACCTCCGGCTCGTAGAACAGCGCATGCTCAAGCGATGTTTGCTCTCGACCTTCCGCGTTTGCTCGTGCCCTTGCGACCATAGCGCCACAGCATAACACGGTCTGCGCGCAAACGGATTGCAGTTCTGCCCTGGCTGTATCGCCCCGACAGATCCTGTCGTCATTTTGCGACGACACGAGGTTGCAATTTCAGCGTCATCTACCGGCTGTTTCCGGTTGCAGGCGAACGCTTCTGCCTTGCCTCTCTCAGCAAACGGCGCACAAGGTCTGAAAGGCCGCCGGGCTGCCGCTTTGCCCACTCGGCGAGCTCCTCGTCAATGAGCACGTTGTACTTCTTGGTCGGAGGCCCCGGTACTGGTCCCGGGCGGCGTCTGGATGTGGTTGTCATCTGGAACATGGGGGCGATCCTAGCAGAACCACCCGGCCAAGGGAAGGATCTATTCCGCATTGATCACCCATTTTTTGCTTGACTGCTACCTAACAATTGCCTATCTTATGGGTGTCAATTAATGTCAACCAATTACAAGGAGAAATATGAATGACGAAACCAAAACCATAACTGGCGACAACGTGATCTACTCGTACACGCGGCGGGAGGCGCTAGAGGACGGAGTGCTGATCGATGTCTCGAAGATGGCCGCCGAAGCTGGCTTCCGTTACCCTGTTGCATTGACCGCGGCACTGTGGGCGGACATCAACGACATTCCGGAAAGCAAGAGCTGGCAAGATCCTACTGGTCGCCTCTGGGATGTGCTCTGGATGGGACTAACCTCAATTCGGGGAAGCAGGACTAGCGGATCTGAACTGGTGTACGGGTTGAATATGCCTGTCGGGCCGACTACAAGCTATAGCGTTAAGCTCGTCTGCGGACCGGGCGATGATTTGGAGCCGGTCATCACCCTGATGCGGCCCGACGAGGACTAGACAACAAATGCCCTCCTCCGTGCGGGATTTCCCCAGAGGAGGGCGACATCAACCCAAAACATGAGAGGAGGTATGAAGCACGGATACTTGATGAATCTGTATGTGACACCACGAAGCTACGCGGATTGCGAAGCGAGGGCAGCGGCCCACCAGCCAGCCATCCATCGACCAGAGGACGAATTTGAAAAGGCGCTCGTGGAGCTGTACACCGGCTGGCTCCGGTACGCAGACGCACGACAACAGCGCTATGGGAGTGGGGTCCGAGACGACGGATTACTCGGCAGCGAGCGAGCTGAGATAAGCGTTGCGCTCAACGAATTCCTTGGCGAGCAGTGGGCTGCGATCGGGGTGGCGCTCAGAGGATTGCTGCATGGTGAGCGCGGGCGGCTAGACGGTCGAACTCTCGATTCCCTTGCCGCTAACGCCTTGCGTTCGGAAGGTTTCGAGCCCGACAACCTCTAGGCTACAATGATCTGCAAATAGGTGCCCACGGATCGACCGGTGGGCGTCACTTGGCGCCGGAAACACGGCGGGGGGCCTGACGTGGACAATTTGACCGACTACCTGAGCGACGCCACAGCGAGATTTGACCGTGCGATCGAGATCGGGAGGCCACGCGAGGCAGAGTTCATCGCTCGTCAGGTTGCGAGCCTCTATCCCCACTCTCCCGAAGCATCCCATATGGTCGCGCGCTTCAGTCAGTTAAGCGGTGAGACGGTTAAGTCCGCCATTGGCAAGGAGCGCCGCTCATCACGTCGCCGCACTCCGGCGCGGTCTGTTACGCTCACGGCTCGCCTGATTCTAGGCGGCTCCGCAGTGTTGGCCGTAGCCGCGGTCGTTGGCTTGAGCTCTCAGCGAGCGTTCAGGTCGAGACCAGCCCATCAAGCGCAAGCTCCCCGATCAATGTCAGAACCACTTCACTTTGTACTCGGTCCGAAGATCACCGGAGTGCTCCCTGTAATCATATTCGAAAACAAGGGCCGAGGTCTTGGTCCGGATGCTCCGTTCCGGTCGCTCGCTGACGTGTCTGTGAGGTCCGGGAACTAAGTCGATGGGCTCGGGCGGGCGTCTTAGGGCGCCGGAAACACGGCGGGGGTTGACATGGAGAGTGTTACCGACTACATGGCTGACGCGGCTATAAGATTCGACCGGGCAGTGGATCTCGGCCGTATCCGCGAAGCGGAGTTCATCGCTCGGCAGGCTCTGAGTTTGTACCCTGAGGAACCAGGCTCACAGGCTCTGCTCGACCGCCCTGCGCGGGTGTGAGTGCATGCCTCGTGCCAGGCGGGCGGCTTTGCGGCGGCGTCACCTCCACTGTAGCGATCATACTGACAGCGTGATGGTTTCGGACATACCAACGCTGCCCCTGAATACCAAGCGATCGATACCCGATAATGGAGTTGACAAACAACTCAACACCTGTTATACTCTGCTTCGAGGAGCGACAGTGATGACTTTCGGCGAGGCGCTGCGAGACGCGCGACGGGATTCGGGGCTGAGTCAGAGGGAACTGGCGGACCGGGCGGGCGTGGACTTCTCCTACATTAGCAAGATTGAGAACGGGCGCATCCCGCCTCCGGCCGCAGACACTGTGGTGAAGCTCTGTGAGATCATCGGCGTACAGCCCGAGAATCTGCTGTCGCAAATCGGCAAGATGCCGTCCGACGTGCAGAAGACCGTCAGCTCAAGCGCCGCCGCCCAGGAGTTCCTACGCGAAGCGCAGCGGATCGGCCTGACAGATGACGAGTGGCGAGCGCTGAGTCAGGAGCTAAGGGGGCTGCGGAGGGATCAGTAATGTTAGCCGGTGAACCATCGCTCTTTGATCCGATGGAATTCGTATCGGGTGAACCCCGTACAGCGGATGACCTCGGCACCGTCGAGTGGTCGTACAGTCGGCGCTCGTTGCTTGAAAAGTGCCCGCGACAATACTACTACGCTTACTACGGAGCGAACAAGAGAAGGGCACAGAACGATCCCGACAAGTTACTGCTCCACCGGCTGAAAGGCATGTCCAACCGACATATGCGAGTGGGCGACATTCTGCACATGGTGATCGCCAATTACTTTCGCGCAAGGCAACGAGGCGACGACTGGACGTTGGATCGGCTTACTGGATGGGCCAACGATATTCTTGTAGCCGACATAACCTATTCAGAATCAGACCCGCGCGGCGAGAACCCGCACGAGGGACAATTCCCACCAAAGCTGCTACACGAGTTCTATTACGGGTGGGCCGACGTGCTGGACCTGTACGCAGAAGCACGCGAGCGGCTTTCATCGGCGCTGGCGATGTTCTACACGGCTGAGGCGTTCGGGCCCCTCCGCATGATGGGGTGTCTCCCTGACGCTGAGATTGAGAGGACGGTTAGCATAGCGGGCCTTCCGTGCAGGGCCGAAGGCAAAGTCGATCTCTATCGAGTTGCCGATGGCGGCATCAAGATCGTGGACTGGAAGAGCGGCGTGCCTGGCTCGGGTGGCGACGACAGCCTTCAGCTCTCTGCATATGGCTTGTGGGCGCACGTTGAACAAGGTATCCCTCCACAACTGGTTTCCGTGAGCATGGCCTTCCTCGGCAACGGCGCGGTCGTGTCGTATGGTGTCTCTGACAGCGAGATGGCGGCTACCCGAGCGCGCATCTGCCAGGACGCGGAGAGGATGGCGCTGGCTCACGAATATGTCGCGCTCAGCGGATCTGCGGCGTTCACCGCCCATCCGCAGCCGAGAGTCTGCCAGATGTGCCCGTTCCTGTGCGCCTGTTCGGATGGTAAGGAGTGCGTCGATGCGTGAACCCATCGTCGAAACGTCGATACGCTTGGTTCAGCGAGGGTGCGACCTTTGGGTGCCCACGCGGGCGGCCAAGATCGTCGGTACTCGCCTGACCGAGAATCAGCGAGAGAGGATGTGCGGGCGGCTTCGGTACCAGCAAGGGCTGGCGAGCGTAGTCGTGGGAAATGACGCTCTTCTTGTCGCCACGTCACGCGCGATCCCTGAGATGCGAATGCAGGAGGAGAACTGGGAAGCTACGATCCTCGACGCTGGCGAGCCTGCCCGACAGCTCTCGCTTCGAGAGGAACGAGGGCGCGCCTCCATTCCCGATCTCGTAGAGCGAGCTGTGCTTGCGCAAGTCCACCGCAAGAGACGCCGCTGGACCCTTTCCAGCCCGCGCAAATGGTATGACCCAGAGCCGTTCCAAGAAGAGATGGGGATCGCGGCGTACAGGTGCATCGCGCTTGGCGCGCGCTTCATCGAGGAGGTTGGGATCGGGATCGCCGCCGACGTACAGACTGCCTTCCTTACGACGCAGAATCTGGCCTGGTTCTTCGACCCAACACAATCTGCGCAGGAACGCGAGCGGCGACACACGTTGTTCGACCGTCTAGCGAACCGGCAGGAGGGGCAGCGCGGCACGCTGGTCTACAGCATGGGCAGGACGATGCGCGTCTACTTCTCTCATGCGGACGGGAAAACGTGCGGACAAGTGCCTATCAGGGTGAAAGACCAGACATACTCGTCGCTCACGGATTACTACACGGCGGTGTATCCTGAGCTAGGCGTCACCGACGACACGCCTGCGGTGTACGTCTTCTTTGACATGGGTGAGCGGCCCGTGGCCGGGAGCCTTCTTCGCGTGCGCGTGATGAACGACAACCTGCCGCGCGGCCTCCGCGACATCGACAAGATCGCTCCTGCCGACAGGCGCAACTACATCGACGGGTTTTGGGCCGAACTGGGCGACCGCCCATGCGGTTTCGTCGCACCTGGGACCGAGCGTGAGTATTGGCGTCCTGCTCCTGGCCGTGTTTGGAGGCCCGCGCTCCCCACGCTCGAATTTGGACGGGACCGCAAGTTGGCTCCGACCCGAACGGCGGCGACCGTCCATGCCAGCTATCATCGAAGGCGTACGGACATGCTCAGTGATGGTGGCTTCTACTACCTTCCTCCGACCACGCATCGGACGCTCTACTGCGCCTACCCGAAGGGCATGGGCCTAGATGCCGCACAGCGTTTCATCTCCAGCATGTGCGAGATGGCGTCTGATTGGACGGGTAGCCCGTTTGCTTTCGAGCTTGTCGAGTACGGGTCGATAGAACAGGCTGTCGATACGCTCCAGCGCGTACGGGACGACGGCATGGTGGTCTTCGTTCTAAACGAGGAACCTGCGGCATATTATTCGGTCGCCAAGGGTCTGGATGGTTGGCGCGTCAAGCGCGTTACACAGCGTCGGCTCTGTAGTAGCTACCGGAGCCTGATCGATGGCGTGACGGATAGGCGGACGGGGAAGGTGTCTGTCGACCGAGGGCGGCGGGAATGGGAGCAGTTTGTGCGCATGTCCGCACTGGATGTTCTCCAGCAGATGGACGCGATCCCGTGGCGGATCGACGGTGCGGACGCCTATGATGCGCAGCTCGTAATCGATGTCGGGCATGACCGTCGCTACCTCGGATTCACGATCCTCGTGAACCGTGGTGTAGGGCTTACGCCCGCTTTCCAACTCTGGTCAGACGTGCAGCAGAAGCTGGACACGAAAGCCGAAGCGATCAACCCTGAGTTCCTTCAGAACGAGCTGGTGAGGTTCATCAAGGACGGCTGGCCCCGCCGCGATGCCCACCCGTTGACCTCGCTGCTCGTCATACGCGACGGTCGCATCTGCGCGGGCGAGGCAGAGGCCATCGAGACGGCGAAGCAGCGGCTGATCCGTATTGGGTGCCTGTCAGAAGATGCCCGAGTGGACTTGATTGAGCTTCACAAAGAGACTCAGTTTCCGGTCCGCTTGTGGGAGATCGACGAGGCAGGCGCTCCGCAGAACGTGGCGGAACCTACCGCCGTCCAGCTCACAACCGCCGAGGCTGTGTTTGTCGGAACGACGCGAGCGACGCTCACACAGGGCACGTCGGAACCTATCCTGCTGACCGCCTGCAACGAAGGTGCCCCTATTCGGAAGGCGGTGGACTCGTACGCGGCGACGACGCAGCTCAACTGGTCCAACCCGGCAAAGGAGCAGACCATCGCAGTACATGTAAAGCGGGCGGACGATGATCTGATCGCTCGATCTCAGCAGGAGATCAAGCGCACCCGCTGATTCCAGTCTCAACCACCATGCGGTTCATCCGAGGGAGAAGACGATGAACACTCAATGGCTTACTGCGGAGAGCTTCGAGCTGAACCAGGCGGTTATCTCCGCGATTAACCGGTTGTCCATCCACGCGAAGCTGTCGCTCGCGGGTTCAGGGGACGCCGCGTCTGCCGAATCGCTCACAGCCGCGCGGCGAACGTTGGAGGAGTTCCTCGATAGATTTGGGCCGCTCGTCCGCGACATCGAGCGCGACGAGGAGGCACCGATCGTCGGTGCGGCCCCCAGGCTCGGAATTCTGGCGCAAAGGTACGTGCGCGCCAGGAGAGGTGCCCTGATTACTGCGCCATTCCAGACGGTATCCCTTGAGGAGCTGAAGTCTCTGCTCGATAGCGACCGTCCCGATGACCAGAGAGTGCTTGTAGGGTGTCTTCGGGAGCTGCGAACACTTGTAGAGGAACACGCCCATGCGGATGACATTGGCGTGCTGGGGGAGATGTAGGCGGTGTTCTCCCCTGGCAGCTCCAATCTACGCGGGCTTCTGGCGGCTCGGAACGAAGCCCTGGCCGATGAGGTGACGGGGCTTCGGGATGCGATTCTGGGGGCGCGGGTACCGGCTCCGCTCGAACCGTTCAGGCAGCGGCTGGAGCAAATCTGCGTGCAATGCGCCGCGCTTACGACGGAGAACCATGCGCACCTGCACTCCAAGAACGATGACATACTTGAGGAGGTGCGGAGCAACATACAGCAAGTTACTCGATCCGCCCGTTTGATCGGTGGAGTTCTGGCGATACCCGTACTGCGGGCGAGCGACACCGACAGCCTCTGCCTCAACGTGATCGCCTGGGTGCATGCCGCGCACACCGAGACCGCGCAGATTCCTGCGGCCAGCGGCGACGGCTCGATTGCTATCTTCCCCTACACGCCTGCTCCGATCTACTACTATCCGTGTCTGGAGAGGCGCAGACTCCTGTTTTTGGCGCTCCACTTCCACGAGTTCGGCCACCTGCTCTACAAGCTCCATCAGGCCGAAATGGATGATATAGTCCGCGACCTTCAACTGCGAATCGAAGACGATCTACGACCCCGGTCGCGTCGGAACGACCAGCACGCAGCGCGGCAGGCAGCGCGGCTCCGTTCGGTCGTCGGCGCATGGTATGCCTGGGCGCAGGAGTTGTTCTGTGACGCAGCAGGTCTGACGCTCGGCGGGCCAGCGTTCATGCATGCCTTTGGGTCGTACCTTAGCGAGTTGAGACACGCCGACTTCCACCAGCCCGAGGACTTGCTCCAACGAAGCACGCATCCCGTGACCTGGCTTCGGGTCCAGTTCCTCGCTCGACGCGCGCATCGGTTGGGCCACATCCAAGCGGCACAACTCGTGCGGGACGAGTGGGCGTTAGTGGCCCAGAGCCTGGGAGTGCAAGAAGATCATCACGGGTTCTACGTAGATTCTCTGGAGAGCGCCGTGGATTCCGCCATAGATGATATGTTGACCGAAGCAGGACCCCGCGCTGCGCTCGCTGAAGAGGTCGTTCCCAACCGCGACTGGCAACCAGGCGATAGTCCAGTTCTGCTCTTGAACCGGGCTTGGCAGGTTGTCGAACGTGACCGTGCAGGATACTCCCGGTGGGAAGAAGCGGCCATCGCTATGGTGATCTCCTCGACTTAATGGAGGTGTGTGTCGCCATCGACCGTATACCCCACGTATCAGGAGAGATGACGAGGACTCCGTAATGGTAGAAGATACAGAGCTCTTCAAGGAGTGGTCAGTTCCAGTAGATGATGATCTGACTGCGGAATTGTCCCGTGATTTCGAAATCGGCCCGCTACTAGAAAACGGCAAACGGCGCATTGAGGAACGACTTGTGGATAGAATCGACGGGTTGAAGATAGAGATCTTCTCGCGCGAGCACCCACCGCCGCACTTCCGTGTGTCGTACCAGGGCGAGTCGAACAACTTCGACATCTGCACAGGCGAGCCTCTACATGGGACGACCTTGTCGAAGTGGTTTCACAACATCAGGAGATGGCACGGAAGAAACAGAGAGCGGCTCGTTGTCGTCTGGAACGATCGCCGTCCGTCGGATTGCCCAGTCGGTACCGTAGACTGCTAGGGCGTTTGGGGCGCAAGGTTGTATCAGGGCCGCAGATGAGCTTGTTGGCGAATAGGTAACACAGGCACACAGGAATCCGGGACTCTGGCGATGCCCGGAGCAGTAAGCCACCTGTTTGATCTGCATGAATGAGCCGAATCCGGTCAGAGTGGTACGAACTGAACAATGGGCTCGGCCATTCAGCGGACCGGCCTAGTTTGAGGTATACTTAATTACGCTCAAAAAACTGAGCGCCTCGTTTCCCAAAAAAGTGGACGGCAAGAATGCCCGTCTGAGCACGAAAACTGGGCAATTGAGCACAAAACAGTGCGCCTCGTTCACACCGAGGAGGTCACTGGTTCAAATCCAGTACTGCCCATCTTGCCGGCGGGATTTGGCGCAGTTGGCGCAGGGGTGTTGTTGCTGGGCGATCACGGGCAGCACCAGACGCGGCTTCCACGGCCTTCCTAATGTAGATTCTTTGGCGTTCATTTACATTGGCTTTCGGTACTGCAAGGTTCCTTGCATTAGCCGCCTCGATGTACCGTGATCCGAGGAACCACTGGGGCGGTTGCCCACTTCCGCGCGCAACCGCCCCGTCCTGGCTCACGAGTGATGACTCTTCACGTTGCCTCACCTGCTGGCATTTGGCGTTACGCGGGGCAGACGGGATTCCACGGCGTCCGGCGCCGTAAGCCCCGCGACGAGGTCGGCCGGAGGCTGAGCCAGCCGCTCCCGCAGGCTGGACGTTACCAGCAAATCGTATAGCCCGCGCAGCACGTCTTCCGTACGCAGGAGGCCCTCCGCGGAGGGATGGCCCGAGGTCAGCCGCGAGATTGGCGACGGAATGTGTTGACACCTACCCGGCCGCGTCATCGAGGCTAATGCGGAGGTGCCGTCGCGCCTTATGGCGAACAGGCCGAGCATCAGCGCCGATAGCCTTTGCCGAGGACCATATTGTCAGCTCGTACTGCCACTCCATATCGTACAGAAGAGCGCTTCGTCGAGCTGTTCCAGGACGTGTTCGGTCCTGCGGCGGCCGCCAAGCTCGTGCCGCAGTACGGATATGAGGACATCGAGGGGCGCAGCCGGTTCATCGACTTCGCCCTTGAATCGCTCCTCGACCGCTATGCAATTGAGATAGATGGCGAGACATACCACCACCCTGCTGTCCTGGCGCACGGCGACTACGCCGACCAGCTTGTGCGGCAGAATAGCCTGATCCACGCAGGCTGGCGCGTGCTGCGCTGGTCCGACTGGCAGATCGGCAAAGATCCCGAGCGCGTTCGCGAGCACCTTTCCGTTCTGCTTGACGCCCCCGTGCGGCTAGTCATCCCGCAGGAGCATTTGCCCTGCAAACGCGGCGCCCTGGTCGAGCTGTTTGAGCACCAGAGGGAGGCGCTGGCCAGCCTCGATGCGCTCCGCCGCGAGGGGAACGAGATCGCCCTCCTCTCACACGCTGTGGGCGCCGGAAAGACGACGACGGCAGTGGAAGATGCCCGTCGGATGGGATTGCGCAGCCTCTTCCTGGCGCACACAATCGAGCTAGTGGACCAGGCGATCGCTCGATTCGCAGAGCTGTGGCCGGAGGCGACGCGGGCACGGCTGGGCGACGGAGGCGACGAGCGGGCACAGGTGATCGTCGGCACCATCCAGGCGATGCACGGCCAGCTCAACCGCTTCGACGCCCGGCACTTCGGCTACATCGTGATCGATGAGGCCCACCATGCCACGGCCAGAACCTACCAAGCCGTCGTGCGGTATTTCGATCCGCAGTTCCTGCTGGGCCTGACGGGCACGGAAGACCGCGCCGATGGGTTGAGTGCGCTGGAGGTCTTCCGCGAGGCCGCACACCGGATGGACCTGGAGACCGCTGTGCGACAGGGAGTGCTGTGCGACGTTCGCTGCTTCCGCGTCGAGACGAACGTGGATCTTCGGAACTTGCGCTTCAACGGCACGGTCTACCGGCAGGCGGACCTGGAGCAGCGGGTGACCGTGCCGGAGCGCAACGCCCTGATTGTGGACACATACTGCCGGAACGTGCATGGCCGCAGTGCAGTCACCTTTTGCGTCAGCTTGGCGCACGCCGAGGAGATGGCACGGCGGTTCCGCGAGGCAGGCGTGCCCGCCGCCGCTGTCAGTGGGCAGCTCGCAAAGGACGACCGACGGAGAGTCCTCGATTCGTACGACCGCGGGAAGCTGCAAGTGCTTTGTGCCTGCGACGTGTTGAACGAGGGCTGGGATGCGCCGCGAACGGAAGTGCTGCTGATGGGCAGGCCCACGCTCTCGAAGGTGCTCTACCAGCAGCAGCTCGGCCGTGGCATGCGCCGTCACGCCGGCAAGGACTACCTCGTTGTCTTCGACTTTGTGGATGTCTTTTCACGACACAACCGCGCTCTCAGCCTGCACCGGCTCCTTCGGAAAGCGCGCTACCGGGCCGGCGCACGCGTGTTCCAGGATGAGGACGGCGCACTGCCGCAGGAGTTACGGCTCCACCTGTGGGCCACCGACTACCAGCTCGTGGACATCTTCGACTGGCAGGAGCGCGTGGAGGGAATGGTCACCGCACCCGCGCTCTCGCGGATGCTGCGCAAGTCAGAGGGCTGGGTGCTGGACCGATGGCTGCGCGGCGAGCTGCCGGCCGACGAGGTTGTGGAGCTTGGCCGCCGCAGCCGGGTGCCCTACTTCGCTGCGGACCGCGTGGCTGAGATACGGGCGAAGTACGGGCTGGCGGAGGTCACGGACGAAACCCTTTATGACGACTTCGTGCGATTCCTGGCCGCGATGGATATGACGCACTCCTACAAGCCCGTGTGGTTCCTGGCGCTGCTGGAGTGCGTGGATGACCACGGCCGCGCCCGCGTGAGCGACGTGGCCGACCGGTTCCACCGTTTCTACCTGACCAGGCTCGCCTGCGGTCTGGAGGCCGAGCGAGGAATGTCGCGGCTGCGTGAACCTGCGGGCCTAACAAGATCGGAGGTGCAGCAGGTCATCAACGTCGGCCCTTTCAACCGGTTTTCCCGCATGGACTTCGTCGGCTACGCCCGTGACCGCGCGTTCTATGAGGTCAATTGTACAGTCTGGGCACGGCTGCGCGACCGGGATGAGCGGGAGGCGTGCGAGGAGCGCTGCCGCGCAGCCATCGAGCAATACTTCGCGACATTGAAGCGTGATGCAGCTGGCGAAGACGAGTTGAGCCTCGAAGAATCGGTCACAGACCAATAGGCGCCGCGCGCCACACCCATGGTTGCTTAACTCCGGCAGCCTGCGGCAGTCGAGTATCTTCGTGTGCCCGGAACAAGGCGTTCGGTGTGTAGGAAAAGACCGCGTCTCCTGAGGAGAATCGGGGCGGAATCGTGAACGCTGTGAAGAGGCGCTGGCAGTAGTACGTGGTAGTCGCGCAAGCGTCCAGGCCACCTTCACACGGAGGAGGTCACTGGTTCAAGTCCAGTACTGCCCATTGTCTTGAGAAGGGCCTGCTTCATTTCACGCGCGGACCGGGCGCAATTGTTCCGTGTCGTGCTCGCCTCCGACGGCTCGATCGGAGGATGAAGCGAACCACCGAGCGCGCCTTGGTTTGCAAGGGCGGACACGGTGCAACCCGCATAAACAACCCGCATAGTTATAGCCACGGGCGGACGGTCTCCGCGCTGGTCGGCCGGACATGGCAAGCAGCCATCACGGTGCAACGCGGGGCATAACTTGAGCTTGAAGTTCCTGATGACCGCGCCCGAGTGGCGCCGGAGGCAGTCGGATCGGCGCCGACGCCGAACTCGCCACCGCAGGGCGCAAGCGGCTCCGGCAGACCTTGGCGGAGCTGCTGACCGCGGACGCCGCGCCTGTAGCCGATCTTCTTCCCGGGCTCGGACGTGATCGTGAGGTCGAACGCTTTCGCACCTACGCTCGCAAAGGCGTCAAGCACTTCGGCTGCGGCAGATAAGCGCCCTGTGCGCTCCGGCTCGTGTTCCGCCCGCCCCCGTTGACACTTTGGTTGCGTTTGATGCAAGCAAGAACTCATTATCACGGAAATTGTCACAAAAGTACACAGAGAAGAAGTAAGCAGCGTGTGCTTGGTAGTTGGAAAGGACCAGTGGCGGATTAGTTCATTGCATGGACCAATAGTCGTTGAACACAGCTACTCCTGTAGTTCAATTCCAGTTGGACGCTTTCCGGGGCTGAAAAAGAGCGCCGTGCGATCTGCAAGTGACTTCAGGCGACTCGCAAGCGCATGCGTTTCCGCATTTGCTCCAACGGTGCGAGCTAGGAACTTCGCGTCGATTTCTGTGACTCGCAGTATAAGGTAGTTTGAAATGGCGGAGAAAAGTGAGACGTTGAAATCCTTGGCCTCCTGTGATGCCACGATCATTGCGAGGCCATATTTGCGGCACTCTTTCGCCATCGTTGGTATGAGCTTGAGGTGGCTCGCCCGATGGGCTTCATCAAAGAGAATTGAATGCGTAAGGGTGTGCTGAGGTCCTCTTAGAAACATGTTTTGGTAGAGGTTGAACAGCACGAACGAGGCCAGCGCGTTCTGAAGTACCTCATTCTGTGTACGATATAGACGGACGATCGTTGGATCTCGCGTATCGAGTAATGTCGAAGGAGAATCCGTGTTGCGGAAAAAGCCATAGTCATTTAACTCGCCGAGGCGAGCGAGGACACCGATATTCGGTTTCGGCTTTTCGGTGAGAATGTCATAGAAACGTTGAAAGCTAGGCGGCTCCTGAATACCGGGACTGCTCATCCCCGTCGATTGGCCAAAGCCACATTCGCGGTAGCTTTCCTTTATCGCTTCGCGGATTTCATGAGTTTGCAGATCTCCAAGGTCGGGATAAATGGCCGCGAAGATATCGCGAAGATCAGCTACGTTGTCTATCCAGGCGTTCTCACCCGTTCGGACAACGCGCATCGGGTTGAAGCCAATTCCCTTCTCCAGGTCTGAAAAACGCAAAGTTTCGCCTTCTGAAGCGAGTCGTTCCTCGATGTCGCCGTGGAAGTCAAAGATGACAGGTGCTATTCCTAACTTGCGAAGCTGGCGGCAAAGACGGACTAGGCAATATGTCTTTCCAGTGCCAGGTTGCCCCACGATCATCAGAT